>DATJFH010000036.1:0-26484 GCA_035495815.1 Bryobacteraceae bacterium
CTTGTCCCGCATGTCGGCCAGATAGGCGCGCTGGCCGCGCAGAGTCCCGGTTGCGCCTGGAGCGCCGTGACCCGGAATCAGCGTCTGGATGTCCCATCGCGCCAGCTCGTCCAGCGCGCGGAGCCAGCCGTCGTAGTCCGCGTCCGGATCGCCGACGTTGTTGCCCCAGTTCCAGTTGACACACAGGTCGCCCGCAACAAGGATCCGTTCCTTGGGCAGGTAGGCGACGGCGTCGCCTTTACTGTGGGCCGGTCCCATACGGATCAGCTCGACGCGCTTTGTCCCGTCGTCGAAGACCATGCGATCGCTGAAGGACATGGAAGCCGGCTCGGCCGGCGCCCGGGCTTTGGCGCCCTTGGTCCGTAATTCCTCGGCGCAGGCGGAGGAGCAGACGACGGTGGCGCCGGCGTCCGCATACACCTTATTTGCGCCGGTGTGATCGCCGTGCCAGTGCGTGTCGAACAGAAAACGGATGGGCTTCGTAGAGGACTGCCGGATTAACGGCAGGATTTCCTGGGCGCCCTGGGGGAAGTTGGCGTCAACCACCAGAACGTAGTCTTTGAACACGACCCAGACACAGTTCGCCGGCACTCCTTTTACGTGGTCGCCCTGCCAGAAGAACACCCCGGGCGCCAGTTCGCGGGCGGCGGAGGTCTGGCTGCGGGCAGCAACCAGCAGAAGCAAAGCAAAGGCGCAAAGGAACCCGAGTCGAATCCGCATAGGATTCAGTGTAGGCCATAACCGAGGCGTATGGCTGCCGAAATTGGGCCGCGCGGTAGCCTTCGAGGCTCAAATCCCCAGGTACCGGCGGCTCATTTCGATCAATCTGCGTTTCATGCTCCGGAACACGGACTCGGAATCCACAGCTGCCTGCGGCGCGGGACCCGGTTGTTTCGCCTGCGCCAGGGACAGGCCGGCTGGAGCGTCCGCTCTCTCCTCGGACGACAGCCGCACCAGGTTGCCGAAGAAGGCATAGTTTCGCCGATAGCGGAGCCCGTCCTTCTTCTCTACCAGGACCGAAAAGCCGGGCACTTTTTCGCCCCAGTCGCCGTGACCTTTCGGCGCCGCCACCGGATGAGTGAGCAGAGGAAAGAAGCCTTTCAGATTCCGCTCGATGTGCGCCGTCTCGTAGCGATGCCGCCGCAAGCTCCAGGTAAACACGCGGATGCTGTCGAAATCGTGCGACTCGAGCCCTCGCTCCACCGTGGCCCAAAGCCAGCTCGGCTTCACATTTTCGCCGTCGCGGGTGGACCCCAGGGAGAAGTAGGCGCAAATACGCCGGCCTTCGGCGTACTGCGCGACCTCGTCCGGAATCGCCATTACCAGGCGGCGAGTGAGCACCCACCCGCTGCGGCCGGCAGCGTCACGGATGAGGCTCCAGTCGTCCATGGGAACCGGCGTCGGCGCAACCGGTGGAGGTTCCTCGGCTTCCTCCTCCTCCGTTCCGACGGCCGAGAGCTCCAGCCAGTCGTCGGGCAGTTTCGGCGCGCGCGGCATGGGCGGCGGCGGCACTTCGTCGGCCTTCCTGGTCTTGGTTTTTTTGCTCTTCTTCCTGGGAGCCGGGGCCAGGACGACCGGCTTGGGGGGAAGAGGAGACGAACGGGGCGACACGCGCCGGCCGATCACCTCGACCTTCTCTCCTTCCCTCACCTGCAGGAAGCTGGGCGACAGGCGGTCCGGTTCGGTGTGCACGTTGAGCACGTCGTACGTAGTAGCCGCGCCCTGCGAGGGCGCCGACTTCGAATGCTCGCTCAAGCTCCGCAGGTTCCCCAACTGCTCCGCGGTCATCAACTGCCGTTCTTCGGTCCAGCCTTCCACCTTGAGCGGCGTCCGGACCTTGATGAAGCGGCGGCGGCGCTGCAGTATCTCCAGGCGCTGACCGTGAGAGACCGTGGCCACCACTTTGGATTGAATGGCGATATCCTGCCGAACGCGAAGAGTGGCCGGGCCAACGAAACCTTCACCGATGGCGGGGGTAAGCGGCGGCTCGGATTTGCAGCCCGCCAGCAGGGCGAGCAGAATGATTGCCCAGAGCCTCACTATGCTTTTCATTTTACCGCGGCTGACAATAAAGACATGCCGGATAGCCCGCAAGATTACGAATATTATTGTCCGCGCTGCGAGCAGCCGGTCACCGATCCGCTGGTCTGCGGCGACTGCTCCGCCCTCATCTGCCGGCGCTGCGGCTCACCCCTCGAGCGCGTGGATGAATTAGGAATTGGCTGACGGCACGTACGTGCGCAGCAGTGACATCGCGCCGGCCGTGCTTAGCCCGACGCGGCCGGTTCCCGGAGGAAGGAGCCAGACGTCGCCGGCGGCCGATTCTTCCGAATTCAGCCGTCCCTCGCCTTCCGCGCAGATGAGCAGTTCGAGCCGGGTGGGATCGGGATCGTATTCCATGCCGCCCTCGAGTTGCAGCGCGTCCGTGGCGAAATGACGGCAGCCGGCCAGACGCTTCCACCCCCCGGGCAACTCCTTCTCCGCGCTGGGGCCGGGATGCCACCAGGAATCGGGATTGGAAGCCGCCACGCCGGCGTCCAGGTGCAGTTCCCGCGGACGGCCGTAGTCGTAAAGGCGGTAGGTAATGTCGGAGTTCTGCTGAATCTCGCAAATCGTAATTCCGGCGCCGATGGCGTGCACCGTGCCGGCCGGTATGAAGTAGGTCTCACCCGGACTCACCTGAACCCATCGCAGCAGCCGCTCGATTTCGCCGCTCAGGGCGGCCGAGCGCATCCGGTCGGCCGGGATCGGCTCTGTGAAGCCGAGCGCGATCACCGCGCCCGGCTGGCAGCGGAGGATCCGCCACATTTCGGTTTTGCCTACTCCGCACTCTCCGTCCGGATGAACCTGCACAGAAAGATTCGCCGACGTGAACAGAAACTTCACCAGAATCGGCAACGGCGGCTGAGACGTGAACCACGCTTCGCCTAGTTTAGGGCCACCGTTTTTCGCGGCCCTGGGAAACCACGGCGAGAGGTCGGTCACGCCCCACACCCGTTCGTGAAATTCCGGCGTCAGTCGGATCGGTTGTCGAGCGCCCATGGCCGTCAGGGGGCGATGAATTTGTGGATGCGCTCAAGTCCGCGCTCCAGCTCCTTCATCGACGTGGCGTAGGAAATTCGCACGTGCTTGCCGGTGCCGAACGCTTCTCCCGGCACCACGGCCACATGCGCCTCCGACAGCAGCTTCTCGGCGAACTGCATGGTGTTGCCGATGCCGTTCCGGCCGAATACCGTGGAGATGTCGGGATACGCGTAAAACGCGCCCTTGGGCTCGGCGCAGCGCACGCCGGGAATCGCCCGCAGACGGGCGATCACGAAGTCTCTCCGCCGGCGGTACTCGGCCAGCATCGTCTGGACCGAGTCCTGCGGCCCGCGCATCGCCTCGACGGCGGCTTTCTGCGCGATCGAGGTCGGGTTCGAAGTGGAGTGGCTCTGTAGCTTCGTCATGGCGCCGATCAGAGGCGCGGGCGCCAGCCCGAAGCCCACCCGCCAACCCGTCATGGCATATGTCTTCGACATCGTGCCCGCCACCAGCACCGTATCCCTGGCGCCAGGAATGGAGGCGATGGAAAACGGCGAGCCTTCGTAGAGAAAGTGGCAGTAGCATTCGTCGGTCAGCAGATAAATGCCCCGCGGCACGCACATATGAAGGATCTTCTCGAATTCCCCGCGATCCAGAACCGCGCCGCTCGGATTCGAGGGCGAGTTGATCAGGATCATCCGGGTCCTCGGCGTGAGCGCTGCTTCGATCATGGATGCGGTGATCGTAAAACCGTTCTCCTCGTCGGTGTTCACGAACACGCACTTCCCACCGGCATAATTTACGACGTCTTTGTAAGTAACCCAGAACGGCACCGGGATGACCACTTCGTCGCCGCTATTGATGGTGGCCTGCGTGAGATTGAAGATCACGTGTTTGCCGCCGACCGATACGATGCACTCGGAGGCCTTGTAGTCGGTGCCGAAGTCGGCTTTGTGCCGGTCGCAGATCGCCTGTTTCAGCTCGGCGGTTCCGCCCGCGGCCGTGTACTTGGTGAAATTCTGATCGAGCGCCCGGATGGCCGCCTGCTTGATGTTGTCCGGCGTGGGGAAGTCCGGCTCGCCGGCGCCGAAGTCGACCACGTCCACGCCCTGTGTCCGCAGCTTTTCCGCGTCCGCAGCCACTTTCATGGTGGACGACACGCTGATTGAAGAGATCCGTTCCGCTATTTCCATCTGTCCTGTCATATGCCCTTTCGTTTCCGGAGCCGCGCCTCTACCGAAGGAGGCACCAGCCCGGATATATCGGCGCCCAGCCCGAAGACTTCCTTCACCAGGCGCGAGCTGATGTAAGAATACGCTTCTCCCGCCATCAAAAAAACCGTCTCGATATTCGGCGCCAGCCGCCGGTTCATGAGCGCCATCTGGAGCTCGAACTCGTAATCGGAGATCGCCCGGATGCCGCGCAGGATCACGGTGGCTTCTTTCCGCGCCGCATAATCGACCAGCAACCCGTTGAAGCAGTCCACTTCGACGTTGGGAAAGCGGCCTACCACTTCGGTCAACATCTCCATCCGTTCTTCCACGGTAAACAAGGGCTGCTTCGCGTCGTTGCTGAGGATGGCGATGATGAGCCGGTCCACCAGTTTGGCGCCCCGCTCGATCAGGTCCAGATGACCGTTGGTAATGGGATCGAAGGAGCCGGGATAGATCGCGACGTGCCTGCCCTGCAGGGCGCTGCTGCTAGCCAAATTTCATTCCCTCGCGTGGCACGGCAACTCTGATTCTATCCGAAAAGCGGTCATCCAGGTGGATGCGGCGGTAGCGGACCGGTGTGCTATCATCAGGATTCGCCCACCAAGACGGGCCCGTAGCTCAGTTGGTTAGAGCGCTACCTTGACACGGTAGAGGTCACAGATTCGAGTTCTGTCGGGCCCACCACTCCTTTCAAATACATGCAGGTTATCGGTGTGAGGTGCTGCCGGTGTGAGGTCCATTTGAGGTCCAAATCGCCCTCCCGGTCCGGCTAGCCGATTTGCTGATCAGAAAGAGTGCCGCTCAGTGGCATTGTCCCATGGGATCCTTTTTTGTTGACGTATCTCGGACAACAAGGAGTGCATTTTCCTATCTGGGAGGTCCGGACGGGCTCCCGCGTTCTCACCCGGCTTTTCGCAAGACGTTGCGGTAGATCGGTGGGGACCCTTGGTAGCCATGGTAGGTATTTTTAGATTTGTTTCATTCTCAAATCAGATAGTCCCCATAGGTACGACGCCGGTCGAAGCCCGGGAGAGCGAAGATCCGTGTGATGGCTATCGTGCAGGGCGGAGAAATCATTGATTTGATTGTTGACGCCGGCGAGTCCGCGAAGAACCTGAATCGGCCCGGCATGGAGCGGCTTCTTGCGCGGTGGATGATTGGAAGGTAGATGTCGTTATCATTGACAAACTCGACCGGCTCACCCGCAGCGTGAAAGACCTGGCCGAACTTCTCGAACCATTCCAGAAGCGTGGTGTGTCGCTGGCGGTCAGCCTGTTCGAACGCGAAGCGATTGGTGAGCGCAATCAAGGCGCGATGAGTATAAAAAAGTAGAACGGCCAGCTGGTCGGCAACATCGCATCTGGCCTCCGGCCGGGCCGCAGAGTAGCACGACGCCCGAATCTGTTGTTGTGATACAGTTATCGGCGATAAAGGAGGGAAGGTACCATGCTATCGTCGAACTGGAAAATCGCTATTGCCGCAGCGCTCTTCGCCGTGACCTGCTCTCTATCTCTGGCGCAAGTGGGGCCGCCGGTAATTCTGCGAGTCGAGTATGAAAACGGAGTCAGGTATGTGTTCGATTCCGTCGACATCCCGGCGTTCGCGACCGTTCAAACTCCGGTCAGTCAAGCTATCCCAACATTCGCCACATATGTACTCCTGGCTGACGTCGTAGCGGTGAATGGTAAGCCTGCGAAGGGCGTCTTTCTGACCCGGCAGGTTGTAGTCAACCTGACGACGAGCGCTTCGGCTGGACAGGCGATTGCGGACGTTGTCCGGACAAACGTTGTTGACCGGATCGTTGAAATCCAACAGCTCGACGGCGCCCCAATAGGTTCCATCATGACGTTGGGCTTCGATGGTGGAAGTACACCGCCGGGAGCGCCTGCTGGAACAACTGGCAACTTCGCGATAACTGGTGGGAGCGGAGCATTCGTCGGAGTGCGAGGACAGGCTGCGGGCGGTGGTCTGATTGTGGCGAATCGCAACGCTTCCGTGAGAGAAGATCCGGCCCAACGGCGAGTTAACGGCGGCGGAAAAGCTTCCCTTGTGATGCAATTGATCCCGATGTCTCGACCGGAAATTGTCGCTACGGCGAGCGGACCGGCCGTTTTTCATGCGGACCTCTCGCCGGTTACTACTGTAAAGCCGGCTAAAGCTGGCGAAGTCCTCATCATCAGAGCAACCGGCCTGGGCCCCACACGCCCCGGCATCGACCTTGGCCAGTCCTTTCCGTTAGATGCAACGCAAGAGGTAAATTCACCAGTCGATGTGACGGTGAATGGACAGCCGGCAGACGTCATAAACAAAATTGGGTGGCCGGGCCTTGTGGACACCTATCGCGTGGATTTTCGGGTGCCTGACGGCGTCGCAGCCGGAACGGCGGCGATTCAGTTGACAGCGGCTTGGATCGCGGGAGCTGCGGTAAATATCCCGACCCAGTAAATCCGGATCGCGTTTCGTAAGTCTGCCCGATAACCGGACTCGCACCGGCAACTTCAATGGGCGGTCATCCTTCAGGCGGGAAGCTCGATAGCCTCCATGCTGCGGTACGGCGCGGCGGCGGCAAAGACGCCGTCGCATTCGGCTAAAAGACGATGGGCGTCCGCGTCGAGTAGGGACGGACTCGCCCTTCCGGCTCGCGTGGGTCGTCATCCCCGATGATTCCGATGCGGGCTGTCACCATTGGTGGCCGGCGAGCAGCCCCTTCATTTCCCGGACGGCCGCGGAGTATTTGGAATCGGCCGCCAGATTTCGCATCTCGGCCGGATCGTTCGTCTCCTCGTACAGTTCCGTGCCTGCCTTTCCCTGATCCCACTCGGTATATCGAAAGCGGCTGGTGCGCACCGTCACGCCGCGGATCTGGCCGCGTACCTGATACGTGTACGCCGGCTTGTCCCACTTCGCCTGGGGATCCTTTATCAGCGGCGTAAGGCTCCGGCCGTCGAGCCCGCTCACCGCCGGCAGGCCGGCGAGCTCCGACAAAGTAGGATAGATGTCCACGAATTCGACCGGGGTGGCGCAGCTTTTCCCCGCATTCGCCATGCCCGGCGCGGAGATCATCAGCGGCGCATGCACTCCCACCTCGAACAGCGACTGCTTCGACCACATGCCCTTTTCGCCGAGATGCCAGCCATGGTCGCCGAACAGGGAGATGATCGTGTTATCGTGCAGCCCCAGCCGGTCGAGTTCCGCCAGCACGCGGCCCACCTGCGCGTCCATGAAGGAGATGGCGGCGAAATAGGCGGCGATGCCTTCGCGGGCCAGTGGCGCCGGGGAGTCGCGATGGATGAAGAGGTCGAAATTCGGACGGTACGCCGGCCCTTTTCCGGTCACGTTAGGCGCGAAATCCGGAGGCAGCTCCATCCGCTTGGGATCGTAAAGATCGAAGTACTTCTTGGGCGCAATGAACGGCACGTGCGGTTTGATGAACCCGCAGGCGATGAAGAAAGGCTTGTCGTGCTTCCGGCCGAGCAGACCGATGGCCTCGTTGGCAGTCTTGTAATCGGGCTCGTTCTCCCCTTCGCCGTCCACCGCGACCCAGCGGTCCGCATGTTTCTCACGGTCCGCCTGGGCCTTGCCCGTGCGCGGCTGCTGCACGACGAGCGGGGTGCCCCCGATATCCCAAGCCTTGTTGTCATCGAGGCCGCCGTGAAATATCTTCCCCGTCTTTGCCGTGAAATAACCGCTCTCGCGAAAATGTTGCGGCAGCGTGACGACGTCGGGCATCGTTTCGCGAAACCAGGTGGAATTGTTCCAGACTTTCGTCCGCGGAGGACGCCTGCCGGAGAGCAGCGACGAGCGCGACGGGTTGCAGAGAGGATACTGGCAGTAAGCGTTCTCGAAGCGCATGGAGCGCTGCGACAGCCCGTCGATATGAGGAGATTTGACGGCTTTGAATCCGTAGCAGTTGAGGTGCGTATTCAGATCGTCGACCGCAAAGAAGAGCACATTCGGCCGCTTCCGCCCTTGAGCGGCCAGCGGAGCGGCAGCGAGAGTCTGCAATAAGGATCGTCGAGTCAACGGCATGGTTTTCAAATTCTATCGCAGGTGAATGCGCCGGGGACAACTCCTTTGCAACGGTGACCGCACAGGAATCAAAGGAGTTGCAGAAATTGGCCATTCTTTGTTTGAGCCGTTGGAGTCGCCGCCCATACGCGGGGCGCCGGGCTGTTAAGATTCGCGGTTCAGCGGGCAGGGCAGACTGACCACGGCGAGTAGCCGATCGTCAATTGATCGCCTTCCACCCAGAGCCGTTCTTGCTTCTGTCCCAGTTCCACCGTCACGATCACGCCGCTGCCGCAAGCCTTGCTCCTGGCGATATCGAAGCTCGCGATCTGGCCGTATTGGCTCTTCGGGCCCCAGTCCTCCATGAACTTGTCGAATGAATACTCGGGACAGGGCTTAGTATCCGAGCAGCCCCAGAGAGTGTACGCCGTCTTGTAATCGTGCTTTTGAAGCAGTTGGATGAACTGGCTCACCTGAGCTTTTTGCCGGTGATTGTGGAGCGCAAGGTAAAGCCCTGCGGTCGCCACGATCATCGAAACAACAGCAATGAGGACGAGCTTCCGGCGTTTGGCGCGCTCCGCGTACCCCTCACCGTAACGGTCGAGATAGCCAGCCATGCGCGCCTCCTAACCGTATTCTACTTCGCGGGGTGCGCTTTGTCGTAGGCTGCGATGGATTCGGTCGTGATCTCCAGGGCGGGCTTGAAGTAGACGGTGTTGGAAATATCGACCACCACGTCGAAACCCTTCTCTTCCGCCAGCTTTTTCACCACTTCCTGCATGCGTTGTGAACTTCGTCCGAGAATCTCGTTCCGCTCCCGCTCCACGTCCGCCTGCAGGTCTTCGGAGAGACGGGTCAGCTCGCGCTGCTTGCGCTGTCCCTGCGTGGTCAGGTCTGCTTCCGCTTGTGGGGTCAGCTTTCCGGCATTGCTCTGCAGGTTCTGCTGAAGCCCCTGGATCTCACGTTGTAGTTTTTCGATGGCCTGCTGGCGAGGCTTGTACTTGGCCTCCAGCTCCGTGGATGCTTTCTTGATCTCGGCTGACTCGAGGACGGCGCGCTGCAGGTTTATGATCGCAATTTTCGCCTGAGCGAATCCGGCAGAGGCTGTGACCAACAGGGCGCAAGCGGCCGCAAGCAGCCGGATTCCGAACTTTCCAACCATGGATAATGGACTCCTTGAAACGAGGATAGAATTAAGGGTAGCACACCAGCGGATGACCTACCAGATATCAAAATCCTCCGATTCCACAGCCTGCCGCGCCAAGATGGCCGGTGTTTCCACCTGCCGACGCGGTGCAGGCGCGCGCCGCCATTCCGGCAGCGAAATCTTCGCCGGGTTTGGCAGCGGGGTTTGTTCTGTCCTGGCCCTAATCTTAATGCTCATCGGCCCTGCTTCGGCGGCGGAACTGCCGGCCGGGACCACCATCGAAATACGCCTCAAGACCAAAGTTGCCAGCAATGCCTCCAGGCATGGCGACCCGGTGGAAGCCGTGGTCATCAATCCGGTCCTCTCCGGCGAGCTGTTCGTCATACCCTTCGGAGCCGTTGTGCGCGGCAAAGTGGAGAAGGCCCAGCCCTCCCCTTCCGCCGACAAACGCGCCGTGCTCGACCTGCATTTCGACGAACTGGTCGCCGCAGCGAACAAGAGCGTGAAGCTGGCCGCTAAGGTCACCGCGGTCGATAATGCGCGCGAGTCGGTGGACGAGAAAGGCGCGATCCAGGGCATCCTCGCCGCGGAGACGCTTTCCGCCAGAATGGACCAGGGATTGACGAAGTTAGGCCAGCGGGCGTCCGGGCTCGCCGAGATTCTGCAGCTGGCCAAGAACGCCGTGGTAAAGACCACCGATTCGGAGATCGTCTACGAACCGGGCGTCGAGATGACCATCCAGCTCACCGCCAAAGTCATCGTCGATCCGGCCGCCATACCCGGCATCCAGGTATCTTTCCAGCCGTTTCAATCCGAGGCCGAGTTGCAGGCGCTGGTCAATGCTCAGCCGTTCCTGACCGTGGCTGCCAAGCCACCGAAGGAATCGGACATTACCAACCTGATGTTCATCGGATCGCAGCAGGAGCTCGAATCCGCCTTCGAAGCTGCCGGCTGGGTGACGGCCGCCGCTCTGAATCCCAACTCCAGCCTCGAGACTTTCAAGGCCATCGCGGAAATGCGCGGCTACAAGGAAGCGCCCATGTCCACGCTGCTGCTCGAAGGCCGTCCGCCGGAGTTCAATTATCAGAAGCAGAACAACACCTTCGCCATGCGGCACCATCTGCGCATCTGGAAAAGGCCCCAGCAGTGGCAGGGCCGCGATGTCTGGGTGTCCTCCTCCACGCACGACACCGGCATCGAGTTCTCCCAGGAGAATCGTACCTTTATCCACAGGGTGGACTCCAACATCGACGCCGAGCGCGCCAAGGTCGTCTCGGACCTGACCTTCACCGGCAAGGTGGTCTCGGTGGCCCTCGTTGACCGCCCGGCGGTTCCGAAGGAATGCATGAACGCGACCGGCGACAAGCTCGTCACCGACGGGCGTATGGCAGTGCTGGCTCTTGGCGGGCGCTAAACTCGAAATATGTGGGCGCTCATTCCGCTCCTTTTCTTCCTTGCGCCCGATTTCACGGCCGAGGGGTTGAAGGCGCTCGAAGACCGGAAATACCAGGAGGCTGCCGAACTGTTCGCCAGGGCGGTGGCCGCCGACCCCCGCGATTACGCCGCCAATTTTCACCTCGCCTTGTCATACAGCCTGCTGGGCAAGCCGGCAGAAGCGATTCCGGTTTACCGTAAGACCCTCGAGCTGAAGCCCGGCCTCTACGAAGCCGAGCTGAATCTGGGCATCCTGCTGGTCGGGCAGAAGCAGGCGCGCGAGGCTGTCCCCTATCTGCAATCCGCGGTGGAGAAGAAGCCCAAGGAGTACCGTCCCAGGATTTATCTCTCGGACGCGCTGCTCGCCTCGGGTGACTTTGCCAAGGCGGAAGACAATTACAAAGTGGCTGCCGGACTGGACCCCAAGTCGGCGGCGGCGCAACTGGGGCTGGGGCGGGCACAGGCCCGTCAGAAGCATCTGCCGGAAGCGGCGGAGCATTTCCGCGCAGCCGCCGGACTCGATGCGTCATATAAGGATTCGCTGTTGGAACTGGCGTCGCTCTATGAGGCGAACAAGCAGCCGGACGATGCCATTTCGATCTACCGGCAGTTTCCCGAAAACCCGGTGGCGCAGGAGCGGCTGGGCGAACTGCTGATCGAGGCTAAACGATACCCTGAGGCCATCGAACGGCTGGAAAAGGTAATTCAAAAGAGCCCGACCCCCGCCAATGCCCTCGCCCTGGCGCATGCCTACCGGCTCAACAAAGAGCCGGACAAGGCGCTGCCGTTGCTCGCCAGGGCAGTCGCGGGCGATCCGGAGAATTACAATCTGCGCATGATCTACGGAACTTCGTTGCGGGATCAGAAGCAGTACGGCGCCGCGGCCAGGGAATTTTTCGCGGCCACGCAGAAACAGCCCGATTCGAGGGAGGCGTGGAGCGAGCTGGCCGGCATGCTGATTCTGCTCAACGATTTTCCGCAGGCGCTGGCCGCACTTGACAGAGTGAAGGCGCTCGGCGGCGAAACGCCCGCTCACTTCTTCTTTCGCGCTATCATGCTGGACAAGACCAAGCAATACAAGCCGGCCCTGGAAAATTATCAGAAATTTCTGTCCGTGGCCGAAGGAAAGTATCCGGATGAGGAGTTTCAGGCCCGGCAGCGGGTTCGCATCATCCAAAAGGAGTTGAGCAAGCGATGAGAGTCCTGCTCTTCATGCTGCTGTGCTGCCTGCCGCTGGCGGCGGACCTGGCCCTGGTGCGCGCCGAACCGAATCTGGAAAAACGCTCCCGCGCGGCGCTGGATTTAGCCGAAAAGTCCCTCAAGGCCAGCCGCCAGGCCTATTCCGCTGGTGAACTGGAGAAAACCTCCGCTCTGCTCGACGAAGTGGCGGAGGCCGTAGACCTCTCCGAGAATTCGTTGAAGGACACTCACAAGGATCCGATCAAAAGCCCCAAGCATTTCAAGTATGCGGAAATAAAAACCGGCGATCTGCTCCGGAAAATAGAGTCTTTTAGTCAGGACATGAACTTCGACGACCGGCCTATGCTGGAGAAACTCAAGGTGAAGGTCCAGGCCGCGCACGATCGCCTCTTACAGGGGATCATGATGGGGAAAAAGAAATGAAAACGCACGCGATTTTTCTCTGTTTTGTCCTGTCGCTCCCGGCCATGGCCCAGCGGGACTTTCTCACCGCCGATGAAGCCGACCAGGTCCGGACGGCTCAGGAGCCGAACGAACGGCTCAAGCTCTACGTCCATTTCGCGCGGCAGCGGCTGGACCTGCTGAAGCAGATGTTCGCCTCGAAGAAGCCCGGCCGCTCGGCCCTGATACACGACACGCTGGACGATTACAGCAAAATCATCGAAGCGATCGATACTGTTACCGACGACGCGCTCAAACGCAAAGTCGAGGTCGATGAGGGCGTGGCCGCCGTCGCCCAGGCCGAGAAGGAGATGCTGCCCATCCTGAAGAAGTTCGAGGAATCGCGCCCGGCGGATTTCAGCCGCTACGAATTTTCTCTGAAGCAGGCCATTGAAACCACCGCCGACAGCCTGCAGCTCTCCGAAGAAGATCTGAGTGCCCGCTCGACGCAGGTGCAAGACAAGGCCAAACGGGAGAAGGCCGAAATCGAATCAGCCATGCAGCCCAAGGATCTGGAGGCCAAGAAGGCGGAAGAGAAAAAGGCGGCCTCCGACCCCAAGACGCAGCGCAAGCCGCCCACGCTCCGGCGTAAAGGCGAGGAAGCGCCCAAGCGCTGACCTCACTTCCGCTCGGTCTTCGCTAACTCCTCGAGCACAGGCTTTACCATCTTCTGCAACTCGCCGAAGGCTTGCAGGTAGTCCTGAAAACTGCGGTTGAGCGCCAGAGCCCGGTCCGGCTTCAGCTTCGACCGGACAATCATGTCGCGCAAATTCACCGGATGCGGCAGAATCGCATCCTCAACTAATTCCTCGAGCGCCACTTCCGGATCGTAGTGATACATGATTCATGGTAGTCCATCAACCCGGATCAATCCATTACGGCCAAAAGCTCGGGCAGCGCTTCCGTCGTGATGTGCGATAGGCGAGGGTCCGCTTTATCGCCCTTTTGTCCGGACGACGCGCCAGCCGGCAGCGTACCGCCCTGGCAAAACAACCAGCCCGCCGGCGGCTCAGCCCGTCAAGGCGTCAGGGCCGGTAAAAGAGTGGCGCTGATTCCCTTACGGCATAATTACCGCGGTAGGTCTTGGCGATCCAGGGCGAGAGGAAATTGAAGTCGAAGTCCACGATCGAGACGGTGAGCCGTTCGTCATTGGGATCGGAAATCGATCCTGCCGAATGGACGGCAAGGATATTTGCTCGCGTCAAGCCGAGGAAGGGCGTCCCTCCTTCGGGGACGGTGACGCTCGCATACCGGACGACGTTCGCGATCTGGTCGCCGGTCCCATCCCAGGCATTTACCGATCCCCACCGTATGCCGGCGCGTACCCGCTCGACCAGCAGTTGGTGCTTGAATAGAAGCTGGCCGAAATCTATCGCGCCAATCAGGCTCGCGAGAAAGACCAGCAATATGAGGGCGCATTCCACAATGGCCTGGCCGCGCTCTCCATTTTTTGTAAGCCCGGCGCTCGGCCGGTCAGGGTTCTGATTCTTCAGGCGCATAACGTCCTACATAAGGAAATGTCATCACCGGTTTTCCGGTGATCGTGTAATTAGTGAAGATTGTGTCGATGGTGAAGGTGTTGAGTTTCACCGTTACTGAAGTCGGCAGTCCACTCGTCGTGGCAAAAGAGACGTCTACGTTTCCCGTCCCCAGCCCATTCACCAAAGGCACTGCGCCGTTCGCCGGTGAAGGAACACCGTAGACCACCATATTCTTGATCGCCAGCTTCACCTTGTCGGTGTCGGTGGCGCCGAGGAGGGTACGGTACGTGCGATTCGAAGCGTATCGCGCTCCATCGTTGACCGCGCTCTGGAGCTTGTTGTATGTGTACATTCCATAGCCGAATTGAAAGGTTCCAGCCATGATGGGAATCAGGACGCCCGCCGAGAGAGCGAACTCGAGCATCGCGTTCCCTTTTTGCGACCGCGATCGTAATCTCATTGCATTAACCTCAGGAAGTTCGAGCCGTTTCCCAGGTTGCCTCCAGGAAGCGATGCCGGTCCGATGTAAGTGGCGCACTTCGAATCGTTCGGGTTGTGCGGCTGGCTGGCCGGAAGAAATACATACGCGAAGCCTTTCACCACGCTGTGCCCGGCCCCTTCCAAGACGTCATTGATGATGGGGACAATTACCTTTCGCCGCAGCGGCGTATCGGAATGGCCATTCAGGTAGCCGGTGTAATCAACCGTGTTCGGTTGAGTATCCTGATTGACCCGCGCTTGCAAGCTCTGATAGACGTCTGTCGTCTTTACGCCGCCCGTGCGGGAAACGGACTCATTCAGAGTGACCGTGTAATCCATGTGGTCGTCTTCAATTGCGGCGGCAATGGCGTCTGCGCTGGAGTCCTGGATATATCCGCGGTCGGATGTAATGCCGGCCTTCACGGCATCGAGCGCCGCCTGATTGCGGTCCGAGGCGCACAGATTGTTGAGTTTTGCCGACTCCCCGTTGCTGCCGATGCTCGATGGCCACAAAAGCGTGAGTTCGTCGCCAAAACTGTATCCCCAGTTCGTGGTGTCGTTCAAATCGTGGGCGATGGGTGCGAACGGGAATACTCCCTGACTGTAGGAAGTGGGCGGCTCGGAACCCGCAACGGATCTGGCCGCGACCGTAATCGATGACGCTACTCCCGGTACGGCGCGAATCACGGACATAGCGACGGAGTTGTTGGGGGCCGTAACCCGCACGTATTTCGAGTTGATCGGTGCGCTGGCCGAGTCGTACCACGTGCTTTGATTCGGGCTGAACTCGGTCGTCACAGAGCTGAATGCCTGGGTTGCGAAGTTCCATCGATTCGTGCTGTTGGTGACCGCTGCCTCGGAAGCGGTAATGCCCGCCGACGTGCCGTTTAGCTTCGAAACCGCCGCCAGCGCGGCCGCGTCTGTGAATGCCTGCGCCTCATTCTTTGCGATGAACGTTCGTCCGAGGTCCAGCGCCAGCCCCAGCATTCCCAGCAGGACCACGACGGAAACACCCATTGAGAGTAAGACAAAGCCGCGGTCCAGATGGCCTTTCTGTTTTTTGAATTCCATCATGACCGAATGTTATCATCGGTACTACAAAAGATAAATTGTCATTAAACCCTATTACTCGTAGCATTCTCCTAAGTTAAAATCGACTTTCTGCGGCTCCCGAGGGCAGGAATCTGATGCCAAGTACTTACGACTCTCCTGAAAACGTTGTATGGCTGGAAAGCGATATCCACTCGAGTGAGGCCGCCACGATAGGCATCCTGGTTCACGGCGACAACCATTTCATTACGGACGGTCCGCTGCCGGACCGGGAGACCGCGCTTGCGCTCGTTCGGCATTGGTCCCTGATCCGGATCGGAGCCGCAACACCTCCCGGGCTCCATCAATGGCGGATCGTCTCCCGAGCGTTCCGGGAGAATCTTGAATGGGCAGTGATCGTACCGGGGGATACCGGGATGTCTCCGGCGGTGACGGAGTTGTTGGACGAGCTGTCAGCGCGGGGGATTACCATCCACGACGCGCGGCTCGAGATGTGGTGAATTCGAGGTAATCGCCCGCCGGCGGCGTCGCTTGCGCGGAAAAATACGTCTACCGGTTTTTTCGCCCCACCGCGAACAAATGCTTTCGCCCGCGCAGATAGATTACGTCGCCGGAAATGGCGGCCGTCGCCATGACGGTTTCGCCGAGATCGTTCTGACCGGCCGGCTGGTACCGGGATCCCAGCTTCAAAACGTACGTGCGGCCTTCCTCGTTGGTGATGAAGAGATGTCCTCCGGCGGCCACTGGCGAACTGGTGAACCCCGACGTCCCCGAGCCCAGCCGCTCCTGGTACACCTTCTCTCCGGTGGCGAGTTGATAAACGCTGAGTACGCCGTTGTCATAGCAGAAATAACCGAGCCCGCCGCTCAGCAGCGGTGTCTGTATGTAATTCCCCGCGCGATCATGCGACCAGGCCACGCCGGCTTTCGTTTCACTGATGTCACCCGCCGCGTCCGGACGAATGGCGTAGATCGGCCGCATCGAGCCATGCGCATTGGTGATCACGATGAGGCCGTCGGAAAAGACCGGCGTAGGCACGGGAATGTCGCCTCCGCCCTTCAGCTTCCAGAGTTCCTTGCCGGTCTTGAGGTCGTAGCCTCCGATGTGCTTCCATCCGTTGACTACCACCTGAAAGCGAGATCGTCCACCGGCCGTATAGGGCACAACCGCGGGCGTGCTGAAGGTCGGCGCCTCCTCCCGGGGCGTGCGCCATAGTTCCTTGCCGGTCGCCACGTCGAGAGCTGCCACGAAGGAGTTCTTCTGCACGTCCGCCTGAATCACGACCACGCCGTCGTGGATCACCGGCGAGCTGGCGAAGCCCCATTGAGCATCCGGGGCGCGGAAATAACCGGAATCGAGCACGCCGAAATCTTTGTTCCAAAGCAGCTGCCCGTTCAGATCGTAGGTGAACAGCCCTTCGGAACCGAAGAAGACAACCACGTGCTTTCCATCGGTGGCGGGCGTCGGATTGGCGTGCGTCGATTTGGGATGGCGCTTGACCTTCGGCTGGCCGTCGTAGGCCGCGCGCTTCCAGAGTATCTTACCGGACGCTCGGTCCAGGCAGTAGACTTCGAGGCTCTGCGGCCCTTCGCCTTCCACCGGCTTGACGTCGCCGTAGAGACCGAGCTTAAGCGCGGACTCGCCGGCAGCCGGAACGGCGCTGGTGAGAAAGATACGATCGCCCCAGATAATCGGGCTCGAGTGGCCCAGTCCCGGGATCTCTGTCTTCCACAGGATGTTCTTCCCGGACTCGCCGTTCCACTCGACCGGGGGGGATCCCGACGCGGCGCCGCCCCCGGAGGGACCACGGAACTGGGGCCACTCTGCCGCCACCGCCGCCAGCGCGAGCAGGAACAGGAGGTAATGCTTCATGGTTCCTCCAGTTTACCCGCCGTTACAAAGATTTACGATTCTTCGGAACCCGGGCTACGGCGCCTGGCGCAAGATAGAGAGACGATCCTATGAAGTTAGCCGCTCTTGCGCTGCTCGCTGTTTCAGTTCTGCCAGGCTCGCCGGCGCCCACGTTCAACAAGGACATCGCGCCGATCCTGCACCGGAACTGCGCCTCCTGCCACCGTCCTGGCGAAGTCGCGCCGTTTGCGCTGCTGACTTACCAGGACGCATCCAAACGCGCCGGCCTGATCGCGGAGGTCACCCGAACCCGAGCCATGCCGCCGTGGAAGGCGGAGCCTGGTTATGGTCACTTTCAGGATGAGCGTCGAGTTTCCGACGCGCAGATCGCCCTCCTGCGGCAGTGGGCAAAGGCCGGCGCGCCGGAGGGCAGGCCTGAAGACAAGCCCGTTGCGCCGCGTTTTCCGGAAGGATGGCAGGCGGGCAAACCCGACATGGAAGTCACGGTTGCAAAACCGTTTCATGCCCCGGCGGAAGGCCGTGATGTATTCCAGTGTTTCGTCATTCCATTGAATCTGGATTCGGACAAGTACGTGCGGACGGTCGAGTTCCGCGCAGGCAACCGGCGTGTCGTGCACCATGCCCTGTTTTTCCTCGATACGAGCGGATCGGCGCGTGAACTGGACGCGGCCACTCCCGAGCCGGGCTACCCGTGTTTCGGCGGTCCCGGCATTCCTCCCAGCGCCGGTCTGGGCGGATGGGCTCCCGGAGCGAGCGCCATCCCTTTGCCCGACGGCGTGGCCACCACCATCAAAAAGGGTTCTGACCTTGTGATGCAGATACACTATCATCCGTCCGGAAAGCCGGAAATGGATCAGTCCTCGGTCGGCCTTACTTTTACGGAGAAGCCTACCAAGGGATTGAGCGGCCTTTTGACAGGCACGCGGCGCATCGATATTCCGGCTGGAGAAGCGCATTACGAAGTGCGCGATTCCCTGGTAATTCCCCAGGACGTGGATCTCATCGGCATCACGCCTCACGCGCATTATCTGTGCAAGGAAATGAAAGTGGACGCGCGCCTTCCGGACGGCAGCGTGACCCCTCTGATCTGGATTAAAGATTGGGATTTCAACTGGCAGGGGCAGTATCGCTACGCGGACCCGGTCAGGCTGCTCAAGGGCACGAAAGTCGAGATGAAGTACATCTATGACAACTCGGCCTCCAATCCTCACAATCCTTCGAGCCCGCCGCGCCGCGTGACCTTCGGCGAGCAGACAACCAATGAAATGGCGCTGGCGTTCCTGCAGGTGATGTTGCCGAGTCCGGAAGACGAGCGGCCGTTCCGCCAGGCGTTCGCCACCAGCCGCATGGTCCAGATGGTGGAGGAAGGCGGCGAGCCTGCGGGACTGGGTAGACGGAAGCTGTTGGAGCAGGCAGCGAGAATGTTCGACAAAAACAAAAATGGCAAACTCGACCCGGACGAGAAGGAAGCGCTGGTCGAGTTTCTGAATCGGAACATGAGCCGCTGATAGAGGATTTGGGACGCCGGCGCCTCGAAAAGGCCCTGCGTTATGCCTTCTTCGCTTTGCGGCCTTTGCTCTTCGGCGCTGCTTCCGCGGCCAGGTCTTCGGCGGCGGTGGCTGTCGGGTCGACCTTCACGAGTACCTCCTGAAACAGGGCTTGCTTCCTCAGATCCACTTTCGGCGGCGGCGCCTGCTCGTGCCGGTAGTCATGGTCGGAGTGACAGGTCCGGCAGCGGACTTTGGCCGGTTCGGCGTTCAGCATGGATACGACAGCATGGTTCATGATCTGTTTGCATTTCACGCAATAGTCATCAATGATGTCGCCCAGCCGGTGTTCCCGCATGTGTTCTCCGTGATTGCGACGATTATATCAAAAGCCCGCCGCTCAGACCGCTTCGCACGAGCCCTGCGCGGGACCCGCCGCTGCCGGAGCCGACTCCAGGCCTGTCTTGACCTCGGGCACGATCCATTGGGCCGCGTCGAAGCCGACGTACTTGCAGATACGCAGCTCGCCGCCCGGGGCTTCGAGCAGGTCGCCGACCCGCAGCGCTGTTCCCGCCTCCCGCAGAGCCTGCCAGGCCGCGTATTCGTTGGCTGCTTCGATCGAGGCGCCCTCCTCGTAGTCTTTCCTCCTGATCTCGCTCGAGCCGGAGACGTGCGGCGCCCAACGGAACTGCTGGGCGGCTTGATCTTTGATTCGATAAATGCGATAGGCTGCCATGAGGATACTCAGAACATTGTAAGAAGAAAGTGTTTTATCCGCAACGGCGCGCCGGAGCCGGCCAGCGGCCGATGGCCTGTAGAGCCGCGACCCCGTCGCGCTCTCCCATGCCGATCCAGCTCCGGATGCGCTCCTCGCGCCAATCGGCTCCCTCCAGCATCTTCCCGAACGGATGCTCCGGCGTGATCATCACGATCTCCGGACCACCCGGGTTTTCCGCCGGAAGACTGCCCGAGCCGCGGGCCAGACGGCGGATGATCCGCAGTCCCAGCGCCACTCCCGGCAGCGGAATGAAGCGCGACGCGTTGACGGCGATGATTCGCGTGGCCCCCATCATCACGGCGGCCCAGACCGGGGTCGGCTCGAGCAGTCCGCCGTCCGTATACCATCGGCCGTCGATGCGCACGGGAGGGAATCCGACTGGGGCCGAGCATGTCGCCACCAGGTGCCGCCAGGTGACCGCGTTGTTGACTACGATGCTGCGGCGCATCCGCGGCAGCTCGATCAGAGCCACTCCGAAGTCCAGTAAACGCGGTAGGCTGCTGGTCAGATTCTTTGCCGTGGCCTCGAGGGCGGCCGGATTCATGAACCCGCCCCACGGTGATCGGGGGATGCGGTAGCGCATCAGATCGCCGCTCCGCGGATCGAGCCATCGCTGCTCCAGCTCCGCGGCGGACATCCGCGCGGCAATGCACCAGCCGTTCAGGGCGCCCACCGAAGCCCCGACCACCATGTCCGGGACGATCACGCCGCTCAACGTCTTCCAGACCCCAGCCTGGTAGGCCCCGAACATGCCTCCGCCGGACAGAACCAACGCCGTTTTGCCGGTTGCCGGATCCTGTATGTCAGGCGGGCATTGCATGAAGTGTTTTGAAAAACCTGTTCTTCATTCTTGCGACAATGGGATTGTCGCATGAAGTTCGATCCAACCGCATACGGCCCCGCCGTTGCCGGCATCCTGTCGCTGGACGGCCAGGGCCAACGCCTCATGCCCCTGGCGTCGGGCAGCTGCTCTTCGCCAGAAGCGCGGGCGCGGATTCAGACTGCCTCCGCTGAAGCCCTCTTCCCCCATGCCCGCCAGCCCCGGGCCGCGCTGGCCGGGCTGTATCTGTACTTTTCCTGCCGGGACGAAGCGCACGAAATCGCCCAGTCGATCCATTCCGCGGACGGCTCCTACTGGCACGGCATCGTCCACCGCCAGGAGCCTGATCCGGATAACGCGCGCTACTGGTTTCATCGCGCCGGCTCTCATCCCATCTTCCCAAAACTGGCCGAGGCGGGAAGCGGGCTCGGACTCGCGGCGCATGACGGCCGCGGGGAATGGGATCCTGTCAAGTTCGTCGAGCTTTGCGAGCGGGCTCGCCGCCAGCCGGAATCCGCGCTGGCCCGGCAGGTTCTCGAGATGCAACGGACCGAATGGCAGCTCCTGTTCGATTACTGCGCCCGGAACGGGAGTAGCGCGCTTTGAAGAAGGCTCTGATTCCGATCGCCCTGGTCCTCCTCGCCGGTGCAGCCTGGCAGTACGGACGCCAGCCGGAGATCCCGAGCGTGCCCTTCGCCAAAGTCGTTCGCGAGACGCTGGTGAGCACGCTCCCCACTAACGGGAAGGTGGAACCCTCGTCATGGGAATCGGTGCGGGCCGAGATGGCGGGCTTGGTGGAGCGGCTCAACGCGCAGAGCGGTCAATCGGTCGCCAAGGGAGCCGAGATCGCGGTCATGCGGCTGGCCGGAGCGCCTCCGGACCTGGCGAAGGCCGAGGCCGAGATCGCTGAAGCCCAGGCGCAGCTGGCGGTGATCGAGCGGGGAGGACGCCGGACGGACCTGGCGGAGATCGAGAGCGGCCTCCGGCGGCTCCAGTTCCAGAAACAGACCGCCCAGCAGGAGTTCGACGCCCTGGCGCGCCTGGTGAAGAAAAACGCCGCCACTCGCGCTGAAGTGGAGATCGCGCGTAACAAGCTGGCCGAGCTCCAGATCGAAATCGACGCGCTGGCCAAGAAAAAGTCGTCGCTTACCACCTCCGATGATAAGACGGTGGCCGAAGCGCAGCTCCGGAGGGCGCAGGAAGCGGCGGCGCAGGCCCGCCGGCGCATCAGCCAGTCCGTGGTCCGGGCGCCGATTTCCGGAGTCGTCTACAGCGTGGCAGCCCGACCCGGCGCTTACCTCAACGCCGGAGACCTCATCGCCAACATCGGACAGTTGAGCTCGCTGCGTGTGCGGGTCTACGTGGATGAGCCTGAGCTGGGCCGCGTGGCCGTCGGGCAGCCGGTCACGATCACGTGGGACGCGCTGCCGGGCGTCACCTGGAAGGGCGAAGTCGATAAGCTCCCGGCCGAAGTGATCGCGCTTGGAACCCGCCAGGTAGGTGAAGTATTCTGTTCCATTGAGAACGCCAACGGGAAACTGGTGCCCGGCACGAACGTGACGGCCGAGATCCGCACGAATGTCGCTCCCGGCGCCCTCACGATTCCAAAGGAAGCAATCCGGCGTGATGGCCCGGAGACCGGCGTGCTGGTCCTGAAGGCCGAGCGGGTGGCCTGGCAAAAGGTCGAAACAGGAGCCAGCAGCGCGACTCGCACCCAGGTAAAAAGCGGCTTGCAGGAAGGCGACTCGGTGGCCCTTCCCGTCGAGCGGCCTCTGAAGGCCGACGATCGAGTGAGACCGGTTTATCCATGAACTCAGCAGCCCAATTCGATGTGGTCGGCGTCGGCTTGAACGCGACCGATACGCTCCTTGTGGTGCCCCACTTTCCGGCCTATGCCGGTAAAGCGCCGTTCCGGCAGGAAATCCTCAGCCCGGGCGGGCAGGTGGCCAGCGCCGTGGTGACCTGCGCCAACCTCGGCCTGAAAGCCAAGTACATCGGAACCGTGGGCGATGACGAGCGGGGTCGCATTCAGATTCAGAGCCTGCGGGCGTCCGGCATCGATCTGGAGCACGTGCAGGTGCGCGCGGGCTGCGCCAATCAGTCGGCGTACATCATCATCGACCAGACCACGGGCGAGCGGACCGTGCTCTGGCGGCGCGACGACTGCCTCCGCATCTCGCCGGAAGAAATTGCGCCCGAGCAGATCACCTGCGCGCGGCTGTTACACATCGACGGGCACGATACGCCGGCGGTGGAGCACGCGGCCCGTATCGCCAGGAACGCCGGCATTCCGGTGACTGTCGACGTGGATACGATCTACCACGGCTTCGACCGCGTGCTGCCGCATGTCGATTACCTCATCGCCAGCTCCGAATTTCCCGTGCAGTGGACCAATCAGAGCGATCCGTTCAAGGCGCTGGAGATGATCCAGTCGGAGTACAAAATGCGTGTCGCGGCCATGACGCTCGGGGCCCACGGCGCGCTGGCTCTCGAAAACGGCCGGTTCGTCTACGCGCCGGCGTTCGTGGTGAACTGCGTGGACACAACCGGGGCCGGGGATGTGTTCCACGGCGCATTCTGTTATGCCGTGCTCCAGAAAATGCCCATGCGCGAGGCGCTGGATTTTTCGAATGCGATGGCGGCCCTCAATTGCATGGCACTCGGCGCCCGCGGAGGGATTCGCAATGCCGCCGAAGCGCGCGCCCTGATGGAGCGGGCCGAGCGCCGCTCCCGCTCCGAATTCGCCGTGCGGGGAACGGGCGCGTCGTCATGATCCCGCTGCGCGACCTGATCCGGAGCCGCACCACCCCCATGGTCACGGTGGCTCTGATACTCGCGAACGTGCTCGTGTTTTTCTACATGCTGTCGCTCGACTCTTACTCGACGAATCACTTTATCAGCCAGTACGCGCTTACGCCGGACCGGTTCCGGTTCACGGCGGTGGTCACGTCCATGTTCCTGCACGGAGGATGGATGCACCTGATCGGAAACATGTGGTTCTTGTGGATCTACGGTGATAACGTCGAAGATGTACTCGGTCACGGCAAGTATCTCCTGTTTTACCTGGCGTGCGGAGTGGCCGCGTCGCTGGCTCAGTACATGGTGAGTCCGGATTCACGGGTGCCGACACTCGGCGCGAGCGGCGCGATCGCCGGAGTGATGGGCGCCTATCTGATCAAATTTCCGCACTCGCGCATCGTCACTCTGATTCCGATCTTCTTCTTTTTTACGACTATCGAGATTCCGGCAGCGCTGATTCTGGCCTACTGGTTCATCCTGCAGTTCTTCAGCGGGATCGGCAGCGTCGGCTATTCACAGGTTTCGCAGGGCGGCGTGGCCTGGTTCGCGCACATCGGCGGATTCGTCGCGGGCATGGTCCTGATCAATATACTTGGAACGCGCGAGCCCTATCGGCGGCGCCGCGATTTGCCATGGTGAAGGTGACGCTCTACACACGGCGCGGATGTCATCTCTGCGGCGAGGCGCGGCAGGCCATCGCCGCCGCCCGGCGCCGCGCGCCTTTCGAATACGAGGAGCTCGATATCGATTCCAATCCCGATTTGCGCCGGCTCTACAACGAAGAGGTTCCGGTGATTGCCATCGACGGAAAGAAAGCCTTCAAATACCGGCTCACGGCCGATGAGCTGCTGAAGAAACTGGAGGCGCGCGCATGAGCCTGGACCTGCTGGCGATCGCGGCGCATCCGGACGACGTGGAGCAGACCTGCGGTGGAACGCTGATCAAGATGGCGGAAGCCGGCTACCGCACCGGCGTGCTGGATCTGACGGCGGGGGACATGGGGACGCGCGGCACGCCGGAGCAGCGGCTGGCCGAATCCGAGCTCGCTGCCCGACAGATGCTGGTAGGCTGGCGCGGCAACATGCGCTTCCCGGATGCGCGTCTGCAGAACGATCTTGGCGCCCGCATGAGCCTGGCGGTCAAGATCCGCGAGCTGAAGCCGCGCGTCGTGATTATCCCCTATTGGGAAGCACGCCACCCGGATCACTACCGCGCCGGCGAGCTGGCCTATGAAGCCTGCTTCCTGGCCGGACTGAAGAAGCTCGACGACTACACCGAGCCGCACCGTCCGTCGAAGGTGCTGTACTCGTCGCTCTATGCCAACGTGACTCCGTCGTTCGTGGTGGATATCTCGGCGCAGTTCGAGCGCCGGATGGCCGCGCTGCTCAGCTACCGCTCGCAGTACGGCGCCGTCGAGGAAGGATCGGGACTCTTCCCGGCGGAACAGGAGATCCGGGAGCGCCTGGCCGCGATCGCGCGGTTCTACGGCAATCTGATCGGAGCCAGGTATGGCGAGCCCTTCGTCGTCAAGGAGACGCTGCGTGTCGATGACGTAGTGTCCATGGGTGTGCGGAGCTTTTGAGATGAATCGCAGAAATTTCCTCGGTGCAGGTATCGGAGCAGGCGCCTCCCTGCGCGGCGCCCGCGGTCAGGGCGCGAAGACCGCCCGTCCCAACGTCCTGCTGCTCTTTACCGACGAACAGCGATACGACGCATTGGGCGCCGCGGGCAATCCGGTCATTCGCACGCCGCACCTCGACCGCCTGGCGGCTTCCGGAGTGCGATTCACCAATGCCTGCACGCCTTCCCCGATCTGCATGGCGGCCAGGATGTCGCTCATCAGCGGTCACCAGTCGCGGCTCACGCGGTACGCGGGAAACGGAACGCTGGCGGGCCCGAAAACCCGCTTCCCCACCCTCATGGACGCGTTCAACGAAGCGGGGTACCGGACGCACGCCATCGGCAAGATGCACTTCTCCGGCCGGCACTACGGGCTGCACCGGCACGAGACCATGGAAGAGACGCCCCAACACCGCGTCGATGACGATTACCTGATGTATCTGAAATCGCGCGGCGTGAAGAAGCGGCATCCGCAGGGTCTGCGCGACCTGTTGTATCTGCAGCCGCAAACCTGCGATATCCCCGTTGAGCATGCCGAGTCGACCTGGGTGGCCGATCGCGCGATCCAATTCCTGCGCGATCAGCAGCGCTATCGCGGCGAGCAGCCGTTCTTTCTGTGGACCTCCTGGATCGCGCCGCACCCGCCGTTTGCTCCCTGCGAACCCTACGCGTCGATGTACCCGTGGCGTCAGATGCCGGCGCCGGTGAATGGCGCCCGTAGCCTCGCATCGCTGCCCTCGCCGGCCTGGTCGGAGCGCGCCAGGCTCGACGGCGCGCATCAGGATCCGGATCGTCTGCGGCGGCTGAAGGCTCTCTATTATGCGCAGATCACCCACGTCGACGACGGTGTCGGCCGGATCATGGCGGAACTCGGCCGGCTGGGACTGGCGGAGAACACGGCGATCGTGTTCACCAGCGATCACGGTGAGATGTTGGGCGACCACGGCCTGGGCCATAAGTCGACCCCCTACGAAGGCTCGATGCGTGTCCCGCTGCTGGTGCGATGGCCCGGCCGTACCGAAGCGGGCCGCGTTTGCGACGATCCGGCGGGTCTGACCGATCTGTTCCCCACCATGATCGACGGTCTGGGGCTGCGTTATCCGTCGAACTTCCAGCGTCTGGAGGGACAGAGCCTGCTCTCAAAGCCCGGAGGAGGTTTTGCGCAGCCGCGGGACGCCTTCTTCGTCGAGTTCGGGACGGGGAATAAGCGCTGGGTTGCCCTGCGCTCGAGAACGCACAAATACGTGCTGTGGGCCGCCGGCGGCCGGGAAGAGCTGTTCGACCTGGCAGCCGATCCGGAGGAGCGGAACAATTTGGCCCCGGGCAATCGCCCGCTGGCGGAGCGATTTCGTGACCGCGTGCTCGAATGGGAGCGCTCGCGCGGCCTGGAGGAATCGTTCGCCGGCGGCCGCTTCCGCACCTTCGAAGAGCCGCCCGTTCCCGCACGCGAGCCGCGGACGGTAGTGATTAACGATTCAAAGTGGCCGGAACGCCTCCCGGCCGATGAACGCGCCGGCGTGGAATCCTACGCCGAGGCGTTCACCCGCGCCATCCGGAACGAGTCCTCCCTGGCTCCGGAGAAGCTCAGCATCGCCGAATACAAGAAGCGCGGCGGCCATTCCCTCGAAG
>DATJFH010000037.1:0-10810 GCA_035495815.1 Bryobacteraceae bacterium
CCGGAAACCCGCATCGTCAAACTCATCGAGTCCGGAAAGCCGGTCAAGAAAGGCGACGTCGTGGTGGAATTCGACGCTGCCCAGCAGGAGCAGAATCTCCTCGAGCGCACCACCACGGTCCGTACCGCCGAGAGTGAAATCGTGCAGACCAAGGCGTCCCACACCATCGACGACGAAGCGGACGCCATGAATCTGATGCTGGCTCAGTATAACGTTCAGCGCGCCAAGCTCGAAGCCAGCAAAGCGGAAATCGTCTCGGAGATCGAAGGCGCCAAGAACCGCATTCAGGTCGGCGTGTCCGAGGGCGAGCAGAAGCAGGTGGAAACCAGCATCGCCTCCCGGAAGGTTTCGCACACCGCCGACCTCGAGCGCCTCGACCAGAAGAAAGACAAGACTTTGCGCGATGTGGAGCAGGCCAAGACCTACCTTTCAAAGATGGTCATCAAAGCCCCGCTCGACGGCATTGTCAACGTGCTGCCCAATTTCAAGTCGGGCGGCTCGTTCGGTCAATCCCCGCCCGGATTCAAGGAAGGCGACCGCGCCTGGACCGGCGCCGCGATAGCCGAAATCCCCGACCTGAGCGAGATGCGCATCGAGCTGAAGCTGGAGGAAGTCGATCGCGGGCGGCTCAAGCTGGGCCAGCAGGTCAAGATCCGCGTGGATGCGATTCCCGAAAAGGAGTTCATCGCCGAAATGGACTGGATCAGTCCGATCGCAGCCCTGATCTACAAGGGTTTCGGCTCCTCCGACAAGGTATTCCCCTGCCGGGCTACGCTGAAGAACCTCGATCCGCGTTTGCGCCCGGGCATGAGCGCTTCGGCCGAAATCATTATCGAACGGGAGGCGAACGCTCTTCTTATCCCCTCACGGGCCAGCTTCCTTCTCAAGGGTAAACCAGCCGTTTACGTCCAGAAAGGGCAGGAGTTCATCACCCGTCCCATCGAAGTCGGACGGCGCAACGAGGAAGACCTGGTGGTCCTCGGCGGTCTCAAGGAAGGCGAACTGGTGACGCTCGAAAGCCCGGCGGAAGCCGCCAAGAGAGCCAAGAAGAAACTATAGGGATTCCGGCGTCCCCGGGCGCCCTTCGGTGAATTGTCAGCATGAAAAAAGTAATCTTTCGTAGTGTGCTCGTTCTGGCTGTGCTTGGCGCGGCGTATGGCGGCTATCGTTATTTCGACAAAATGCCCCAGCGGCAGCTTCCCGTCGCTACCGCCAAGGTTCGAAAAAGTGACGTGATCGTACGCGCATTCTCCCGCGGCGAGCTGCGGGCTGTCCGCTCGGCCACGCTGACCGCTCCCAACCTTTATTCCACCGTGCAGGTCACCAAGCTGGCGCCCCTGGGCTCGCTGGCCAAGGAAAAGGACCTCATTGTCGAGTTCGACGATTCCGAGCGCCGCACGGCTCTCGAAGAGGCGCTGCTCGAAGTCGAGCAGATCGACGAGCAGATCAAGAAGGCGCAGGCGGATCTGGCGATGCGCCACAACCAGGACCAGGTCGAGCTGCTCAAGGCGAGATACTCGGTCCGCCGCGCCGAACTCGAGGTCAAGCGCAACGAGCTGTTGTCGGAAATCGACGCCAGGAAGAACGTGCTCAACCTGGAGGAGTCGCGCCGCCGTCTGAAGCAGCTTGAAAGCGATATCCAGTCCCGCCAGGAGCAGGCCATGGCGGAGCTCGCCGTTCTGCAGGAGAAACGCAACAAGAGCATGATCGACGTGGGCAGGGAGAAACAACGCATCGCCCAGTCCAAGGTGCTGTCACCCATCACCGGCCTGGTTTCGGTTCGTCAGAACCGCGGCAGTTTCAGCGGCAGCTTCGGACAGCAGGTGCCCGATATCCGCGAAGGCGACACGCTGCAGCCCGGCGCCCCGGTGGCGGACGTGCTCGACCTCTCGGAAATGGAGATCCTGGCGAAGGTGGGGGAGCTCGATCGCGCCAATCTGCGGGAAGGGCAGGAAGTGAAATTCGTGCTCGACGCGATCCCCGACAAGACCTTCCACGGCAAGATCAAAGGCATGAGCGGAACCGCCACCGCCAACCCGTTCGGCGGGGATCCGGCCAAGAAGTTCGACGTCCTCTTTTCGGTCGACATGAAGGAATTCATGACCGGCCTCGGCGCCAAGCCCGAACAGATCGCCCGGGTGCTGGAGACGGCAGAGCGAAATGCCAAGAAAGCGCCCAAGGCGCCCCTGAATTTTTCCGCCGCGACTCCGGGTCCGGGCGGTCCTGGTGGCCCCGGCGGACCCGGCGGAACGGGTGGCCCGCCTGGAGGCATGGCGGCTCCGGGAGGAATGCCGGGCGGCGCTCCCGGCGGCGCTCCGGCTGGAGCGGGAGCCGGCGCTGAAGCCGACGGACCGGGTGGCGGGGGACGTAAGGGAGGCCGCTCGGGCGGCCCTGGCGGAGGCGCCGGAATGAGCGATGAGCAGCGCGCCGCCATGTTCACTCGCATGCTGGAACAGTTGCCGGCGGCGGCCAAAAAGGAAGTCGAGAAGGAAATGGGCGGCAAGAAAATGCAGGACCTCTCCGCCGAACAGCGCAACAAGATTTTCACCAAACTGCGGGAAGCTTCGCAGGCAGCCGGAACCGGCGGCGGCGGCGGACGCGGCGCGGGCGGAGGTGGACGCCAGGGCGGCGGACCCCGCGGCGGTGAGCCCGCGGCGCCTGCCTTGATCGCCGGCTTTACCGAAGCCGATCGCGAGAAGGCCAGGCTCCCGCTGCCTCCGGAAGAAGACAACCAGCTCGAAGTGCTCCTGCGGCCCGGATTGCTCGCCGACGTCGAGATCATCGTCGAAAAGATCCCCGATGCCATTCATATCCCGACCCAGGCCGTCTTCGAGAAGGCCGGCAAGCAGTTCGTTTACGTCCTCGATCCGGCCGCGAACCGCTTCGAAGAGCGCTTCATCAAGATCGCCAAACGCAGCGAATCGGTGATGGTGGTGGCCGAAGGGCTCAAGCCGGACGAGCAGGTGGCTCTGAACGATCCGTTCGCCAAGAAGAACGACAAGGGCGACAAGTCCTCCTCCCCGAAATCGCTGGGTATGCCGGGGGCAGGCGCGGCGCCTGCCGGCAAAGGGAAATAGCCATGTTATCCGGGTACCTGCCTGAACTTTACATGGGGCTTTCGAGCCTCCTGGTCCACAAGCTGCGCAGCCTTCTCACCATGTTGGGAATGATTTTCGGCGTGGGGGCGGTGGTGGCGATGCTTTCCATCACGGCGGGCGTCGAAAAAGAAATGCTCGCCATGATCGATCAGCTGGGCGTCAACAACATCATCATCGAAGCCCGCGAGGCGAACGACCCCAACGAATTGCAGACGGTCCGCGCCATCTCTCCCGGCCTCACCTTCCGGGACTACCGGGCCATCGCCGAGAACATCCCCGGCATCGAGCTGATTACGCCGCGCAAGAGGTTCAAGATTCAGAAATCTCTTCCCAAGACCAACCAGGAGCTCCCTCAAGTGTTTGGAGTTCTCCCCAATTACAAGGAAATCAACAACCTCAAGCTGGTGTCCGGCCGGTTCTTCACCGAAGACGAGAATATGCGCTCGGAAGCCGTCTGCGTGCTCGGAGAAGCCGCCAAGGTCAACCTTCTCGGGTTCGACAACGCCGTCGGCAAGTACGTCAAGATGAACGACGTGTGGCTCCAGGTCATCGGCGTGATGGCGCCCCAGAGCAGCTCGGACACCGATGAGACGGCGACCTCCGGCAACCGCAACAACCTGGTGATCGCGCCGCTCAACAGCGTCATGCGCCGCTTCGACGACAACATGAGCTGGCTCAAGGACGAGATCGACGGCATCTATATCAGGGTCAAGCCGGGCACCGATTCCATCGAGACCGAAGGCGTGGTGCGCGCCATTCTGGCCTCCACTCACAAGGACGCGGGCGACTTCACCGTGCTGGTTCCCGCCGGGCTGCTCAAGCAGAAGCAGGCCACCAACCAGATCTTCGCCTTCGTCATGATTTGTATCGCCGGCATCTCGCTGCTGGTGGGCGGCATCGGAATCATGAACATCATGCTCGCCACCGTGCTCGAGCGCACGCGCGAGATCGGTATCCGGCGCGCCATCGGGGCCCGCCAGGGAGACATCGTCCGCCAGTTCCTCACGGAAGCCGTGATGATTTCGTTCCTCGGGGGGCTCATGGGAATCGGCTTCGGCGTCGGCCTCTCCCGTATCATCTCCATGCAGGCCGGCTATGCCACCGTCGTCACCAGCACCTCCATCGGGGTGGCGTTCGGAGTGTCGGTTCTCATCGGTCTGCTGTTCGGTATCTATCCCGCAGTCCAGGCGGCCAAGCTGGACCCCATCGAAGCTATCCGATACGAGTAAATTCAACCTCTATGTATCTCAGATTCGTCGCCGCTCTTCTTCTTTTTGTCTGGACCGCAGCCGGGCAGGACAAGAACTTCTTCCCGAAGCCGTCTTATTTCCGTGAAACGTTCTCCACCCCCAGCGCCAAGGTCGAGATGATGCCGCCGGTCCGCCTGTCGGACTTCGTGGTGGACGGCAAGCTGGAGCTGTCGCTGCGCTCCTACGTCGAGCTGGTGATGGCCAACAATACCGAGGTCGCCATCTCGCGCCTGAGCGTCGATACCGCCCAGAACGCCATCCTGCGCGGCTTCGCCCCTTTCGATCCGCTGGCCACCGCCAATTTCAACAACACCCGCACCAAGACGCCGAGCACGGACGCGCTGCAGGGCGCCACCACCCTGGCCACCCTGAGCCAGCCGCTGAACTTCAACTACTCCCAGTTGATGCAGAACGGGACCCAGTATCAGGTGGGCTTCAGCGAAATCAAGAGCACCTCCAACAGCGGCTTCTCCAATTTCAACCCGGCGTACAACACCGGCCTGTCCTTCAGCTTCAGCCAGCCCCTGCTACGCAACCGCGGCTCCTACATCAACCGCCTGCCGATCATGGTCGCCCGCAGCCGGGTCCGCAAGACGGAGTACGATCTGAAGAATACCTTGATCGGGCTTCTCAGCCAGGCCGAATTGGCATACTGGCAGGCGGTCCAGCTGCGCGAAAACCTTCGTGTCCAGGAGAGCGCTCTCGATCTGGCCGACAAGTTCCTGAAACGCTCGCAGCGGGAACTGGAGCTGGGAGCGATTTCCAAGCTGGACATTTATCAGCCGGAGCTCCAGTTCGTGCAGGCCCAGGCCTCCGTTTCCCAGGCCCGCTATTCGGTTCTGCAGCAGGATGAAGCCCTGCGCCGTCAGATCGGGGCGGATCTCGATCCGGATATTCGCAAGCTGCCGATTACACTGACTGAAACCCCCGCGCCTCCCGCCAACACCGGAACTTTGGATGGCGAGAGCCTGGTGGAAAGAGCGTTCGTCCTGCGCCCGGACCTCAAGTCCGCCATACAGGACCTGGACGTCGACGACCTGCAGATCAAGCAGATCAGCAACAGCATGCGTCCCGATCTTTCCCTGACCGGCGTTTACACAGCCCAGGGCCGCGGCGGCACGGCTTACATCCGGCAGAACGTGTTCAACGACATCGGCAGCCGCTCCACCGTTACCCAGATCATTCCCGGCGGCTTCGGCGATTCGCTCGATCAACTGTTCGGTTTCGGCTACCCCGTCTACGGATTCGGTTTGCGCCTGCGGCTCCCGATCAAGAACCGCCAGGCGTCGGCGGATATGGCCGACGCGCTCATCAACAAGAAACGGGACGCGCTTCAGGCCCGCAGCGCGGAGCAGCAGATACGGCTCGAAGTGCTGCAGGCGGTCAACCAGGTGGAATCGAGCAAGACCAGCGTCGACCTGGCCGTCAAGTCGCGCGATTTCGCCAAGCTCCGCCTCGACGCCGAGAATAAGAAGTACGAGCTCGGCACCAGCCAGATCTTCCTTGTCCTGCAGGCGCAGAACGACCTGATCAACGCCGAATCGAACGTGGTCGTGCAGTCGCTCGCCTACCGGCGGAATATCCTGGCGCTGCTGCGCACCACCGGCGAGCTGCTGCAGGAACGCGGCGTGGCCACACAGTAGCGGATGGGCCGCATCCGCGTTCTCCCCGACCAGATCGCCAATAAGATCGCGGCCGGAGAGGTTGTCGAGCGGCCGGCTTCGGTTCTCAAGGAGCTTCTCGAAAACTCACTCGACGCCGGCGGCACGCGTTTCCGCATCGAAGTCGAGAGCGGCGGCCGGCGCCTCATCCGCGTCACCGACGACGGCTGCGGCATGTCGCGCGACGACGCCATGCTGGCCTTCGAGCGCCACGCCACCAGCAAGCTGCGCGACGTGAAAGACCTGCTCTCCATTTCCACGCTGGGTTTTCGAGGCGAGGCCCTGCCCTCGATCGCGTCCGTTTCGCGGCTTCTGCTGGAGACCCGTTCGCCGGAGGAGACCACCGGCGCGCGGGTCGAGATCGCCGGCGGGAAAATGCTGCGCTGCGACGAGGCGGCGTTGGCCGGCGGCACTTCGATCACGGTCCGGGACTTGTTCTTCAACATTCCGGCGCGCAAGAAGTTTCTGCGCTCCGATCAGACCGAGCTCGCCCACATCGCCTCGCTGGCCACCCACTACAGCCTGGCGCATCCGGACAAGACGTTCCAGTTGATTTCCGGCGGCGCCGAGCTGCTCCACGTCACCCCGGCGGCGACGCTGCGGGAGCGCGTCTACCAGGTGTTCGGAAGTCAGATTCTGGACGAGCTGGTCGATCTGGGCGACTGCCACAAGGACCTGCTCCTGCCTCCACCTCCGGTTGCGCCCTCGGAGGCGCTCGCCGATTACCGCCGCGAGCCGGACGAGCCCCCCAGCCGCGCCTTCCGGCTGAAGGGCTTCATTTCCCGGCCGCAGATTCAGAAAGCCAACCGCAATTCCATTTTCACCTTCGTCAACGGCCGGCTCATCCGCGACCGGCTGATGCTGCACGCCATCACCTCCGCCTATCACAACCTGATGCCGCACGCCTGCTATCCGTTCGCGCTGCTGTTTCTCGAGTGCGACTGCGAAGAGGTGGACGTCAACGTGCACCCGGCGAAGACGGAGGTGCGATTCCGGCATCAATCCTTCGTCCACGATTTCGTCCGCGACACCTTGCGCGACCGGCTGATCGAATCGCGTCCCGCGCCCGCGTTCCAGGTTCCGTCGAGCCCGCAGCCCGCGGCGGCGCTGCCCTTCTCCGAGTTCACCCAGATGCTCGCCAACGAATTGCCCCCGCCCGCCGGGCCCGATTCGCGCGACGCGCCGGAGTTCATGCTTCGTCCGGAACCTGGTCCCGCGCCGCGGTTCGATTTCGGAAGCGTGGAGGAATCGATCCGCATCCCGTCGCCCACGCCCAAAGGGCGAGTCCCGGAAACGCACGGCGATTTCCCGCCCGGCATGCTGCCGCCGTTTTCCTCCTCGCTCACCGCGCTAGGGGATCTGCGGCCGCTGGGCCAGATTCACGAGAGCTTCATCATCGCCGCCGGCCGCGATGGATTGTGGATTATCGACCAGCACGTCGCTCACGAGCGGATCCTGTTCGAAAAAGTGCTGAAGCAGCGCGCCGCCGGCCGCGTGGAGACGCAGGCGCTGCTCATGCCGCTGATTCTGCAGCTCACCGCCGAGCAGCAGATCGAATACGCGCGCATCGCCGATGAGCTGCAGACAATCGGCTTCGAGACCGAGCCTTTCGGGAACCGCACCATCGCCGTGAAAGCGGCTCCGGCCGCGGTCGCCGTGCCGGATCTGGAGAAGCTGATCTTCGAGATCCTGGAAATCGGAGACGGCGAGCTGCGCGGCCTTTCGATCGACGACATTCGCCGCAACATCGCCGCCTCGATCGCCTGCCGCGCCGCGATCAAGATCAATATGCGGCTCGATCAGACCAAGATGGAGTGGCTGCTATCGGCGCTGGCGGCGACCGACTGCCCCATGAGCTGCCCGCACGGCCGCCCCATCGCGCTGCAATACCCCACCCGGGAAATCCTCAAGGCTTTTCACCGCATTTGAACCAACCCGGTCTGTACCCTCCGAAACTACGGGCTAGCTTGTAGTGTCGAAGCAGGACGCCGTCGGCTCCGCGGCGCTCATCGGCCACGACTAGCGCGGAATGAGTACTGTAAAAACAGGGGTCGTGATCCAATCGCCCTGCCGGATTCGTAATTATAGCTACCTGACAGGATGGCCGCTAACTACCAAAAGCGATCGAGCAGCGAAACGGAGCCGTCGGCGGATCCGGGGCAGGCGACGTTCAAGATCGTCATCGTCTGTGGAACCAGCCAGCCGATTCTGGACATTTACCGAATCTTTTTCGATGACGCCGATAAATGCTGCCATCACACCGGCGATTTCGTCGACGCCCTGAGGGCCAGCCGGCACTTTCTGAGATGCATCGTTTTCGTCGATCAGGACGAGTTGACCGACGAAGGCCGGGCGCAGCTCCGGATCCGAACCGCATTGGGTACGGACCTGCGGGTGATCCTGCTCGTGCGGGACGCCAGCCTGGCGCGTTTAGCCGACCTGCTGCAACTGGGTTTTGCCGGCTTCCTGCAGCACGATAGCTCCGCCGAAACGATCCGCAAAGCGGTCGAGCGCGTGGCGCAGGGTGAGCTGTGGCCGGCCGGAAGCTGACGGCCAGCGCGTCGCGCTCGACGCCCGGCGTCGTCAACGACAGCCGCCTCACCTCGCGGGAAAGCGAGATCCTGCGCCGCCTGGCCGAGGGGCATAAGAATCGCCGATGATCTGTTCATCACGCGCGAGACGGTCCGCTAACATTTGAGAAGCGCCTATTCCAAGCTCGGATTTCACAACCGCAAGGCGGCCGCCGACATTCTGTTCCGCGAAATCAGGACCTGACGCCGGCGCCGGGATTCGATCAGGTCGCATGCTACACTGCGGTTTAACGGCAGGAGCAGCCAGCCATTCCCGATCCCATCATTCAAGTCGCCGGGCTTACCAAGAGCTACGGCGAATTCCAGGCGGTCAAAGGCATCGATTTCGAAGTGCATGCGGGCGAGGTATTCGGACTGCTCGGCCCTAACGGCGCCGGAAAAACCACCACGGTCGAGATTCTCGAAGGGCTGCGCGCGCGCAGCGGCGGGACCGTTTCGGTTCTGGGATTCGATCCGGGCGCGCAGAGCCGGCAGCTCAAGGACCGGATCGGCGTCTGCCTGCAATCGACCAATCTTCCGGAAAAGATCAAAGTTCACGAAGCGATCGAGCTTTTCCGCGACCTCTACACCCACACGGTCGACGGCGCCGCGCTGCTGAAGCGGCTTTCGCTGTGGGAAAAGCGGGATGCGTTCTACGGCCAGCTTTCCGGGGGTCAGAAGCAGAGGCTGGCGCTGGCGCTGGCGATGCTGAACGATCCGCAATTGCTGTTTCTCGACGAGCCCTCGTCCGGCCTCGACCCGCAGGCGCGTCTGGAGATTCACGAGCTGGTCTCGGCGCTGCGCCGCGAGCAGCGCTCGATCCTGATCACCACGCACTACATCGAAGAGGCGGAGAAGCTGTGCGACCGCGTCGCCATCGTGGATGAAGGCCGCATTATCGCCATCGGCCGGCCGCAGGAGATTCAGGAGCGGACGCTGGGGCGGTCGGTGATCGAGCTCAGCTGCGAGCAGTCCCTGCCGGACGGCGAGGCATCCGCCTGGCGTGACGCCGGAGAGGCGGTGTTCAGCGACGACCGCCGCCGGCTGTCGGTGCTGACGACGCATCCGGCGCGCACGCTGATCGACCTGGTGAAGTGGATTGACGGCGCGGGTCTCGATCTCGCCGATATCCATCTCAAGCGGCCCACGCTCGAAGACGCCTTCATCGAGCTGACCGGCAAGAGCCTGAGGGAGTAGCCGGTGCGACCCTACCTGGCGATGATCAAGATCGACATCCTGCTGGCGTCGCGCGACCGCTCGGTGATTTTTTTCAATTACCTGTTTCCGCTGATCTTCTTCTTCGTGTTTTCGGAGATGATGGGCGCGAGCCGCAGCGGCGGCGTCAGCAACGTGGTGACCATGGTGCTGACCATCGGGATCCTGGGCAACGGTTTGTGGGGGGCCGGCATGCGCGCCGTGCAGGAGCGCGAGCAGAACATCCTGCGGCGGTTCAAAGTGACGCCGATTTCGCCGGCGCCGATCCTGGCGGCGTCGATGGTCACCGGGTGGCTGATCTACATTCCGGCGGTGCTGCTGATCTGCGCGCTGGCGCACTTCATTTACGGCATGGCGATACCGGAGCGGCCGTTCTCGCTGCTGGGGCTGATCACGCTGGGCGTGTTCGCGTTCCGCTCGATCGGGCTGATCCTGGCGTCGGTCGTCAACAGCGCGCAGGAATCGACCATCGCCATCCAGCTTCTGTACATGCCGATGCTGTTCCTGAGCGGGGCCACGTTTCCGGTGACGATGCTGCCGGGCTGGGCGCAGGTCGTGGGACAGTTCCTGCCGGCCACCTACCTGGTGACGGGGTTCCAGAGCGTGTTCCTGCGCAGGGAAGCCCTGGGGCAGAACCTACCGGCGGTGGCGGCGCTGCTGCTGACCATGGCGCTGGCTCTGTTCATCTCGATCCAGATCTTCCGCTGGGAGAAAGAGGAGGAGCTGCGGCCGTCGGCGCGGCTGTGGCTGCTGGCCGTGCTTTCGCCGTTCGTGGTAATGGGCGCTTATCAGGCGTACAGCCACGACCAGAAGAAGAAGGCGGAGCTGTTGTGGCGGGACCTGATGCGCAGCGACACCTTCGTCATTCAGGGCGCGAAGATCTTCACCGGGACGGGAAAGGTAATCGAGTCCGGAGCCGTGCTGGTGAAGAACGGGAAGATCGAGCGGGTGTACGAGGATGCCTCGCCGGATTTCGGCAAGGGCAAGATCGAGGCGGCGCCGGCGGAAGGCAAGAC
>DATJFH010000038.1:0-9590 GCA_035495815.1 Bryobacteraceae bacterium
GCGGACGTGGTGGTGTTCGACGCGGCTACCGTCATTGACAAGGCGGATTTCGTCCGTCCGCACCAGTACGCCGAAGGATTCCGGCACGTGCTGGTCAACGGGACGCCGGCGCTGGCGGACGGAAAGATGACCACCTGGCGCGCCGGACGGGTGCTGTACGGTCCCGCGCACCGGTGATCTCGCCGCTACCGGCGAACACGGCATCCTGTTGTAGAATCAGTTGCAGTACTTACAACACACATGGCTAATCTCAAACTCACGAACGATGATCTCGCTGCGGCCCTGGCCGGATTGGAATTTGAAAGGGAGCGACTGGCGCTCAGAATCACGGAGATTCGTAAAGCATTGGATGGAAACCGCGCAGCGCCATCCGCTGCTTCCGAAACCCCCACGCCCCGAAAGAAGCGGAGCGCAGCGGTTCGTCGCAGAATGGCAAAGGCCCAGCGGGCCAGATACGCCAGGCTAAAGCAAGTCGCCGAAACGGCGCCTGCGACTGTCAAGCCTAAGCGGAAGCTCAGCGCCGCTGGTAGAAAGGCGATCAGCGCCGCCACAAAAAAGCGTTGGTTGGCGGTGAAAGCTGCAAAGGAGGCGAAAAAGGCGATCGCGACGAGCGCGGGCTAGGCGCAGTCGGTCCAATGCTGGACGCAGCGGCAAAAGGATTGCTCTTTGGCTCGGGTCCGCTTATGCGAACATTTCGCATTGCGACTTACAACATCCACAAGGGCCGCGGGCTCGACGGCCGGACGCGCATCGAACGGATTGGGCGCGTCATTGCCGAGATTGACGCCGACATCGTGGCGCTGCAAGAGGTTGTGAGCCACGAGGGACGTACGATTCAGGACCACCAGGCGAGCTATCTGGCGGAAAAGTTCGGATACTTTCACACCATCGGCGAAACCCGCCGGCACCAGGGTGGCGTGTACGGTAACGTTACTCTTAGCCGGTGGGATTTCGACTTGGTCAGGCAATTCGACTTGAGCGTCGCCGGCCGCGAACAGCGTGGAGCGCTGCGCACCGACATTCGCGCTGCCGGGTGTGTCCTGCACGTCTTCAACGTGCACCTGGGCACTGCCTTTCGGGAACGCCGGGAACAGGCGGCGCGATTTGTCGACCATGATCTGTTGAAGGCGGTCGACATCTCGGGTCCCCGCGTGGTCCTCGGCGATTTTAACGAGTGGACCCGGGGACTGGTTACCAGGACCCTCACCGCGGAATTTCATCGCACGAATCTACACCATCACCTCCGCCGGGCGCGAAGCTATCCCACCGTCCTGCCGGTTTTGCATTTGGATCACATCTATTTCGACCATCACCTCCGGGTCGAGAAGGCGGATTTTCATCGCAGCCGGGTGTCGATGATCGCATCGGACCACCTTCCCCTGGTAGCGGACTTATGCCTCGAGTGACTTCCGGAGCATTGCGCGATGGTCCATAGCGTCGACTGATTCCCGAATCGCAGACGGACGGGCAGCCGTGCCTAATTCATCCCCACCAGCCATCGCTTCAGCGCCGTCAACTGCTTCTCTATCTGCCCGCGGTCGGCTGCCTCCGGACGCAACTCCAGATAGCGCTCGAAATCTGTTTTCGCCGCCCGGGTCTGTTCCATGTGCAAATAGGCGATCGCCCGCTGCTTGTACTCTTCCGCCGCTTCCGGGTCGGCATCGAGCAGCATGTTCAGAATCTGCACTGTCTTCCGGTGCGCGCCCCTCGAGAAATAGATTCCGCGCAGGTTGTTGATCATCCGGATCACGATCTGCCGCTTGTCGACCCGCGCCAGCAGCGACGGATCCGGGCCCGCTCCCGCCAGCTCATAGCAATCGGACGGTTCGAGCACCCTGCCCTCGTGGAAGGGATCGAGGTAGATCCCGCTGAGTCCGTCGTCGTATTGCACGATGAAGTGGCCCGGCAGGCCGATTCCGAAAACCGGCTGGCCCAGCCGCCGGGCGACCTCCATATAGACCACCGACAGCGTGATCGGAATGCCCGTCCTCGAGGTCAGCACCTCGTTCAGACAGCTGTTCGATGGATTGTAATAATCCGCCGAATTCCCGGCGAATCCCATCTCTGTGAACAGGTACTGGTTCGCGGCGGGTATAAAGGATTGCCCCGCGCGCAGCCGATTTCCCAGCTCCGCCGCATACGAGTCCAGAATTTCCAGGAACGGCTCGCTGTCGAGCCCGGGAAATTCGACCGTGGCCAGGTGCAGAGCAGCCTCGTCAAGATCGAGGTTTCTTCCGCGCCCGGCCAGAAAATCCGAAAGCTCCCTCACTGTGCCGTAGAATAACATTGTCGCGATGCTCTCCTTCACCCGTCATGAAATACGCGATCTGGGAAGGGAGCGAATCGCCGGCGCCGTGCTGTCCGGCAGGCGGCTGGTCACCTGGGGTGACCGCATCCTCGTGTGGGAGCTGCCGGAAGGCCGGATCCGCGCCGTGGGAGCGCGGCTTGCCGGACCCGCCGGACCGGGCGGAGCGATGCTGGACGGCGATCTCATTCTCAATCAGGCCGCTGGACGCCGTGCTCTCTTCCGGGTCGGGTTGCAGAGTGGAAAAAGCTCTGAAATCGATCACGGCGTCTTCGCCCACGAGATTCTGCCCGCCTCGATCCATGGCCGTAGCGGCATTCTCCTCGTGCAGCGCCGCATTCAGGTGCGCTTTTACGAGGCGCCGAAGGATCCGGCCAAAGCGTGGACCTACCGCGAGCTCTACTCCTTCTACAGCCCTTCCGATCAAGGCGGCCTGATGATGGTGGACGTGGATCGTGATGGGCGCCCCGACATCCTTAGCGGAAATTACTGGATTCAGTGCCCGGAGTCGTTCGATCTGCACTGGCGCCTGTTCGCCATCCGGACGTGGGCGGAAACTCGGCTCTCCGGCATGGCGCGCATGGCCTGGAGCGACCTGCTGGGGGCCGGGACGCCCAACCTGATCGTCAGCCAGTCGGAGATGCGGGGCGCGCGCCTGGCCTGGTTCGAAAAGCCCGCCGATCCGAAGCAGTTGTGGGTTGAGCACCGGATCGAGGGGAACCTCGGCCTTGACCATCCTGGTACCCTGCTGGTGGCCGATTTCGACGGCGGCGGCAAGCCCGATATCCTGGCCGCCGAGCGCGCCGGCGCAGGCCGCCTGATGCTGTTCACCAACGAGGGCGCCGGCCGCTTCTCTCCGGCCGAGATGGGGCGCACGTCCGGCGTGGTGGAAGCCATGGTCGTCGATTGGAATAACGACGGCCGCCCGGACCTGCTCGTCGTCGAGGCCTCGAAATTATCGTGGTGGGAGAACAACCGGTAGATCGATCTCCGCGTATCGCAGCTTGTGATTGGGCTTATCCGGCAGCAGCACGCGAGCCAGGAAGCGGACTAGGTGCCCCGGCGCGCAATCGGAGCGGATGGCGGGCAGCGAGTATTTGGACGAGGCGCCGACGTGGTCGTAAACACCCCACGGATCGGACCCGCGCGCGGAGTTGTCGACGCAGGCGTCGTTCGTGAACAGCTCCGCCGCCCGATAGCCCTCGCCGTCGGGCAGCAGCACGGCAATGGTCTCGCCGGGGTTCACGGCTCCGTCGCCGTTGCCCCTGCCGAGCGCCAGATCCTCGATCCCGGTGGCGCGCTGGTAAACCCGATACTGCTTCCCGTCCGCGACCCGAAAATCCTTTACCGGCGCCGCCGGAGCGAACATCGGGATGTTGATCGGCAGCTTCTGTCCTCCGGCAACGGCGAAGAGCCGCACGACCTCCCGTGTTTCGTCGAACACATGGATCGTCAGCTGCGCCTCCGCCGACGCGCCCGCGGCCATCGCCGGCAGTTTGGAAACGGCTTCCGGGATCCCGACGCTCGGATTCGGCGTTTCCCATCGCACGGTCTGGGCGGCCAGCCCCGCCGCGCCTTTGTTCCAGAACCGCGCCCGGATCTTCACCGGACGCCGCACCGTCGCCCATGGCTCGCCCTCCACACGGTAGCTGGAGAGCGCCAGCACGCCGCCCGGAGAGATGCCCACCTCCTGGTCCTCGCCGTCCATATCCACCGTCAACCGGCCCTCCGCGTCGGCCTTCAGCGCCAGCCGCCGTACTTTCCCGTCGCGCAGCCGCACGATCGTTATGGTCTGCGGGCTCCGCGGCGGATAAAGCCGGTCCGTCGAGATGGAGAGCTTCACCTTCGGCATCACCGATCCACCGGGGACCCACTCGCGAACGGCGCAGCGGAATCCGGACTTCGAAACGTTCTCCAGCGCCGTGAACCCGGGACTGCGCCGGTCGCTGGCCACGCTCCAGCCCCAGACATCGAAGAACTGGTACACGTCGATATGGTTCCACGCCGCGGGCTTGGGGAGGGGCTTGGCGAAGGCGTTCATGTGGAAGTCGAGCGTGGCCGCCATGCGCGGCGTGCCGTGGTCGAATTCATAATCGTGGGTTTCGAATCCCGGATTCGTGAACAGCCAGATGGCGTTCATGCGCCGGTGGAAGAACTGGATAAAATCCTTTGTGCCGGTGACCAGGCGCGTGCGCACACCGTCGTAATTGCCGCTCATTTCATCGTGCCGGTACTCCACATCCAGGCGGCGCGTGCCGACGAAGAATTCCGACGAGCCCATGAAGTTCGACGCGCTCGAAACCAGGTGCGGATACTTGCCCGCGACCCAGAAAGACATGAATCCCCCCATCGACAGCCCCGCCGTGGCCCGGTGATTGCGGTCCGCGATGGTGCGGTAATTCGCGTCGATGTAGGCCACCAGCTCCGGAAAGTAGAGCGGGAACTGCCGCTCCGTCTCCACCGGCCCGATGTTCCACGGCCGCACGTACTCCTCCTTCGGAGTGCGTGGATTGTACCCGTCCAGTTTGACCACGATCAGGTCGTGTTTGGAAACATAGGCCCCGATCGTGTCGCCCCAGTAGTCTTCGCCGGTATCGTAGTTGCGGTCTTTGATCGGTTTATTGTGCCGTTCGCCGTAACCGTGGAACCAGTAGATCACCGGATAGCGCTTGGTGTTCTCGCCGTAGTCGCCGGGCAGGAAGATGCGAAAGTTGCGCGTCTCCCGCAGCACTTCGCTCGCATGGTTCCGATCTGAAATCAGAGCCTCGGCCGCATGGGCAGCCGAGGCGAGGGTGAGCAGGACAACCGCAGCCTTAGGGAATGTGAAGCGCAAGAACTCCTATCTTACTACCTCAAATTCACCGACTGCGACGAGGAGACTCCCTGCCGGTTGGTCAGCGTCACCGAGACCGACTGAATCGTGTCGCTCACGTTGGTCACATTGGTCACGTCACCGGAGAAGTTGAACGGCAGCGTCACCGTAAACTGGCTGCCGAAGGCCTGCGACGCGGCGCTCTGGTACCAGGCGGTGAAACTGGCGTCGACCGGCAGCGTCAGTTTGGTGGTGCTGACGGTTTCACCCGAGACCGGCGTGAACTGCACGTCGATCTGCGTGATGGAGCGGCTGGTGGCATATCCGGTGATGAGCAGGGTGAGGCTACTGGCCGTGTGCGCCGACACCTGTACGCTCAACAGGCGCGGCGCCGATTGCGGAATGGTCAGGTTCTGCGAGGGCGGTGTGGCCGGCGTCAGGTTGATTCCGCCGTCGGTCACGAAAGACGGTGTCAGTGTGATCGTGCCCGCTACCGTGCCGGTCTGCAAGCTCATGGTGGTCGAGTTGTTCGGGAAGACCGCCTGCGTGGTTCCCGCGGGAATGCTGAAATTCACCGTCCGCCCGCCGGAGGCGAACTGCACCGCCGGATCGTTGCTGAAGACGTCGGAGGTGAATGTGAGGGTGAGCACGCCGGTCAGATTCAGCGGATACGGTGAAGCCAGCGTGAGCCCGGTCGCCACCTGCTGGAGTGGCGCTTGCGCTCCGCTGACGCCGGTGAAACGATAATCCGCCATTGCCGCCGGCGGATTGCCCACGCCCGACACCGGGAAAGTCTGGCCGTCGATCCGCAGCACCCCGTTCACGTTTCCGATCGACTGCGGCGTGAACGTGACCGCGAAGGCGACGGTTTCCCCCGGTCCGATGCTGGACGGAAGCGCGGGCAGCCGGGAGACGGAGAAGATGCTCACCGAACTGGCGGAAACCGGCGGCGCGCCGGCGCCCTGGTTCTGGTTGACGCTGATGCTGTTCACCGACCCGGGCGCGGTGCCGTTGTTGGTGATCTGGAACGTCAGCGTGGAAACCTGCCCCACGGCCGACGGCGTGAAGACCACGCTGCTGTTGTTCTGCACCGGTGTGGTTACGCCCCCGGCAACGTAGGCGTAAATCAAGGTCTGTCCCAGCCCGTTTCCAGTGACCGTGAAAATATCGGCCCCGATCCGGAGACGGCCGGAAACGCGTCCGGGCGCTGTGGGGTTGAAGTTGACCGTGAACGTGATCGAGCTGCCCGCGATAAGCGTCAGCGGGGCGAAGGGCAGTTCTGTAAGAGTGAATCCGGCGCCGTTCACGTCAATGCTGGCGATCCTGCCGTCGGCGTTCCCGGTATTTTGCACCTGCACGACCACGCTGGTTGGCGTGGCCAGCGGCGTGTCGGGCAGCGTGATGGTGTCACCGCCCAGAACGGCTGCGGCGCCTGAACTCTGGATGACGCTGTAAGTGAACACCGGTCCCTGGCTGCTCCCGAGCACGTTGAACGTCACCGTCCGGTCCACGAACTCGATCCGGACGGTTCCCCGGCTGGTCTCGATTACCAGCGGCGAGTACTTCACCGCGAACCGCAGGTCCTTTCCTCCCTCCACCGTAGCCAGCGCCGGAGGCAGGCTGCCCGCCGTGAAGGCGCCTCCGGCGACGGCGATCGAGTTGACCACGCCCGGCCCGGATCCTTTGTTCGTGATTACCACCGTGGCCGTCGGCGTGTCATTGACGTTGGTGACCGGGAACACGATCGTCTCGTTCGGATTCAGCGGGGTCGTGTTGCCGTTGGGCGGCGGCAGATAGGCGAACGTGAACTCCGGCGCCACGCCGGAGAAATTCAAGGTGAACGATCCGGTGGTCGGCTTCGGCGCCACACCGTTGGGCGGCGTCGGAAGCTGCTCGGAGTAGCTGATTTTGACCGCCCCCGTCACCCGCAGGCTGGTCGTGGGCCGGTAGCGGATGCTCAGCGTGAACGTCTGGTTGGGAGTGAACGTCTGATTGACTTCCGGGCCGACCACCTGAAAATCCGTGGAGCCTGAAATGTCCAGGGCCGTGATCGTTGCCGTTCCGACAAACGTGTTATTCGACGCCTGGAGGACGCCCAGGTGGGTCACGTTGACGGTCGCGTCGGCAGGGCGTCCGATCGCTTCGGCCTGAAACGCAATGACGGCGCCGTCCGCGGCGTTCGTCACCGTCGTCCCCTGCTGGACTCGCAAACTGAAAGGTATCGTCGGGGTCTGCGCGGCCGAGGTTGCGGCGAGCAGGAGCGCGGTGGAGAGTAAATTGAAGTGGGCTCTGGACATTTCGGGCTATTCCTCGCTCCGGGCCGGGATGAAGTAAACCGCAAGATCTTCCCCGCTGTCGATGATGTAGAGCGGCTCGCCGCCCGTGCCTTGATTCAGCAGCGCCAGCGCGCCGGATCCGATCGTATCCATGCGGGTGGGCTTGAATTCCAGGTCCAGATGCCGGACCTGCGAGCGTGTGGCGATCTCCAGCGCGTCGACGCTCGAGGCGCCCGCATTGGCGATCACCAGGTTCCTGCCATTGCCCGAGAGCCGCAAGCCCGAGGGCGACGACACACCCGCCCGGCCGTCGGCGAACAGCATCGGCGTCGCTTCGCCCGCGTATTCCCGGACCAGCCAGATCTGGCTGCGGTCGCCGTCCGCGGCATACACATCCCTGCCGCTTAAAGCAAAGGCCGCCGGGTTCGCGGCGCGGGTCACCAGTTGCAGCCCGGACACGTCTCCTAAATAAATCCCGCCCGCGCCCACGATCAGGCGCCTGCCGTCGAACGCCAGCGCCGAGACCGCCGTTTCCGTCCCTGACAAATCGACCGCCGTTTCGACCGCGGGCGTCTGTCCGGCGTCCGGGCTGCGGAGGATCTGCGCCTGACGGGACGTCGATGCGTAGACCGCGGCGCTGAGCCCGTCCAGGTTCCAGGTAATCATGTCCACCGCTGGAAGCCCGCCTTCCACCGGAGTTTCCACCGCTTGGCCGCCCTCGAGTCCCTGCACGAAGAAGAGCTGGCCTCCGCGAACGGCCAGCGCCGATTTGCCCAGCGGCGAAATCGAGGCTGCGTCGAAATCACGCGCCACCGGCGCCCCGAGATAAGCGGCGCCCGGTACTCCTACGATCGGACGGATGGAATGCGTCGGACCGTGAAACACGAATCCCGGCGTCGGCCCGCCCACCCGCGAATCTTCCGCCAGCGCCGCCAAAACGCAGACGCCAGCCAGTAAAGCTACCCTGGCGATCATCGGGGACCTCCCACCGTCACCGGCCCCGGGCTGATCGTGACCGGGATCGACACCGTCTCGGAGGAGTTCGAATCACCGCCCCGCGTGGCCGCGATGATTCCACCCGTCAGCGCCGCCACGCCCACGATGGCAATGATGGTCCACAGCTTCTTGTTGCTCTTCGCGTGGTGTCCGCCGTTGCCGGTTCCGCGCGTGTTGGTCTGCGCGATGATGGCGTTGCTGGTCTTCGTCCCGGACGTCGCCGTCACCCGGATGTTGAACCGGCCTTCTTCATCATTGGGCGCGAATCCGTTGGCCTGGGCCCGTCCCTCGGGCCCCGTGCGCGCGGTCTGCGTGCGCATCCAGCCGTTGAATACACCTCCCGGACCGGCCGGAGGAAGCTGAAACACTACCTCCGCTCCGGGAACGGGCTTGTCGCCCTCGTCCCGGACTTCTACCACTGGCTGCGTGGCGCTGCGGGTCCGCACGTTGTTTTCCGCGCCTTCACCCTGAACCACCACAATTTTTAATCCGCTGCTCGACTGAACTAAATCCGATTTGGGGCCGCTGACCTGTTGCGCTTGGCATGACAGGGCCAAAATAAGGGACAGACAGATGGGGATACGCAAGACTTCCTCCTGGATCAGAACCAGCTAGTATAGCAACGGAAGGTCCAAAAGCAAGAGCGCATTGATGGGATAATTGACTGCGGGTAGCGTCTTATTACTATGAAAATCGCTGTAGCCGCCGACCATGGAGGGTTTCCGTTGAAGGCGCGGATCCTACGCGATCTGATCGAAAGCGGGAACGAGGTGTTCGATCTTGGGACGAACTCGGCCGACCCTGTGGATTACCCGGATTACGCCCGCGCCGTAGCCGAGGCGATCCTCGAGGGCCGCGTCGAACGCGCCATCCTGATCTGCGGCAGCGGCGCGGGAGCCTGCGTGGCGGCAAACAAGTTCCGGGGCATCCGCGCGGCCACCTGCCATGACGTCTTCTCCGCGCACCAGGCCGTGGAGGACGACGACTGCAATGTCATGTGCCTCGGCGCCAGGATCGTAGGACCGGAATTAGCGCTGGATTTAGTGCGGACTTACATCAAAGCAAACTTCTCCGGCCTCGAGAGACACAACCGCAGGTTGGAAAAGATTCGCCGGCTCGAACAGCAATAAACTTCCGCGGATCGCCGTCCAACCTACTGCGGCATCGTCTTCGGATCCATCCACATCACCTCCCAGTGATG
>DATJFH010000039.1:0-3490 GCA_035495815.1 Bryobacteraceae bacterium
ACACCGACGGCAGCCTGAATACAGCGCGGCTGACACCGCTGAACGCCGGATTCGGAGCGGCAACCGGCGCTCTGCCCCGGCGAACACTACAAGCGCAGATCAAATTCACCTTCTGAAGTTGGGAGATCGGCGACTATTGGCGGCGCGCGCAACAGCGGGCGCCGCCTTCATCTTTTGGTACGTCAGTTTCGGGTCGGTGGCCGCTGCGCCACTCACCGAGCTCCCGCTCTACGGCAGTGCGTAGGCGATCAGCTCGCCTCCGCCATTCATACCATTGGTCGTCACGGCGACCACGATGTACTGCTTGCCGTTGTACAGGTAGGTCATTGGCGATCCGGTCTGCTTCCCAGGCATATTGATCTCGGCCGGGATGTCCGCGCCCGTGTCCTTGTCGTACGCACGGAGCAATGCCACCTGCTCGCCTTTGGCGTTGGTGTGCACTCCCCCTTCGCCGGCGATGACGAGGTTCTTAGTCGTTAGCACGCCTATAAAAGTTCGCCCAGGCTGCCCCAATCGCGGCAGGTCGAGCCCCTTGAGAGCGGGATTGTTCTTGATTTCGTCCGGTGTGGAAGAGTGAGTCTTCTGCCACAGGATCTCGCCCGTGTTCATGTCGTACGCCGTGATCCGGTCGTACGGCGGTTTGATCAGCGGCAAGCCTTGGACGTTCGTACCGCCCCGCCCTCCGCCGAAGGGTCCGCCCGGACCGCCGGGGCCGCCAGGTCCGCGGCCTCCCGGCCCCCGGCCACCGCCGAATCCGCCGAACCCGCCAGGTCCTCCGGCGCCACGCCCGCGGCCGCCACCGGCTCTCCCAGCTCCATCTTCCTCTTCGCCCGGCTCAGTGGCAGGGCGAAGAATGCCCCCCATATTCTTAGGGCCCGGCATCGCGAGCTCGGCTGGGACGTTCCTCAGCGTAAACACGGTGGTATGAGAATGAATGTATAAGCGGTTTGTGTCCGGATCGAAGGAACCGCCGGGCCAGTTCGCACCGCCGACATCCATCGGAAGCATCAACGTCCCCAACGGGCCATCGGGACGGGCCAGTGCGGGCGGAGTAAAGAGCGGCCCGATCCTGTATTTCTTGACCAACTCCACTGCCTCCGCCCGCAGTTGCGGCGTGAAATCGATGAGGTCGTCAATCGAAACGCCCTGCCGGTCGAAGGGCGCCGGCTTGGTCGGAAACGGCTGCGTCGGGCTGGTCTTCTCTCCCGGCACGTCCGATTGCGGCACCGGCCGCTCTTCAATCGGCCAGATCGGCGCGCCGGTCTCGCGATTCAAGACGAACAGAAAGGCCGTCTTGGTGGGCTGCGCAAGGACTTTGATCTTGCGGCCGTTTTGTACCATGTCGTAAAGGATCGGCGCGCACGGCAGATCCGCGTCCCAGAGTCCGTGATGAATCGTCTGGTAGTGCCACTTGCGCTTCCCGGTCTTCAGATCCAACGCAACCAGGCTTTCCGAAAACAGATGACTGCCAGGCCGGTTGACGCCGTAATAATCGTTCGCCGGCATTTCCGTCGGCACATACACGAGCCCCAACTCCAGGTCGGCGCTCATCTGGGCCCATGCGCCCAGGTTTCCGTTGCGCTCGGCGGAGCCGTCCAACCAGGTGTCGTATCCGAACTCGCCCTTTTTCGGAATCGTGTGGAAGATCCAGAGCCGTTTGCCGGTCCTGACGTCAAAGCCCCGGACGTACCCGATCGCGCTGGGTGAACCCTGCGGGCTTCCGGCCGCCGCATGCGCCGCGCCAACCACGACAACATCTCCCGCCACCAGCGGAGTGGCGTTCAATCCGACGATGGCTCGCACCAAGTCCATATCCTGATCGTCGTCAAGTTTCAGGTCAATCATGCCTTTCTTCCCGAAACTCTCGACCAGATGCCCCGTCTTTGCATCCAACGCGGCCAACCGATATCCCGGCGTCACGAAAAGAATCCGCTGATCGGAGCCGTCAGGACTCGACCAGTAGCTCAGTCCCCGCCCGGCGCCTCTACGGGGCGCGAACTGCCCGCGCTCGCCTTCTTCGAGCTGGTACATCCAGAGCATTTGACCGGTCCCGGGGTTCAAAGCCACGACCGAACGGGCTGTCCCGGCCGTGCTGTAGAGAACCCCATTCACCATCAGCGGCGTGGAGGAATAAAGCCTGTCCGGAGTCGGTCCAAGATTGTTCGTATTCAGGCGCCAGGCGACCTGGAGCTTGCTAAAGTTGTCCTTGTTGATCTGGTCCAGCGGCGAGTATCGCGTGCTCGCCAGGTCGGCTCCGTAGGTGGTCCACTGGCCTTGGCCTGCTGGGACGAAAACGGCCGTAGCGGATCTGTCGCTTATGGGAAGGTTCAGCGCGACATTACCGGCGCGGATCTCGTTCGCCTTCAGCATAAAGCTCAGAAGGTCCGTAAGCTGGCTGCTCGACAGCGAGTTGGGCGCGGACGGCGGCATGGTGGTCTTGATCTTATTAGCCAGAGTCAGCAGCGTCTGGCTGTCCCAGGATTTCCTGAAGTTCGCCCCGGCAAGAGCCGGCGCGCTCTCCATGCCTGCCAGGTTGTCGCCATGACACGCGGAACACTTCGCGGCATAAATCTGTTCGCCTCGAGTCGCCTGTTCCGCCGTGAACACACCTTCGCGAAACGTCTTCGACGCCGCACTTGGCTGTGGCGCCGCCGTGGGCAGAATCGCGTACGCAAGCACCGCCGCGAGCAAAGCTCTGAGAACATTCTTCATGGGATTATTGACTTTCTGCGCCGGCAGAATGTTACCGGTCCGGCCGTTTCACAGCCGCTTTCCCGGTTATTGAAGGCCAAACCGGCATCGGCTACCATCCTCCAGCCCCCGGGACCTCGTGTAGTATGAGTTAGAGGTCCAGGGGATATTCGCAAGCGCCCTGGCAAAGAGTTGCGTTCTGCTCGGGGTTGGGCACGCAGCCGGTAAATGCCTTCCAGGTGCGAGGGTTAGATCATGACCATCGGCGTTCTTACTAAAAATCCCCTCATCGGTCTTGCCAACAGGGCCTGTCGTGGCAGCAAGGCCGATGTCGACAGCATCTCGCCCCCGGCCATCATCGCCCAACTGCAAAAGATCCTTGGAAGCTCCCCGTTCACCCGGTCACGACGGCTGCGGGAATTCCTGGCCTACATCGTGCAGGAAACGCTTGAGGGCAGGGCCGGCGAGTTAAAGGAATACGCCCTGGGCGTGGCCGTCTTTGGCCGCTTGCACTCGTTTGATCCACGAATCGATCCCATCGTACGCGTCGACGCAGGCCGTCTGCGGGCACGCTTGAAAGAATATTACCGGCAGGAGGGACGGCACGATCCACTTTACATAGACTGCGTAAAGGGCAGCTACGTGCCGGTCTTCCGCCCACGCGACCGCTCACCGGCGCCATCGGATAGGAACGCTGTGCCGGGAAATGTCCGGTAGATCGTAGAAAGTAGCGACTCTCAGCGCTCCGAGCCTGATAGGCTCAGAGCAATTTTCTTTTGCCGAGAAAAGGAGAGAGTCG
>DATJFH010000040.1:0-9045 GCA_035495815.1 Bryobacteraceae bacterium
GTGGGCGTGAAGGACTGCGGCTTCCAGCGTCCCGCACTTCACCGTGGATACTTCTCCGTGCAGATGATCTTCAATTTTATCGGCAGCCGCGCCGATTAACAAGGCTCCGCGCGTTTTTTCTTTCATGGCCGCCGCGAGAGGGCGATAATCGCTGTTCTTATCCTTGCCCCCGAGGATCACCCACAGCCGGCCAGGAAACGCGGCCAGGGCCTTGAGCGTCGCATCGACGTTGGTGGCTTTGGAATCGTTGTACCAGGCGACGCCGTCGAGCTCGCGCACGAATTCGAGCCGATGTTCGACGCCGGGGAAACTCATCACTGCGGCGCGAATTTGCTCGTTCGTGGCGCCGGCCAGCCGCGCCATGATGGCGGCAGCCATGGTGTTCTCCAGGTTGTGAACGCCGCGCAGAGGGACTTCGGCCGCCGACATGATTGGCAGGCCATCCAGAAGGATCCGGCCGCCGTCGAGACTTGCGCCTGACTCGACTTTGTTCGTCGAGCTGAAGAACATGGATTTTGCGGTGGTACGTTCCACATACCCGCGCGTGACGGGATCGTCGGCGTTCAGCACGGCGAAATCGTCCGAATGCTGGTTCTCGAACAGGCGCGCCTTGGCGGCAGCGTACTTTTCGAAGGTATAGTGCCGATCCAGGTGGTCGGGCGTCACGTTGAGAGCCGCGCCGATGTGGGCTCGAAAGGAGGAGATGGTTTCGAGCTGGAAACTGGAAAGCTCGAGAACGTTCCACTGTCCGGCGCGGGATGTTTTCACCAGGGATGCCGGCGGAGTACCGATATTGCCGCCGATCTGCACGGGAAGCCCGCTCGCTTTCAGAATATGTCCGGTCATCGCAGTCGTGGTCGTCTTTCCGTTCGAACCGGTGATGCCGATGATTTCGCCTTGCAGGAACCAGCTCGCCAGCTCCAGGTCGCCGATCACCGGAACGCCGCGCCTCCGGACCTGCTCCACCAAATCCAGGTCGGCGGGCACGCCCGGCGAGAGCACCACCAGATCCGCTCTCTCGAATGCCGCAGCTTCCTGCGGCTGAGCGGACACGCCCAACTCTGCCAAGCGCGCATTCACCACGGACGCCTGATCCACTGCCGTAACTCGCGCTCCCTGTTCCATCAGCAACTCCACCGCCGCAACTCCGCTCCGCGCCATCCCCACAACGACTGCTCGCGCACCTTGGACCTTCATCGAAGTTTGAGCGTCGTCAGCGCGAACAGCGCCATCACCAGGCCGGCGATCCAGAAACGGATGATCACTTTGGATTCGGCCCACCCCAATGCTTCGAAGTGATGATGAAGCGGAGCCATCTTGAAAATCCGCTTTCCACGCAGCTTGAAGCTGCCCACTTGAAGGATCACCGACAGAGCCTCGAGCACATATACGCCGCCAATGAACGGCAGCAGCAGCTCCTGCTTCAACAATACGGCGACCGTCGCCAGACCGCCGCCAAGGGCCAGCGATCCCACGTCGCCCATGAAGATTTCCGCGGGGTGCGCGTTGTACCACAGGAAACCGAGCGACGCGCCGGTCATCGCCGCGCAAAAAATGGTCAGCTCCGCGGCGTCGCGGGGACGCGACAATTCGAGATAGCGCGCGAAGTCGGCGTTGCCTTCGAGATAGGCCAGCACGGTCATGGCTCCCGCGGCGATCAGCATCAGCCCGATGGCGAGGCCATCCAGGCCGTCGGTCAGATTCACTGCATTGGACGCTCCCACCAGCACCATGGCGACGAAAAGGAAGAAGAAACTGAACGCCAGCGGATAGGTCCAGGGATTGGTCAGCCAGGAGTGAATCAGCAGATCCGGCTTGAAATCCTTGAAGAACGGCACGTTCATTTCCATCGAGTAAAAACGGCTGGCGTTCATACCCAGGAGCAGGACGCCCACCAGCATGGCGGCCAGCACCTCCAGCGCCAGTTTCTGGCGCGCCGTGAGTCCCAGATTTTGCTTGCGCCGGACTTTGGCGTAGTCGTCCCAGAAACCGATGGCTCCGAAGCTCACCAATCCGGCCAGGGCGACCCACACGGCGGGCTTGCGCAGGTTGGCCCACAGCAACGTCGAAATCACGATTGCGGCGCAAATCAGCAAGCCGCCCATGGTCGGAGTTCCGGCTTTCTTCTGATGCGAAACCGGACCTTCTTCGCGAATGAACTGACCGATCTGGAATTTCCGCAGCCGGTCGATGAACCAGGGACCGAGCACCACGAAAATCAGCAGTGCCGTCAGGCTGGCCATGGCGGTGCGAAACGTTTCGTACTGAAAAATGCGGAACGGCGAGAATTGATGATACAGGTGTTCGTATCCGAGCCAGTACAGCATGGATCAGCTTCTTCCTCCTTCCGGGGAGGCGAGAAACTGCTCCAGGGCAAGCTCCACGTGAATCCCACGGGAACCCTTGAATAGAACTGCGTCTCCAGGCTGCGCAAGCGAGCGCACCAGCTGGCCGGCCGGGATGGGGTCGTCGAAAAAAAACGCGGCGTCAGCCCGAAGGCCGGAACGCTTGGCCGCGTCCAACATGTAGCAGGCCGCGCCGCGTAATCCAACGAGCACATCAATTCCGCACTCCGCTGCGTAGTTTCCTACCGCGCGGTGAAGCGGCTCAGCCCAGCGGCCGAGTTCGAGCATCTCCCCCAGAACCGCGAACCGGCGCCGCGCCGGAGTATCGCGCAGCACGGCGAGCATGGCCCGCGCCGCGTCTGGATTGGAGTTGTAGCAATCGTTAAACACAAGAATTCCCCGGTGCCGGAACCGTTCCCCGCGCATCTTGCCGGGCTGAATATTGCGGACCCGCTCCGTCAAGCGATCGGGAGCGATCCCGAATACGCCAGCTACCGCAATCCCGGCCAGGAGGTTGGACACGCTGTGGTGGCCAGTCAGGGGGCTTTCGAATTTCACCGCGCCCACGCGGAACGTCACGCCGTCTTCGGTAAACCGGACGTCTTGGGCGCGCACATTCGCGCCCTCGGATTCGCCGTAGGTGATCACCGGACCCTTATGGGCACGTGTATGTACAGCCGCGAACGCCGCCACGCGCGCGTCATCCGCATTCAAGACTGCCGTGCCATTCGAAGGGAGCGCTTCGATCAGCTCCCGCTTGGCGGCGGCGATGCCCTCGATCGAATCGAAGCTTTCCATGTGCGCCGCGCCGACGTTGGTCACCACGCCCACGTTGGGCCGGGCGATTTCGGCCAGCGCGCGAATCTCGCCGGCATGGTTCATCCCCATTTCGAGAACCGCGACCCGGGCCTGATCGTCGACGCGCAGCAAGGAGAGCGGCAGCCCTACGTGGTTGTTCAGATTCCCTTCCGTCTTGGCCGTCTTGATTCCCTCCGACAACATCTCCGCGATCACGTCCTTAGTGGTGGTTTTCCCGGCGCTACCGGTGACGCCGACCACGTCTCCGGCCCATTCCCGGCGAGCGGCTGACGCCAGCGTCTGGAGCGCCGCCAATGAATCTTCAACTCTCAGCACCGGAGCGCCTTCAACCTCTCGATCGACAACCGCCCCGGCCGCGCCTTTCTTCAATACCTCGGCGACGTAGGCGTGCCCGTCGTGATTCGGTCCGCGCAGGGCGAAATACAGATCGCCGGGGCGCAGCGTCCGCGAATCCACGCTCCAGCCCGTCACTGGAGCATCCGTCTCGATCGGCCGCCCAAGCTGTGCCGCCACCCACCTCAGCGGCTTGTTCATTCAGGCTTGTCCTTGTATCCAAATGATCGAAGAACCTCCCGCGCCGTTTCTCGATCGTCGAAATGAATGGTCCGATCCTTCAGGACTTGATACGTTTCGTGACCCTTACCCGCGATCAGCACCACATCGTCGGGTTGGGCTTCCTGGATCGCGAGTTGAATCGCCTTTCCGCGGTCGGGCTCGGCGACATGCCGGGTATCGAAGCGCCGCAAGCCGACCATCACGTCATTCATGATCGACAACGGATCTTCTGAACGGGGGTTATCCGACGTCAGCACGACAAAATCGCTGAGCTCGGCGGCGGCCATCCCCATGAGGGGGCGCTTGGTGCGGTCACGGTCGCCTCCGCAGCCGAACAGCGTGATCACTCTACTCTTTGAAAGACTACGGGCGGTCTGGATCGCATTGCGGAGCGCATCGTCCGTGTGGGCGTAGTCCACGGCAACCAGGAACGGCTGACCTAAATCGACGGGTTCGAAGCGGCCCGGCACGGCGCGGCAAGCGGCCACCGAGCCCGCCATGGCTTCCAGATCCAGGCCATAGCTCAAACCGGCGCCCAGGGCGGCCAGAATATTCGATACGTTCACTTGCCCTAACAACGGTGATTCCACTTTCGCACGACGGGTGTTCCAGGTTACGTCAAAAGCCAAACCAGTAAATCCGGAGATGATATTCTCCGCCCGTAAATCGGCTTGGTCCGTGAGCCCGTACCAGATGGTGCGTGAGCCCGATGCTCCTGGCTGCATGGTTTTAGACACCGGGTCGTCAGCATTCAGCACGGCCCAGCGGGGACCGGGCTGCCCTGGGTTTGGAGATTTGAACAGAAGGCGTTTGGCGGCGCCGTACTCTTCCATGGTTCCGTGAAAGTCCAGGTGGTCGCGGGTCAGGTTGGTGAATACGGCGGTATGAAAGCGGAGTCCGTGGACCCGGCCTAGCGCCAGCGCGTGGGAAGAGACTTCGGTAATCAAATGGGTGCCGCCGCGGGTTTCTAGCTGCGAGGCGAACCGCATGATATCGAGCGATTCCGGCGTGGTGTTCGGAGACGGCAGGACGTGGCCGGCCAAGCGGTATTCGATGGTGCCAATCAGTCCTGTCACCTTGCCGGCGGCCCGCAGCAGCGTCTCGATCAGGTACGCGGTGGTGGTTTTGCCGTTGGTGCCGGTGATTCCCGTAAAGAGGACGCGCTCGTCGGGGCGATGGTAGAAATTACGCGCAGCGACGGCCAGTGCCTGGCGGCCGTGTTCGACCTGGATCCAAACACCGGCGAACTCGACCGGCCGGGGCAACTCGCTAGCCACTGCCAGCGCGCCCTTGGTCAGCGCGTCCTGCGCAAACTGGCGGCCATCGACGCGGGATCCGGGGAACGCAAAAAACAAGAAGCCCTTCTCCACTCGCCGTGAATCGTATTCGAGGCCGGCCACATCCAGGCCGCCCAGCTCCGGCGTGAGCGCTTCGCGGAGCGCCACCCCCGCCAGCAGCTCACTGAGCTTCATCGCCCGAATTGAACCCGCACGAGCGCGTGGGGACGCAGAGGGGTGCCGGGTGGCGGGTCCTGGCTGCGGGCGAGCCCGCTACCATGCACCTCCACGGGGAAACCGGCGGCGGCCGATTCCTCCAGCACGGAACGCAACGATTTTCCCGAGAAATCCGGAGCGCGCGGTCCGCCCGGCATCTCCGTGCTCGCGGTCAAAAAAGGCCGCCGGTCCGAGGAAGAGATCTCGGCCGAAGCCGAAGCGTCGTCCTGGACCGGCGGCGGAGTGACGGAGGATACAGGTCGTTGTCCCGGCGGGGCGAACAGTCCCGCTCGAGATGAATCTTTGGTTAAATCTTTGGGCGAATCTTTAGACACCTGCGCCGCACGCAGCTCGCCCTCAGGAAGATCCTTGGGCACATCGAGCATCCGCAGTGCATCCATGGCCACTTCGCGGAAGACCGGCGCGGCGACGGGTCCGCCGTATCCGGCCGTGCCGCCAGTGGTGTGGTTCAGCGTCACGGCGATCACGATTTGCGGATTCGCCACCGGCGCGAAACCGAGGAAACTCGCGTTGTAGTTGTGGGTGTAGAGGTGTGCCTTGGCGTCGTAGATCTGCGCCGATCCGGTTTTTCCGCCCGAGGTATAACCCCTCAGATTCGCGAGTCCGCGGCCGGTGCCGCGCAGCACAACGCCCTCCATCAGTTGGCGCATGGTAATGGTAGTCTCGGGACGCAGGATCCGCACGGGCGGCTCGGGAGCGATGCGCTGCAGCGGCTGGCCGGGCTTTTGGCGCGCGATCACCAGCCGCGGCTTCACCTTCAGGCCGCCATTGGCCACGGCCGCTCCGGCCACCGCGAGCTGCAGCGACGTCACGCTGACTTCGTGGCCCATGGCGAGCGATCCGATCGAGCTCGGCATCCACTGCTTCACGTCGCGCAGGTTGCCGCCCGATTCACCCGCCAGCTCGATCCCGGTCTTCTGGCCGAATCCGAACAGCCTCTGGTACTTGTAAAGCGGCCGTTCACCGGTCCTCAGGGCGATTTGAATCGCGCCGATGTTGCTCGATTTCGCCAGTACATCAGCCACGCTCAGCACCGAGTACCGATGGGTATCGTGAATCACCCGGCCGTAAAGGTTGATGCTCCCGTTGCCGCAGTTGATCAGCGTATCGGGGCTCAGGTTGGTGGATTCGAAGGCAGCCGAAAGCGTGACCACTTTGAAAACGCTGCCGGGTTCAAACGGGGTCGATATGGCCAGGTTGCTGCGCGCCGCGGGATCCTCGCCGGGCTGCGGCGGAAGATTGGGATCGTAACGCGGATAATTGGCCATCGCCAGTATATCGCCGGTGTACGGATTGATAGCGACGATGGAGCCGGTGCGCGCGTGGCTGGAGGCGATGGCTTTGTCCAGCTGCCGCTCCGCCTCATATTGCAGGTTGGGATCGATACTGAGCGTAAGATTGGCACCGGCTTCGGGCGCCCGCGTCACATAGGATTCGTAGGGAGTCTGATGGACGTCGGTGAATTCGCGCGCCAGGCCCGGACGCCCGGCCAGATCCTCTTCGAAGGAAGACTCGATCCCGGCGCTGCCGCGCTCCGCATCGGTGCCCTCCAGATACCCGATGGCGCCCACCACATGCGAGGCCAGCGTTCCGTGCGGATAAAAGCGGCGGAGCTCGGTGCGGAATTCGACGTAGGGGAGCTTCTTGCTGCGCAGGCGGTCGGCCGGTTTCGCATCGAGCTTGCGCGCCACCCACATAAAATGACTGCCGCGCGCCTGGTAGGCACGGAGCCGCTGGTACAGCTGGGGGCGGTCCACATCCAGCGTGCGGGAGAGAACATCGGCGGCGATCTTCAGATCCGGAATTTTTTGCGGATCGACGGCTACCGAGTCGGCCGGCAGGGTCTTGGCCAGCGGCTGCCCGGTGCGGTCGAGGATCGACCCGCGCAGGGCTTGCACTTCCACGGTTCTCTGCTGCTGCTGTTCGGCCAGGCGCAGCAGGTCGTCGTGCCGGATTACCTGCAGCCAGACCAGCCGCCCGAAAATGGCGACGGCCCACGCGAGCAGCGCCCACAGCAACCATTGAAGACGCTGGGTGGTGGGAGGAAGAGGCATCGCACGTTTTCCGCCGGAACTACTTCCCGTTCCCTTCTGCGGAGGGCGCCGCAGTGTTGATGGGCGCCGCGGACCTCATGGGGAGAGACTCATGTTGTCCGGAGTTCTGCGCCACTTGCGCGTCCGCTTGACCGTCCAGGTACACCACTTTCTGCGGCGCAGGATCGATGAACTGCTGGCTGCGCGCCAGTTCCTCCATGCGGGCCGGGGAGAGCAGTTCGGCTTCCTGCAGTTCGAGGGAAGCCCGTTCGTTGGCCAGGCGGTGCGCATCCTCGCGCAGAGTTTGAATCTGGTAACCCGCCAGCAGGCCATAAGCGCCGGGAAGCAGAACGGCGATCAGAAGCACGGCCGCGGCCACAACCGAGCCGATCAGCTTCCAGCACGCCTCGCGCGCCTGCGGATCGGCAGCGCGTACCACGCGGCTGTTGTCGATCCGCTTGACGTAAAAAAAGATGTCTTCGTTGGCGAACGGGCGCACCGGGGCAGGCGCCTCGGCGATGTGCGCAGCCGTTGCGCCCCGATTCATTCCGTTCTCAAAGAGTTTGTCTAGTACAGTCGCTAGCGTAGCCATCTTGCCCGACCTTGCTCCCTCTCTACAACAACTCCACAGCCCTTAGCTTCGCGCTACGGGATGGTGGATTATCCCGAATTTCCTCTTCCGCAGGCCTGACCACGTGCCGGGTGAGCACCTGCGCCCGGCCCGCTTTCGCCAGGGCCTGAAAACTGTGTTTGACCTTGCGGTCCTCGAGCGACATGAAGGTGACGAGCACTGCGCGTCCGCCGGGCTTCACCAGCCTGGGGATGGACTCGAGCAGCGCGTCCAGCTCCTCCAGCTCGCGGTTCACCGCGATGCGCAGAGCCATGAACGTGCGTGTCGCGGGATGAATCTTTTCCGTGCGGGGCACCACCCCTTCGATCAGCTTGGCCAACTGACCGGTCGTCTTTAAAGGGCGTGCCCGCACGATTGCTCTGGCTATTCTTCGGCTCCTCCTTTCCTCGCCCAGCCTGAAGATCAGGTCGGCGAGCTGCTTCTCGGACTCGAAATTGACAAGGTCCGCGGCGGTCCCCGGAACATCGCGCCCCATGCGCATATCCAAGGGACCGTCCGCCATCAGTGAGAAACCCCTCCCACCGTCGGTAAGCTGGTAGCGTGAAACACCCAGGTCTGCGAGCAGTCCATCCAGTTGTGAAACCCCTTCTGCCGTCAGCCTCTCTCCCAGCCGCGAGAACAAACTCTGATGAAACCGGATCCGTGATCCACAGTCCGCCGTGTTGGCGCGGGCCAGATCCAGACTCTCCACATCCCGGTCGCAGGCCAGCACAAAACCGCTGCCGCCCAGCTCCGCCAGCCGCCGCGCGATCGCTCCGGTGTGCCCACCCAATCCGGCGGTTGCGTCCAGATACACGCCGTCGGGCTTCAGCGCCAGGTACTCGACGCATTCCCTCAACATGACCGGCGTGTGCATACATAACAGCTACTTCAAAGCCATCCTTTACTTGAAACCCAGCTACTTGAAACCCAGCCTTTACTTCAAACCCAGTTTTTCGAGCGTCTTCAAATCCTCGGACATGTTGGCCTTCGCCAGTTGCATGCGTTCGTCGTGAACCTGCCTGGTTACCACGTTGATGCGGCCCTGAAACTCGTCCAGCCACACCGGCTGTTTTTCCAGGTTCAGCGCTTCGCGCAGCTTGGCCGGCAGCAGCACGCGTCCGGACTTGTCGATCTCGGCGTCGCCACCGTAAGCTTTCGCCAGGAAC
>DATJFH010000041.1:0-10135 GCA_035495815.1 Bryobacteraceae bacterium
CCATCTTTTTTCTCTACCTGATTATTACCGCCATCACGCTCTTCGGCCCGAGGGAGGTCGTGCTGGTCGCCGCCGTGTGCATCCTTTTCTTCGCCACGCCTTATCCGGTCTCGGCGAAGGTGCTGCGGTCCACGATCGTCGTCTCGGGTGTGTTCGCCTGCGTTTTTTCGTTCCAGAAGCGGTGGCTCGAACAGCGAGTGGAAGCTCTGACTGAAGAAACCAGTCAGTTACGTCAGGACGTGGAAACCGCGCGCGAGGCCGAGGCGCAGCGCATCGCCGCCGACTTTCACGACGGTCCGCTGCAGAGCTTCATCAGTATCCAGATGCGCCTCGAGATTTTCCGCAAGATTCTCGACCGCGACCGCGCGGCCGGTCTGCAGGAATTACAGCAGCTGCAGGATCTGGCCAAGTCGCAGGTCCGCGACATGCGTTCCTACGTGCGTGATATGCGGCCGCTCGACGTCGACGGCGCCAGCGTCACCGCAGCGGCGCGGAGGCTAGTGGACGATTTTCAAAAGGAAAGCGGCATCCCGGTCACCTTCGTGGGAGGGGAGCGGCCGTTTGCTACCCCGCCGGAGCTGTCGGCGGACATTCTGCAGGTTATCCGGGAAGCGTTGAACAACGTGCGCAAGCACTCCAAGGCGACGCGCGTGGCGGTTGCAGTGGAAAAGGTCGGCAAAATTTTGGAGGTTTCGATCGACGACAACGGCGTAGGATTTCATTTCAGCGGCGAATATACGCTGGATGAGCTGGATCTGCTGCGAATGGGACCGGTGAGTCTGAAGCGCCGGGTGCGCTCGCTGGGAGCCGACCTGGTGCTCGAATCGCGTCCCGGGCACGGCGCAGGATTGCGCATGAAGATCCCGATTTGAAACCACGCGGCCTGCTCCTCTGGGCGGTTCTGGCCTGGCTCGGTATTTCCGGCTGCAACCGATACGCCAACTTCTCTCTGCCGTCTCCGCCACCCAGCCTTCCGGCAGCCTCGTTCGAATGGAAACCGGACGCCGCTCCCTCCCTTTCTCCCGGCGGCTGGGATTCGGAAGACGTTCTCAATCCCTCCGTCTTGCGGCGCAATGGCGAATACTATAATCTCTACTCCGGGTACGACGGAAAGGCGTGGCATACGGGCCTGGCCACGTCGAAGGACGGCGTGCGGTGGCGCAAGCTCGGCCGAATCCTTTCCCCCCGGCCTGAGACCTGGGAGGGCAACTATATCGCGGCCAACGGCGCGGCGCTGTTCGACCGCGGCGAGTTTCTTTACTGGTATCAGGCGGGGCCGCGCGGTGGCCACCAGATCGGCCTTGCCCGGTCGCCCGACGCCAGGCAGTGGACCCGGGTTCCGGGACCTGTTCTCGAGACCGGCCCCCGCGGAAGCTGGGACGAGCGCGGCGCGGCGGATCCGGCCGTGCTGCGCATCGCAGGTTTTTTTTATATGTACTATCTCGGCCAGGATCGCGCCGGACGGCAGCGTCTGGGCGCGGCCCGCAGCGCAGACGGCGTCCGGTGGCAGAAGCTGCGGACCAATCCGGTGCTCGAGCCCGGCCTGGACGGCGCTTTCGATGAGAACGGGCTCGGCGAACCAGCCGTCTGGCAGTCCCACGGCAAGTATTGGATGCTTTATACCGGGCGTGACCGCCGGGAGTACAGGCGTCTCGGTCTGGCGAACTCGGCCGATGGCGTAATCTGGGAGAAGCAGCCCGGGGCGTTCGCCGGCGAGGAGCCATGGAACGGGAAAGTCCTCTGTGATCCCACAGTGCTCGTCGAAGGAGAATCCATACGGGTCTGGTTCGGCGGCGGCGATCGTGCTTCGCCGGATGAAAACCTGCATGGTCAAATCGGAGTTGCCCGGCTGGTCCCGAAATTATGAAAATCGGCGTCACCTGTTATCCCACCTACGGCGGCAGCGGGATCGTCGCCACCGAACTGGGTCTCGAGCTGGCCAATCGTGGTCACGAGATCCACTTCATTACTTACGCCAATCCCATCCGGCTGGACCCGGGCATCCCGGGAATCTATTATCACGAGGTCGAGGTCTCGAACTATCCGCTCTTTCAGTACCCGCCATACAGCCTGTCGCTGGCATCGCGCATGACTGAAGTGGCCGAACGGTATCAGCTCGACCTGCTGCACGTCCACTACGCGATCCCCCATTCAATATCGGCTCTGCTGGCGCGGCAGATGACTGCGCGCAAGCGCCGGCTGCCCTTTATCACCACTCTGCATGGCACGGATATCACCCTGGTCGGTGTGGACCGGTCCTACTTTCCCATCACCCGCTTTTCGATCGAGCAATCTGACGGAGTGACCTGCATCAGCGAATACCTGCGGGCCCGTACCGTGGAGGAATTCGGCGTGGGTAACGAGATTCGGGTCATTCACAATTTCGTCAATTGCGATCTGTATACACCGGATCCGGAGAAATCGAAGGCCGGCCGGTTCGCGCCCGCGGGGGAGAAGCTGATGATCCATCTCTCCAATTTCCGGCCGGTCAAACGCGTGCTTGATTGCATCCGGATTCTGGCGGAGGCGCGCAAACAGGTCCCGGCGCATCTGTTGATGGTAGGCGACGGCCCCGAAAGCAGTCCCGCAGAGCGGCTGGCGCACGATCTCGGGGTGGACCGGAACATCACGTTCATGGGCAAGTTGAATCATGTGGAGCGGCTGCTCCCACAGGCGCACGTGCTGCTCATGCCTAGTGAACTGGAGGGCTTCGGCCTGGCGGCGCTGGAGGGTATGGCGTGCGGTGTGCCGGCGGTGGCGACCCGGGTAGGAGGAGTTCCGGAACTGGTTACGCACGGCGAGGACGGGTACCTCGAAGCGGTAGGTGATATCGGAGCGCAAGCTGCCCGGGTAGTTGACCTGCTCTCCGACAGCCGCCTGCACGAGCAAATGGCATTGGCGGCCCGCCGCACCGCGCTGACGCGATTCTGCGCGAACAGCATTATCCCGCTGTATGAAAAGTACTATCAGGATGTGTTGAGCCGATTATAAACACCCCTATTCGTCATCCAGGGATTTGCCGGTTTCGTGTATACCTACCAGTGCCGGAAGAAAACTGTGTAACGGGCTGACCGCGGAAGACTACTGTCTTTCGGGCGCTCGGTTCGTCCGACAAGGCCGAAGCGGAAGTGATTCAGACTCACCTTCGCACGGGCTGGGTTCGAACGCCTTTCCGGGGCCCCGCGTACGGGAGAGGTTCCTGGAGAGCATCGGGAGCGCAGCCCATCCTGCCAGCAGAGTTTTCCCGTGGTGGCGCTCCAGGTCGGTTTATGCGGGCGCCATCGGGGCCGGCGTGATTCGGGCGCTGGCATCGGGTGGCGATTCTCCGCCTCGCCGGCGCCGCGTCCGGATTCCACGGCTCGGGTGGAGTCGCCTCAATCCGCGGAGTTGGAGCACCAGGTGGCTGCGCTCGAGCGCGCCGTAGAGCAGCCGTGGAATGCTCTACTTGGCGTCGCGCCAGTTGTCGCCGCGGCCGACTTCCACCAGCAGCGGAACGGTCAGCTCGTGCACCTGCTCCATCTCCCGCTTCACCATCTGCGAGACCACGTCAAGTTCGTCCGGCGGCGACTCCAGCACCAGTTCGTCGTGCACCTGGAGCAGCAGCCTGCTCTGGTATCCGCCCTCGCTCAGCGCCCGGTCGATCCCGATCATGGCCAGCTTGATCAGGTCGGCCGCCGTGCCTTGTAACGGGGAGTTCACCGCCGTGCGCTCGGCGAAGCCCCGAGCGTTGACATTGCGGCTGTTGATGTCTGGAATCGGGCGTTCCCGTCCGAACAGAGTTCGGGTGACACCGGTCTTGCGCACTTCCTCAATAGTGGCGTCGATGAATCGCTTCACTCCCGAGTAGCGTTCGAAGTAGGCCTTGATATATTTCTCGGCCTCGGCGCGCGGGATGCCGAGTTGCGCGGCCAGGCCGAATCCGCTGATGCCGTAAACAATGCCGAAGTTCACGGCTTTGGCGTTGCGGCGCAGGTCCGGCGTGACCGCCATCGGACCGACTCCGAAGACCTCGGCCGCCGTGCGGGTGTGAATGTCCTCGCCGTGTGTAAACGCATCGACCAGTAATGCGTCGCCGGACATATGCGCCAGGAGGCGCAACTCGATCTGAGAGTAGTCGGCTACCAGCAGCTTCCAGCCTTCCCGGGGGACGAAGGCGGCGCGGATCTCGCGTCCGAGTTCCGTGCGGATCGGGATGTTCTGCAAGTTGGGATTCGATGACGAGAGCCGTCCGGTGGCGGCGCCCGCTTGGTTGAAGCTGGTGTGGAGGCGTCCGGTATCCGGACGGATCAGCTCCGGCAGCGCGTCGACGTACGTGCCCTTGAGTTTGGTCAGCTGGCGATATTCCAGAACCTTGCGCACGATCTCGTGTTCGGGCGCCAGCTCCTCCAGAATGTCGGCCGCCGTCGAAATCGTTTTGCCTTTGCCGTAACGCTGGGGCGCCGGCAGCTTGAGATCCTCAAACAGCACCTTGCCCAGTTGTTGCGGTGAGCTGATGTTGAAGGGCTTGCCTGCGAGGGCATGGACTTCCTCGGTGAGCCGGCGGATGGTGGTATCCATGAGGACCGAAAGCCGGCGCAGTTCGACCGGATCGATGCGGATCCCGACTGATTCCATGCGCGCCAGAACGTGGGTCAGCGGCAGCTCCATGGTCTGGTACAGCTCACGCAAGCCCCGCGCGTCCACCTCCGGACACAGCTTCTCGTATAGCTCGAAAGCGCAGTCCGCTTTTTGCTCTAGGGACGGTCCGAGCTTGAGATCGAAGCGGCGCTGCGCCAGTTCGGGGAGCGAGCAGCCACCCGGGTCGGCGTCGAGCAGGAAGGCGTAGAGCATCACGTCGTGCTCGAATCCCCGCGCGCGGATGCCGAGGCGCTCGAGCGCGAGCAGCGCGGCTTTCACGTCGGCGGCGATCTTGGGACGGTCCGGATCCTCGAGCAGCGGGCGCAGCAGTTCCGGGTCCTGCATCGACACCGCGCGCGCTTCCCCGCTCCTGGCTGCCAGCCCCAGCGCGCGGAAATCGAGCTCGTGATCGCTCGGATCGACCGCGATAGCCACCGCGGCGCGCTCGGGAATCGATCGCAGATAGGGAGAAATCTCGTTCGCTGTCTCCAGCCGCTGGTAGTCCCGCGCGCGTGTGTCCTCACTCGGGCCCATCTCGCGCACCAGGCTGTTGAACTCCAGTTCCTGGTAGAGCTTCTTGAGCACGACCAGGTCCGGCTCGCGCGCGGCTACCTGGTCCATCGCAAACTCGATTGGAACGGCGGTCTCGATGGTGGCGAGTCTCTTGCTGAGCAGGATCTTCTCGCGGTTATTCTGCAGGCTCTCCCGGTAGGTCTTGCGCTCCACTTCGGCTGCCCGGTCGAGCGCCGCTTCCACGGATCCGAACTTCAGAACCAGGTCCTTGGCGCCCTTGTCGCCGATGCCCGGAGCGCCCGGAATATTGTCGATGGTGTCGCCTTTGAGCGCCAGCAGGTCGGCCACCTGCGACGGCTTTACCCCCATGAACTCCTCGACCTTGGCCTCGTCATACCAAAGATCGTCCTTCATGGGATTGAGCATGGAAACGCGCGGCCGCACCAGTTGGAGCATGTCCTTGTCACTCGAGACGATGACGGTCTCCACTCCGGCGCTCTCCGCCCTGCGCGCAATCGTGCCGATAACGTCATCCGCCTCGAACCCCGGGTACTCCAGGATCGGTATCGACATGGCTTCAATGATCCGGCGTATGTAAGGTATCTGTTCTCCCAGATCGGGAGGCATCTCGCTGCGGTTGGCCTTGTATTCGGTATATTCCTGCTCGCGCAATGTGGGGCCGGCAGATTCGAACACCGCGGCGATATGGGTTGGCTTGTAAGTCTTGGCCAGCTTCCGAAGCATATTGTTGAAAATGAATATTGCTTCCGTGGAAACGCCTTTACCGGTTCGCATCGGTGGCGCGCCGCTGCGGGCTCTTGCGTGATAGGCGCGGAAGATGAACCCGAACGTGTCGATCAGGAAGAGACGCTTCTGTGCCATGAAGTTAACATCATACCAACCGCAGTAATTGGTACGTACCAGCCGGAAGGGGTATTTTCACCACACTGGTGGGTCATAGTGTCCTAAAGTAGCCACACTTTGTAATCGGAAATGTCTTTGAAAACAAAACACTTGACCCATCGGATTCCTGATTGCTAACCTAGGGGACTTACATTATGACGGGGTTCACTCTTGCGGTTTGAAACAACCGTTCAACGAGCAGCCGAAGCGACCGGAATCGGCCTTCACAGCGGGGTTCCAGTCTCCATTCGGATACTTCCGGCCCCGATTTCCACAGGTATCGTCTTTTTGCGGACGGATCTCGACAATTTCGCGATTCCCGCCAGTTGGCGAAACGTCGCCCGGGTGAGCTATGCGACCAGCCTCATGCGGCAGGGAGTGCTGATCTCCACCACCGAGCATCTCCTGAGTGTGTTTTACAGCATGGGGGTCGACAATGCTTATGTCGAGATCGACAATCTGGAGGTGCCGATTCTCGACGGCAGCGGTCTTCCCTTCGTGAATTTGATCGAATCGGCTGGTATCCGGTATTACCGGCGAAAGCGGCGCTACCTGCGGATCCGCCGTCCGGTTTCGGTGGAGGACCACGGCAAGCGCATCTGTATCCTGCCGGACGAAACATTCCGATTGACCTGCGATATAAGATTCGAGCATCCGCTGGTGGGCCGGCAGTCGGTTGAAATGGAAGTGACTCCGGAACGGTATGCGGCCGAGATCGCGCCGGCCCGGACTTTCGGATTCGAATACGAATTGGACCAGATGCGGAATATGGGGTTGATCCGCGGAGCGGCGCTCGACAATGCGGTCTGTTTCGACCGCACCGGCGTTCTGAATCCGGGTGGTCTGCGATTCAGCGACGAGTGTTGCCGGCATAAGGCGCTGGACCTGATCGGGGACCTGGCTCTGATCGGCAAGCCGCTGCTGGGCCACGTAATCGCCGAGCGGGCCGGTCACGCCATGCACGCGGCGCTGGTGGCGCGCATCATGTCCGACCCGAGCCTGTACGAAATTCTCACTTTCGATCAGCTGGCCACGCGAGTGGCGCACGCGCTGGTATCCTAACGCGTTCATTGCGGATCAGTACCGGCTCGCCGGCTACAGGCGGGCAGGCCGCTACAATAAAAACATGAGTATTCGCCCTCTTGCCTGGGTGATGCCGTGGCTCGCAAGCCTGCCTCTTTGCGCCGGCCAGACGACGCGCCCTTTGGTGATTCAGTCGCCGGAACAGCTTGTGCAGCAGGGAGCCAACATCAGCCGGGCGGCCGCCGCGGCGCTCGAAGAACAGGTCGAGAAGACTCCGGAGGACCTGAATGCGCGCGCGAAACTGCTCGGCTACTACTGGTATCAGTGGATGCTGCCCGGTGAAGCGGCCGCGAAAGCCGCCAGGCGGCGCCACATCCTGTGGCTGATCGAGCACCACCCGGATTCGCCCATCACGGGACTTGAAGAAGCCGCTCTCTCCGAGAAGAGCGGCGCAATGACCGATGCGGAGGGCTATCAGGAGGCGCGGAAGCGGTGGCTTGCTCTCATGGAGTCGAAGGGCAGTAATGCCTACGTCCTCGGCAACGCCGGAAAGTTTTTTCAAATGTCCGACAAGCCTCTGGCCGAGCGGGCGCTGCTGCAAGCGAAAAGCCTGCAGCCGGAAAATGGCGAATGGGACTGGCGGCTGGGCTATCTTTATGCGATGGGCATTCTCGGCGTGAACGCCCTGGGAGTTAACGGCCAGCCGACATCGGCCGATCCCTTCGAGGCCAGCGGACCTTTTGCAGGCAAAGCGCGCAAAACGCTGGCTCAATCGTCCAGCGGGACGATGCTCGCGGTGGCGGCGTCCATCTTATGGCGGTACGGAACGATGCTGGCCCCCACCGAGCGCGGCAAACTCGAGTACCTGGAAGACGCGATCAAGCTGGTAAACCAGGCGAAAGCCGCTGAGCCGGGCAATCCGAGCTGGCCGCAGTTTCTCGCTCAGCTACAGGCCTTCAAAGTACAAGTGACGTCTCCCGCGCCGAAGCCGTCGAAGTAGGAGTCGCTTCGTTATCGAGAAGCCTCCCGCCCGAGTCCTTCATCTGATTCGGCTGGCGAGCCGCCAGTCTTTACTCCCCGCGCAGGAACGAGAATTGCTCCCCTCTTATAGTAGGAGGTACGAATGCCGGAAAAGAAAACTCTGGAGCGGTCTCGAAAAGCCGCGAGGGAGGGGAAGGCTCCGTCCACCCAGGCTGGAGAGTTCGTGCGCGAAGAAATCGACCATATCCGGGAAGGAAAACATGGCGCCCGCTCGACGAAGCAGGCGATTGCGATCGGCTTGTCCAAGGCAAGACGCGCCGGCGTGAAGCTTCCGCCGCCGAACAAGGGCCGGACATCCGCCCGAACCCGGGCGCAGGCGGAACGGGACACCGAAAAAGGCCGGCATCCCGCACGCGCAGCGTCACCGCGGAGGTCGCGGGCAGTGAAGAAAGCTCTTCAGCGTGAAGGGTCCCGGGCGGCATCCCCGGCGGCGTTGTCCCGGCAGGCGCACGCCAGCGCCCGGAGCCGCGGCCCGGAGAGCCGGCGGCAGGCTGCGGAAAAAGCCGTCAAGACCAAGGGTAAGGCGGGTCTCAAGAGCGCTGCCCGCAAGGCGGCGCGGACACGGGCACGTACCCGGCGCAAAACTGCTTAGGCCTGCGCTTCGCTCATAATCCTTCCAGCGGGCTTGGTGCGTGCGTAGACCGCGCCGTCATACGGGGAGCTCTCCATGGGACCTAGCGACGTCGTCGCGAACTGACCTCTGTAGGGCAGCCTAACTAGAGCTGCCGTAGCCACTCGATTCCGGCCTCGCGCCGCGTTTTGGAGATACTAGGGCCGCTTGTTCAATTCCCGGTCGAGCTCGTAGGCCGCGCTGATGAGTCCGAGGTGTGTAAAGGCCTGCGGGAAGTTGCCCAGCAGTTCCCCGGTGGGGCCGATCTCTTCGGAGTAGAGGCCGAGGTGGTTCGCGTAGGTAAGCATCTTCTCGAAAAGGAGACGCGCTTCCTCCAGGCGTCCGGCCTTGGCCAGAGCCTCCACCATCCAGAAGGTGCAGATGCTGAAGGTGCCTTCCTTGCCCGGCAATCCGTCTCCGACCGCCCGGCCCACTTCGTAGCGGTGCACCAGGCTATCGGACACCAGTTCCTTCTGAATCCGGTTGATTGTGGACTGCATCCTGGGGTCGGCCGGCGAGGCGAACATCATGAGAGACAGCGTGAGCGCGGTGGCGTCGACAGCGTCACCATCGAGCACCTGGGTGAAAGTCTGCCGGCTCTCGTTCCAACCCCGCGCCATGATGGTTTCATAGATCCGGGTGGACTCCTGGCGGATGCGCGCATGGTCGAGCGGAAGACCGCGTTTGTGGGCGATTCGCAAGCCGCGGTCGAGCGCCACCCAGCACTGCACTTTCGAATGGACGAAGTGGCTGGGCTCCCTGCGGACCTCCCAGATGCCGTTGTCCGGCCGTTCCCAGTTGGCGCAGACCCAGTCGAGGATGCGGCGCATATAGACCCACAGATCATAGGAGATCGGCTGGGCATACTTGTTGTAGAGATAGATGGAATCGATCAGCTCGCCGTAAATATCGAGCTGCAACTGGTGGCTGGCGGCGTTTCCGATCCGGACGGGACGGGAGCCGCGGTAGCCATCCAGATGGTCGAGGGTGGTTTCGGGAAGCGCGCTCCGGCCGTCGATGCCGTACATCACCTGCAACGGTCCGGTTTCGGCGTCCTGCTCGGTGGTGCGGTCCTGCAGCCAGGTCATGAAGGCGTCGGCTTCCTCGGTATAGCCGAGACGCAGGAACGCGTAAATAGTGAAGGCGGAATCGCGGATCCAGGTATACCGGTAATCCCAATTGCGGCTGCTGCCTACCTCCTCCGGCAAGCTGCAGGTGGCCGCGGCGAGGATGGCGCCGGTAGGCTGGTAGGTCAGGAGCTTGAGAGCCAGCGCGGAGCGGACCACGATTTCACGCCAGCGGCCCTGGTAGCGGCACTTCGCGACCCAGGCGCGCCAGACGCCGATAGTTTCATGCAGCAGCCGGTCGCCGATTTTGTCGCCGCCGGCGGGCGCCGGGGAATCGTCAGCGGCCAGAGTCAGCAGGAAC
>DATJFH010000042.1:0-2360 GCA_035495815.1 Bryobacteraceae bacterium
CCTACGGCGGAGACATCAACACACCCGCCTACAGCTTCTACGCCAACGCCACCTGCTGGCGCGGTTTGAACGACACGGCTCTCGCGTTTCGCACCCTCGGACGGCAGGACGAAGCCCGCCGGTACCAGCAGGCCGCGGACGGTTACCGGCAACGCCTCTTGGCACTCACGGACCGGATCGCGGACCATTCCGGCAAGCTCGCGTTCCTTCCCATGTCCTTCGAGATCGGCGCGAGCCACGATTACCGCGAGCGCGAACCCGCTTACGACTTCCTAGGCATCAACGCCCCCGCCAGCAACGCCTGGCTCTACCTCGGGAACTACTGGAACCTGTTCGCGCCCATGATGCTCGAGGTGAAATTGTTCGATGCGAGCGATGCCCGTTCCCGCTGGATTCCGGATTACATGGACGCCCGCGGCGGCATCCTTGCGGGCCTCGTGCGATTTACCCTCGGCCTCGATCAGATCTACGGGAAGGGCTATTACGAAAGCCTGCTCGAACAGGGCAAGCGCGAAGAGTTCCTGACGTCGCTCTATGGTATTTTCGCGCACGGCGCATCGCAAAACCTGTATAGCTTTCCGGAGGTCGCCGGCATCTTTCCGCTACGTGTAAGCAATGCAGCCATGTGGCGCGAACATCAGCGCAATCTCTGGAACTGGTATTTTCAATGGGGGTGGGGGTTCGAAGGGTGGCAGAACTGCGAAGGCGAGCCGCTGTCCGCCGGTCCCGGTATGGCGCTGCAAATGCTTCGCATGGCGCTCGTCCGGGAAGCCACCGAAACGCCGCAGCAGGATACGCTCCGGCTGCTCGATGGCGCGCCCGCCCACTGGTTCGAGCCAGGCAAACGGATCGTGGTGCGCGACGCCCCCACTTTCTTCGGCAAGATCTCGTTTGAAACGGAAGGCACAACCTCCGGCGTTCGGGCGCGCGTAACCCGGCCGGCGGGATTCAGTGCGCGTCAGATCATTCTCTGCACGCCACGCGCCCTGCGGAGCGTCTCGATCGACGGCAAGGACTGGAGCAACTTCACGGGCCAGGAAATCACCCTGCCTCGCGGGGAGTCTCTCGAAGTTGTCGCGACATTCCAATAGTCTGGACCAATGGACCAGCGAAATCTAGAAGGCCCCATTGCTTTGATCGCGCAGAGCGCGCCCTTCGATTCTTTTGTCCGAAGCCGGATATGGATGCGGTTGCCTTACAACGGCCGCCCCGCCGTGTGGACCCCGCCTGTGGCGGCAGCTTTCGCTCGCAGCTCTTTCCATTCCCGGGTGCCGTTATCCGGAATGCGCTCCAGGTAAACGCCTTTGGGGAAGACGGGAAGGCGGGCCGCGTGATAGTCGGCCCAATACTGCTCGGCGTTGATGTAGTAATTGGTCGAGCCGGAAGGGAAGCGGATGGCGAGCAACAGGTCGGGCGGAGAAGGCGGCTGCACTTTAAGCGGCTCGATGCGGAAGCGGGCGACCGCGTCCTCATCAAGTTCCACGCCCAAGCCGGGGGCCTCAGGCACCGCCGCCATGCCGTTCTCGATGGTAATCCCCGGCTTAATCATGTGGTTGGTGTAGATCATGTGGCAGTCCACCTGCGACCAGCGCGCGTGGCTCAGCACGGCGGCGAAGTGCAGCGAGTACGTTGCCGTGATGCCGGTTCCCACCAGTTCCAGGAAAAACGGCTTGTCCGCCGCGGCGGCCACGTTGGACTGCCATACCACCTGGCTCGCCCCTCCGCCGATCACAAAACCGTCGCAGACGTCTTGCCGGAGTGCGGTCATGATGGGCGGCGATCCGAAATGCATTGCGATCGGCACCTTGGTCTGGCTGCGCAGCAGCCTATTGCCCTCCACGTCTTCTTGCGGGATCGGCGATTCCCAGATCTGGATCTGTGGGTACTTCTCCATCTCGACCAGGTAGCGGCCGGCATGCGTGGTATCGAGCAGCGTGGCATTGAAATCGAAATTGACCCAGAAGTAAGGCGGAATGGACTTCATGAGGATCTTGCATTGATCGTCAAGGTCCCACCAGGGGCGGGCCTTCGTCTTGAAGGCGGTGTAGCCGTGGGCGGCGGCGTCTTTGCACTCCAGCACCCAATCCTCAGCCGGCATGTCGATGGCCCACCAGCTCACGAATCCGCGATCCCGGACTTTGCGGCCGAGCAGGCGGTAAAGCGGCACGCCGTCGGCCTTGGCCACGGCGTCAAACAGGGCCATTTGCAGGCCGCAGCCCAGTGAATCGTCCCACATGTGTTCGGCGGCGTTTTTCTCCATCACCCGGGCGACGGCCGTCTCCGGGACGGTGCCCCAGGTGTAATACTGCATCGTCTCGCCGAAGCCGACGACCCCGCAGGCCAGCGTCACTTTGCAGATC
>DATJFH010000043.1:0-51824 GCA_035495815.1 Bryobacteraceae bacterium
CATGTGTTGATAAATCGAGCGTACCACACTATTATACCGAACGCCAAAGCGCATCTACCCGGCTAGTGCTTGTCAATGATCTGATCGATGATCCCATATTCCTTCGCCTGCTCGGCGACCATGATGTAATCGCGCTCGACGTCCTTCTCAATCTGGTCGAGCTGCCGGCCCGTGTGGCGCACCAGGATGTTGTTGGTGATCTCCCGCATGCGCAGGATTTCCCGGGCCTGGATATCGATATCGGTCGCCTGTCCGGAGAGGCCGCCAAGTGAAGGCTGGTGAATCAGAACCCGGGCATGGGGCAGAGAGAAGCGCTTGCCCTTGGTCCCGGCCGCCAGCAGGAGAGCCGCCATCGACGCCGCCTGCCCGATGCAGATGGTGCTGACGTCCGGGCGGATGAACTGCATCGTATCGTAGATGCCCATGCCCGCCGTTATCGAGCCTCCCGGAGAGTTGATATAGAGAGAAATATCCTTCTCCGGATCCTCGGCCTCGAGAAACAGCAGTTGCGCCGTCACCAGGTTGGCGACGTTGTCGTCGATGCCCGACCCGATGAAAATGATATTGTCTTTGAGGAGGCGCGAGTATATATCATAGGCTCGCTCCCCGCGGCTGGTCTGCTCGACCACCATTGGTACCAAGGCCATTTTCGATTTGAGGTGCGGACCCACGAACCCGGTCCCACCGTTATCCTTTGTCTAGCTGTTTTGCTCCGCGCCGGCTTCAATGGCCGCGGCATTGTCCGAACCGGGTTCTTCCGCTACTTTTCGAGCGTGTTCAAACAGAAAATTGAGCGTCTTGTCGGTCTGAATATGAGATGCAATCCGGTTGAGCGATCCGTCCTTCTCCATACGGAACCGGGCCGCCGCCAAGGGCTCTCTCTGCTGGCGGGCGATGCGCTCGACCTCCCGGTCCACCTCTTCCCGCGTGGGGGCGATCGATTCCCGGTCGGAGATCTTGCCCAGCAGCAGCGAAGCCTTCACCTCGCGCACCGCCTTTTCCCGCTGCGATTCCTTCACCTTCTGCCAGTCCAGCTTCAGGTTCTTGATATCGGCGCCCTGCGCCTGCATCGTCCTCAGCAACTGCTCGGTGCGCGTCTGAATCTGACGGTCAACATACGCTTCGGGTACGGGGAATTCGTGGAGATCCACCAGGCTCTCCACCAGCTTGTTCTTGGCGTCCTGCTGCGCTTCGTATTGGCGCTCGGAGAAAATGTTTTTGCGGATCGTCTCCCGCAGTTCTTCCAGACTCTGATAGTCGCCCAGGTCTTTGGCGAATTCGTCGTTCAGCTCAGGCAGCTCCTTGCGCCGGACCCCCTTCACCAGCGAATGGAATCGCACGGTCCGTCCGGCCAGTTTGGACTGGCCATAATCCTCTGGATACGCGACCTCGAACTCGCGCTCATCGCCCGGTGAGGCGCCTCTCAGCCCTTCGGTGAAACCCTGCACCGTTTCCGCTCCGCCGATCTCGATCATCAGCTCGTCCTGCTTGACCGGATCGCCTTCGACGCCGCTGATCGTAGCCAGCGATACCAGCGCATGATCGCCGTCCTCGAGAGGCCGGGGATCGATGTTCACATATTCGGCCTTGCGCTCGCGAATCGACTCGATGCGATCATCCACGTCCTTGTCGGTCACTTCCGGTTCGTTGTAAGGAACCGTGATGCCTTTGTATTCTCCCAGCTCGATCTCCGGCTGCACTTCCAGTTCCGCGGTAAACTCCAGCGGCTCACCGTCGTCGAACTTGACCTTCGTGATGTCGGGCCGGCCGACCACGTGAAGATCTTCCTCTTCCACACGCTTTTGCAGAAAGCGCGGGATGAGGTTCTCGAGCACACGCTGGCGGATATCGCCTTGAAATTGTTTCCGGATCAGGTTGGCGGGCGCCTTACCGGGACGAAAGCCCGGCAGCTTGGCCTTGGCCTGGAAGGACGAGACGACCTTTCCTGTTTCGCTCTCCACCTCTTCGACGGGGACAGAGATCTCTAATGAATGCTTGCAACCTTCGACTAAAGCCAAACGACGTTTACCTCTTGTCTAGAACAGTCTAAATCTTATGATAGCATCGCCCTTCAGCCGGCCCCGGGGCGCGGTCGCCGATTCTTTGCTTTCACAATAGCAGAAAGGTTTCGGCCGTCAAGGCCCGACGTCCGCTAAACAGCTGAAAACAAAACCGCCGTTTTTTGATTTTTCCAGGGAACGGTATAATGGCCCAATCTTCGGCAGCCGGAGGATTGATTTGCGCCCACATCCAATGAGGTTCTTGCTGGCCTGCACGATACTCTTGCCGGCCGGCCATGCCCAGGAAGTCAGCGCCGGACTGACGGGACGGGTCAGCGACGCCACCGGCGCCGCCATCGCCAGGGCGGCCGTCACCGCCCGCGATCTGGACCGCGGCACACAGTGGACCGCCACCACCAATGAAGACGGCATCTACGCCTACCCGCGCATTCCAACCGGTTCTTACAGTCTCAAAGTCGAAGCGCCCGGCTTCAGGAGCAGTGTCCATCCCGGTATCGCCCTCGAAGTAAATCAGCGCGGACGCGTGGATGTCGTGTTGCAACTCGGCACGGTCAGTGAAAGCGTCGAGGTCATCGGGGAGGTCCCGCTCCTGCAGACCGAGGTGACCCAGGTAGGCGCGGTAGTCTCAGCGCGGACGATCGATGACACGCCGCTGATCAGCCGCAACCTTTTCGCGTTGACTCTGCTCATCCCCGGCGTGACCGCCACCGATCCCTCGACCTTCAACACCGGCGCCCGTTCTGAAGCCAGCGGCGGCCGTCCTTTCGTCAACGGAAACCGGGAGCAAGCCAATAATTTTCTGCTCGATGGCGTCGACGGAAATCAGCTTTCCGATAACCTCTCTCCGTACCAGCCCAGCACCGACGCGGTTCAGGAAATGAAGGTCATCACCAACAATGCCTCGGCCGAGTTCGGCAACTTTCAGGGCGGCGTGATCAACCTGGTAATCAAGTCCGGAACCAACCGGCTGCATGGCAGCCTTTTCGAATCCTTCCGCAACGACAAGCTGAATGCCGATAGCTGGTCCCGCAACTATCAGGGCCTGGCTCGCCAGCCGATCCGCTGGAACCAGTTCGGCGGAACGATCGGCGGGCGCGTCAAACGCGACAAGCTGTTCTTCTTCGCCGACTACCAGGGCCTGCGCCAGGCGATTCCCACATCCGTGGTAACCGCGTCGGTCTTTCCTGTAGCCTGGCGTAACGGCGATTTCTCGAGCCTGCTCACCGCAAACAGCCGTACCGTTCAGATCTACAATCCGTTTTCGGTGGATTCGAGCGGCCGCCGCGCGCCGTTCCCGAGAAACCAAATTCCGCTCGACCTCTTCGACCCGGTGGCGAAGAAGCTCTTTGCGGATACGCGCGTCTTCCCGAAGCAGACCGCCGATTCGCTCATCGACAATCTTCGCTATACTACCCACAGCGCCGTGCATTCGGACCAGGGAGATATCAAAGTCGACTGGAAGCCGGCCGAGCGCGACTACTTCACCGCCAGGTACTCCGAAGGCGCCCAGAGCAGCCAGGGCTATAATTCCTATCTGCTGGCGTTCCCGGCCTTCCGCCAAGCCCCGGTGAATCACGGGGTGATCAACTGGACACGCACCGTCAGCCCGAAGATGGTGAACGAAGCGCGCTTCGGCGTCAATCACAATAACCTCACCAACGGCACGTCGGACAACGGTATCGGCGACTACGCGCAGGAGCTCGGCATCAAGAATTCGGGCCAGGGCCTGCTCGCTCTGCGCGGGTTCGCGTACGTGAGCGCGATCGGCAACGTCAACGACGGCGTCGCCCAACTGTTCACGAGCAACGTCTATCACACGGCGGATAACGTGACGCTGATTCTGGGGCGTCACATGATCAAGACCGGCGGGCAGATCATGCGGCAGCAGGTCAATACGTTCTACGCCGGAAACAACGGCCGCAACGGCTACATCAATTTTTCCGGCCGGTTCTCCGCGGCCAACGCGCTGAATCCGTCGGGGACGCTGGTGGGCGAGTCGGATTTCGTTATGGGCCTTCCGACCGACCTCGGCCGCGGCGTCAGCACCGGGACCTGGGGCCACAGGTCCACCGTTTTCGGCGCCTACCTGCAGGACGACTGGCACGCCGCCCACAACCTGACGCTCAATCTGGGTTTGCGTTGGGAATACCATTCGCCGTGGGTGGAGGTGGCGGACCGGCAGTCGAATTTCGATCTGATCACCGGAAAGATTCTGCTGGCCGGTAAGGACGGAAACAACCGCGGGCTGTACGAACCGTTCCGCAAAGATTTCCAGCCGCGCGTCGGCTTCGCCTACACCCCGAAAATTCTGGGACGAAAGATGGTAACGCGCGGGGCTTACACGATCTCCTCCTACCTCGAGGGAACGGGGACTAACCTTCGGCTGACCCTGAATCCCCCTTTCAATTCCGAATATCAGGCCCTCTACAACACTCCGGACTACCCATTGCCGCCGACCCGGCTGGCAGACGGGCTCGCCGGGCTGAATCCGAAGGATCCGTTCGCCGGCGCGACGCTGCGCCTGTGGGATCCCTTCGTTCGCCCGGCGATCTCACAGCAATGGAGCTTCGCCACCGAATTCCAGTTGCCGGCGAGCAATGTGCTGACGCTGTGGTACGTGGGCCAGCACGGCACGCACCTGATGGCGCCGATGCCGTATCTGCAGAAGCTGATCGTCAACGGTGTAGTGGTCCCCGGACCGTACCTGTCGGGCAATCCCGCGATACTGAAGCAGATCACCCAGGTATCCGGAACGGCTTCGAACGGCAACCAGAGCTACCACGCGCTGCAGAGTCACGTGAAGAAGCGCTTCGCCATGGGGCTCGAGTACCAGGTGGGGTACACCTATTCGAAGGGCATGACGGATGCGCAGGGCTACTACGGTTCGCCCGGTCAGGCGGCCGGAACCGGCCCATACACGCAAAATATTTACGATCGCGGAGCCGAGTGGGCGCCGACGTTTTTCGACAACAAGCACAACCTGACCGGGTCGTTCGTCTACGGTCTGCCTTTCGGCCACAAAAAAAGGTTCGGCTCGACCTGGAATCGGCCCATCGACCTGGCCCTGGGAGGATGGCAGCTCGGCGGCATTTTCAGCGCCCACAGCGGATTCCCGCTCACGGTGAAGGTGACCGGCGACCCTTCGGGCACAGGCTCGCGAAGCGTGCGGGCGAACGTGATCGGCACGCCGCACGACCCGCACAAGATCGGTCCAAACCAGCCGTATCTGGATTCGAAAGCCTACGCCGTCCCCGGACCACGCACCTTCGGCACGGCCGGCGTGGGCACGGCACGGGGTCTTGGAATGACCCGGTTCGACCTGTCGCTGAACAAGCAGTTCCGTATCACCGAGCGCAAGTATTTCCAGCTGCGGCTGGCGGCGTTCAACGCCACCAACACGCCGATCTTTCAGGCTCCCGCTTCCCTGGTGATTACCGCGCCCACGTTCGGACAGATCCGCAGCTCGCAGAGCGAGCGGCATGTGCAATTGATCGCCAAGCTATATTTTTGACCCGGTTATTGATCTTTCCCGGCAGTTCGGGGGCGCCGAGATTTTGACCGGCCTCGATATGAGTTTCGACGCGGCACGCACGGGTGGGTTCACCACAAGTCGGCATCAGGCACGGATCCGCCGTCCCGGGTACCAATTGTTCCCGAATGGATCCCGCACACCTGCGGTGCGTTCCCCATACGATTGATCCTTAGGCTCCCAGAGCGGCGTTGCGCCGGCGGCCAGCGCGCTGCGGTAGGCCGCATCCGGATCCTCCACGTAGAGCGACAACGCCTGCGGGCCGAAGGTTGGACCCTCACCCATCTCGACCAGCGAGTCGCCAAGCCTTACAGCCGCGTGCATCACCCGGCCTGCATGCTCATAGACGCCCAGGCTCTCGGCGCCGAACGCCTTCTCCAGGAACTCGATCAGGACCCGGGCGCTCTCCGGATATAGATAGGGCGACATCTCTCCTGTTCTGGCTTCCTGGGGGTCCAGGCGTTTGGCCAGGAACCACTGGTTGCCGAACGGGTCTTCGACGAACGCCGACCGCTCTCCGTACGGCCGGTCGGCCGGTTCGCCTTCCCGGCCCAGAAGAAGCTTCGCGCCGGCCGCGACAGCCTGCCGGTAGGCGGCGTCCACGTCCTCCACGAAATAGTGCAGTGAGGCGCGCAACTCGCGGCCCACCGCCGCATCGCCGCCGCCTACCATCACCATCGACCGGCCGAGGCGGACCTCGCCGTGGAACCCGGCATCGGGCGCGGGCCCGCGGTGCGTCACTACCGCGCCCAAGGCCGCTTCGAGGAAATCCAGAAGTTTACCGGGCTGGGGGACAAAGATGAACGGGGTCACGGTCTTGAATCCTTCCCGCCGATATGGATGAGTCGCAGTACTGGTGTTCATACGTTCTAATGACCTCCCCAGGCTTTCATAAAACTCGACACGAGGCAGATCGCGCAACCGCGCGCAGACAGCCAGCAACTCGCTGAACTCGACGTGGGGCTCGCCCCGGCCGTCCAGCATGGCCTGGACGGCTTGATCGAATTGTTCGGCCTGGCGCCCGGTCATCGACCCGTCTCCATGGCGGCCCTCAGATTCTCGATCGCGCGAAGTTGCAGCTGCTTCACCGCGCCTTCGGACCGTTCGAGCTCCAGGGCAATCTCGCGAATACTCTTCTGCTCCACGAACCGCGCTTCGATCACGCGCTGCTGGATTGCCGGCAGCCGGCGGACCAGCTGGAACAGCATCGCGCTGCGCTCGGCCTCCGCCGCGATAGAGCCCGATTCCGGCGCCGTAGCTGACCCTGCCTCGCGGCCCGAGCGTTTCCAATGATCGGCCACGAGGCGCGAAGCGATCCCCAGCAGCCACGCGGCAAACGGGACGCCTCGCCACTCGAACTTCCGAATTCCGGCCAGGGCCTCGCGAAAAACGTCCGACGTCAGATCTTCCGCCCGGTGGCGGTCACCCACTCGCCGGATGACATAGGCATACACGCGGTAAAAGTTCTGCGTGTACAGGTCCGCAAAGCGCGACGGATCGCGCTGGGCGGCTTCGACTTGTAGTCGCTCTTCCTGCTCCCGGGTCATCGCTGGTCGGCCTGGCTGTTTCCCGTAGGATTTATCCGCCGGTGGAGTCGAAAAGTTACGCGGTTTTCGAAAACCACCCCATAGTACTCCCCTAAGCGCTTTGCCTCATTACCCTGTGAGCCCTCCGGTCCATGGTAATTCCAGCTCAGGAGACCGATAAGTGGATATGCGCTTTTTCGCGGCCCTGATGCTGATGGCCGGATGCCTCTCCGTTGCCCAAGCGTCGGATATCGAAGGCCAGATCGTCATCAAGCGCAAGCTTACGAAACGAACCGTGACGGCGGCGGCCGCAGTGTACGACCGGGGCGTATCGGTGAACCCTGCAGCCGGGCAGGAGGAGGATCCCCTGGTTTACGAACGCTCGCGGGTGGTGATTTACCTGGACGGAGAGCTGCCGGGGAGACAGCTGAACGCGACGCTGGAGCAGAAGAACCGCCGATTTATTCCGGACACGATTGCCGTGCCCGCCGGTTCCACCGTCTCTTTCCCCAATCTGGATCCGATCTTTCACAACGTGTTTTCGCTGTCCAAACCGAAGAGCTTCGATCTCGGAAATTACCCGAAGGACCACACCCGCACGGTTGCGTTCCCCAAGCCCGGAGTAGTTTTCGTCCATTGCCATCTGCACCCCAATATGGCGGCGGCGATCGTAGTGACGCCCAATCAATGGAGCACGAAGGCGGATGCGGGCGGCAGGTTTGCCCTGACGGGCGTGCCTTCCGGCGCCTATACGATTGTGGCCTGGCACAAAGCCGCGGGCTTCTTCCGGCAATCCATACGGGTGACCGAGAAGCGTCCCACCGCGGTGCAGTTCGTCATCCCGATCGATGAGCACGGCCTCAACCTGGCCCGGAGATAAAGGATGCGTTTCGCCACGCGGACATTCCTGTTCTCGTTTGTTCCCTTCGCTCTCCTGCTCATGGGTAGCTTCTGGGTGATCCAGAAACTGGTGGAGTCGACCGTGCGCGACGGGCTGCGCACGTCGCTGCGGCATACCCACGATTCGATCGCGCGAGTCCGCTCGAAGAGCGAGCTGCAGAACAGCCGGTTCCTGCGTGTCGTCGGCGAGAACGCTTCCTTGAAGGCGGGGCTGCAACTGCTGTTGGCGGAGCAAGAGAGCCGCGCGGCGAGGCTCACCGTCGAGGACCAGTTGCGCGAGACCTGCAACACGCTGGGATTCGATTTCCTGATGGTGTTCAATCCGGACGGCGCCGCCCTGGCTGGGGTGATGAGGGTAGGCGAACAGTTGGTGGCCATGGACGTGGCCAGGATCCGGCCTCCGCAGCGGGGCTTCGTAACCGTGGGTGACCGCGCCTACCAGGTGGCGTCTACGCCGATCAACCAGGGCGAAGAGAACCTGGGAATTCTCTCGATCGGAGAACATTTCGATTTTTCCGAATTCAGCACGCCTGCCGTGCTGGCTCGCCACGGCAAGATCCTGAAATCCAGCATCCCGGGTGTCCCGACGGACGCTGTAGAGGCGGCCCTCTCCGGCTGCGGGCCGCAAGCGGAATGTGAAGTCCGTCTTCGCGGCGAGAGCTACATCTCCATGCCGATGGAGAGCATCTACTTCGGCGAAGGCTACGTGCTGCGCAGCCTGCAGAGCGTGGACCTGGCCAGCGGTCCGGTGCAGAACATCCTGCGCACCGTTTTTCTGATCGCGGGATTGGGCGCCCTGCTGGCGGGTCTGATCGTCAGCGTGCTGTCGGCGCGGTCGATCGTTCGTCCCATCGCCGGGGTCGTGTCGCATCTCCGGGAGAGCGAGAGCACCGGCCTGCTGCCCGAGTTCGAAACCAGGGACGCGCCCATCCAGGAGATACGAGAGCTCACCGAGAGCTTCAACCGGGCGGCGGCGGCCATTCGCCAGGCGCGGGAAAGCCTGCGGCAGGCTTACCTCGAATTCGTCGGATCGCTGGCCAGCGCCCTCGACGCCCGCGACCGCTACACGGCCGGCCACAGCCGCCGCGTCAGCGAATATTCCTGCGCGATCGCGCAGGCGCTGCACGTTACCGAGGAGGAGCTCGACGACATCCGCATGGGCGCGCTGCTGCACGACATCGGCAAGATCGGGATCGCCGACAGCGTGCTCCAGAAGCCGGGAGGCCTGACTCGGGAGGAGCAGACGCTGCTGCAGCAGCATCCGGTGATAGGACGCCGCATTCTCGAAGGAGTGAACGGATTCCAGAACTACCTTGCCGCCGTTGAACTGCATCATGAGAACTGGGACGGAAGCGGCTACCCCCTGGGACTGCTGGGACCCGCCACCCCGCTCAGCGCCCGCATCATTCATATCGCCGACGCCTACGACGCGATGACCACGGACAGGCCCTACCGCCGAGGGATGAGCCACGAGGAGGCGATCCGCGTCCTGCACCAGTACGCCGGGGCCCAGTTCGACGCCGCCATCGTTCCCGTCTTTACCAAGCTGGTCACGCTGGCCAGGACGGAGCCGCCGCGGACTGAGGGAGCCAGCACGCCGCAAGTTCGGTCGCTGGCGCAAGCATTGAACGGCCAGGCGTTCGGGCTTGGCGCCGCGGACGCGGAGAAGAGCAGCTCATGAAGCGCGCGGTTCTCCTGCTCTGGTGTCTGCGGACGGTCGCCGTGGCGCAGGAAGCGTCTTCGGGATTCGAGTTGCGGGGAACGCTGACGGAAGCAGTCAATGTCTCACCCGCGCTCGAAGCGAGCCCCCGCTCCGGCGCGCGCGTTGCCGGCGGCTTCCGGTCCGTGCTCTATCCGACCTGGAAACTGAGCGGGCATTGGAGCGTGTCCGGGGCCGTGCAGCTTTACTCCCGGCCTTACTTCATCGAGGAGTTCGCCACCCAGGGCTACGGAGCGAATGGCGATATTTTGAACGCCCAGCTCAACTATTCCCGGTTCTGGAAGCGTGGATCGCTCGTGGTTCGCCTGGGACAGATGCCCTCCGCGTTCGGTTCGTTCCTGCTGCGATACGACGACGCCGTGAATCCGCTGATCTTCGCGCCGATGCAATACGGCTACTACTACAAGCCCGTGTCGACCAATAGCATGACCGGCGCGCAGGTGGACGCCGTAATCGGCCGTCTGGACGCGCGGGCGCAATTCGCCAATTCAAATCCGGCCAACCGGCGCAGCGTGTTCGATCGCGATCAATATCCGAACTGGGCCGGCGGCGCCGGCATCACGATACGGCAGGGCTTTCGGATCGGCGCATCCGCCTACCGGGGTCCCTATCTGGACCGACACTACGCATTCTACTTCCCGGGCGAAGCCAAGCCGCGCGACCTGGCCGGAAGCGGCTACGGAATCGACGTCCAGTGGGGCCGCGGACATTGGAACGTCACCGGCGAGCTGCAGCGGTTTCAGATGGACTACCGCGCCATCCGGACCTTCCGGCAACACACCGGGTACGCCGAAGCGCGGAGGGTTCTGCATCCCCGCTGGTATGCAGCCGCTCGCGCCGGGTACGTGCGGGCCAGCGCCTTCCCGGGCACGGACGCATACGAGATGGTGGCGGGGTACAGGCCCAACAGGTTCCAGCTGTTGAAGGCCGGCTACCAGGTCCAGCGCGGGCGGGCCGCCAACACGTTCGCGGTCCAGTTCGTGACCAGGTTCAAGGCGATTTCGATTGCCAGGGACTAGCGTACTGTCTTCGAAATAACTATACAGGTTATTTCTTCCGCTTTCTTCAGTTGGGGCTGGTGCAACCGGGCTTGATCTGTTCCAAGGTTCGGCGAGAGCGGGTGAGCTTTTCCTGTATGGATTCGACGGTCGGAGTCCATACGAAGGGTGATTGCGTTTCAGCCACTGCTTTACCTTCGCGTGCTTGTGCGTCCCGTAGTTGTCCATGATGAGATGCAAGGGGACATCGCCCGGAAACTCGGCTTTTAGCCGTCGCAGGATTCAGATACAGGCCCACAACGTCGGTCATCTTTTCCAAGAACTTCGGATCGCGCGAGAGCTTCAAAGTCTCTATGCGATGCGGCTGGAGGTTGTGAGCGCGCCAGATATTGTTGACGGTGGACTTGCTCACTCCCTCCGCAACAGGCGATCGTCCTGTGCGTAGACGAACAGAGCCAGATCCAGGCATTGGATCGCACACAGCCGGGGTTGCCGATCAAGAAGGGACGATGCGGCACGATGACCACGATTACAAACGCAACGGCACGACCACTTTGTTCGCCGCCCTGGAAACTTTAGAAGGTAAGGTGGTAGGCGAATGTCATCAGAGACACCGGCACCAGGAATTTCTGAAATTCCCCTGGCTCTCCGCCATCGTCCGGCAACTCCAATGCGTCATCCCGCCGGTTTGGTTTGCAGCCGCGCGTCCACGATACCGGCGATCTTGTCGATTTGATAAGTGGGCCTTCGTCCGCGCCCCACAGACCGTCCAGACCCTCGTCACCGAAACGCTTTCGCTACAGAATCACGGTGTTTCGATTCACTGCAAGCCGTTTCGCAATTGCGACATCAGACTCGCCCGCCGCAGCGGCAAGAACGATCCTGCAGCGCAAAGCCACCTGCTGTGGGGTACCGTGCGCCGCAGTCCACTGCTGGAGCTTTTGGTGCTCCACTTCAGAAATCTGACACAACTTCCCCATACTCCAGGATAACGTGGCTCGCGCCAGCCTGTCTAGTTATTTGTTGGACAGTACCCTAGCAGGCTGGCCGCCGGGCCCACATGCTAATCGATGCGCCGCCTATCGAGTGGTGCGCAACGTGGCCATAGCTACCATCTCCGCAGAATCCGCGCGGTCGCCGCTGGATCTGGCTCCATGCTCCAATTCCCGAGTTCGTGAGTTCCGCCGAGCAAGATCCTATGGTGTCGCGGAAACATGTAAATGTCACCTGGTCCAATCGTCATGTAATCCACCTCGGGCTGCGGCAGCGGAATACGTTCTAGCCTAGTCCCGGCAGGCACCTGATAGTCCCGCCGGTGTTCCGTTTGTAAAGGGGGAGCCGTCAAGAACAAATTCCTGCGATGGAGTGAACCCTAAAAATGAGACAGGGAGTTAAGGGAGCAAATACATTGAACGGAGTGAGGAAATGGATATGTCCGATCTCAAGATCACAGCCATGCGAGCCCTGGACGCCGGCGCAAAGACCGGCGAACTGGCGCGGAAAATACCAACTGTGTCCCAAACTGCTGGAGCGCTGGCGCGGAGAGTGGCGCGCCAGAGGCGAAGCCGCATTTCCCGGCATTGGACGCCGCGGCTCCGGTCTGCCTGCGCTGGATGATGCCCACCGCATCGCCGATTTGGAGCGCAAAGTCGGCCAGATGACGATGGAGAACGACTTCTTAAAAAAAGCCTTGCAGCATTTCAAGGATCATCACCAGCCAGCCGTCGTCAATGGCGCGGATGTCTGCTTGAAGAAATCGGTCAAGCAACTGGGGAAGGCAAAGCGGTGAACGCCTTGTGCCAGATGACCGGCTTGAACCGAGCCGGCTACTACCGCTGGCGCACAGACCGCACTGCAATGGCCGGCTTACGGATATCGAAGAATCACGGCCGAGCTGCAGCGGCGGGGCTTCGAAGTGAACCACAAGCGAGTGCTGCGCCTGATGCGCGAGGATAACCTGCTCTGTTTGCGGCGCAGGTCCTTCGTGGTCACGACCGACTCACGCCACCATCTGCAGGTCTATCCCAACCAGGCCGGCCGGATGCGGCCTGAGGATCTTTTTTCGACCGCGCTGGAACGTTCAGATTACGAGCCCCTTGCAAAACTCGCTTACCACTTGAGGTACGCCGATTACTACATTGCGAACGAACTTGCGACCGACAAGGCCCTGAACTGCTACCGGAAGTTCTTTGAAACGTTCGAGAGTAGCCAATTCCTCACATTCAACTATGATTCTTTGCCCGAGACGTTCTTGCAGCGCCTTGGACGTTGGTACCCGCCCGACGGTTACGGCTGTACGAACTGCTCGAATGGCGCGTCTCGGTCGCGTCCGGCAGCGCCGGCGACGCCTTTCTGGGGACCCAGGGCGACGTTTGGGACACTCAACTCGACATGTTCATGGCGCTGTGCGGATCGATCGCCGCCCAACTGCTGTTAGGCCGGCTGCATGACCGTCAGCTTCGCGGCGCGGTTTAGCGGCGCTTCCACTCGAGCGGCTCAATCCTGCCGACCACCAACAGAAACGACAGTCCGCCCAGGGACGCAGCGGCTGCCGCGGCCGCAAACGCCCACATGTACGAACCCGTCTGGTTCACGATCAGACCCGTAAGGTAGGGCGCAACCACGCCCGCCAGATTTCCGAATCCGTTCTGCAGGCCCGTCCATTTGCCCGACGCCGCCGGTCCGGCCAGCGTCTGTGTCACCGCCCACAGGTTCGAGCTGCACAAACCGTAACAGAGGCTGGCGATTACCAGGATCACCACGCATACATTGCGATCGTCCACCATGGCGGCCGGATAGATCAGCGCGCCGGCAAACAGCCCGGCTACCACGAAAAACTTCCGCACCCGCGTGGGACTTCCTCCGCGCGAAATCCAACGGTCCGACGCCCACCCCGAAATCAGCGCCGACAGGGCGATTCCCCAGAAGGGCAGCGAGCCCAGGATGGCCATCATGTTCTCGGAAAAATGGCGCTCCTTTACCAGGTAGAGCGGCAGCCAGGTGAGCAGAAAATACCAGAGGTAGTTCGACCCGAACAATCCGAAGAAAGTGCCCCAGACGTCCCGCTTGCTCAGCAGTTCCAGCACCCCCGGGGCCTGCGCGGAGTGCGAAATCGCCAGCGCCCGGTCCTTCGGCCCCCAGATCGACCATGGAATCAGCCACAGCAGGCTGATCGCTCCGATCGTGAGGAACAGCGATCGCCATCCGTAGTTCGCCACCAGCAGCCCGCCCAGCAGCGTTCCCAACGCCGGCCCGGTCTTGTTGCCCACGTCCACCAGCGCGTTGGCCACGCCCCGGTGGGATTGCGGAAAGTTCCCCGCGATGATCTTCGAGTACGACGGATACGCCACCGATTCGCCGATCCCCAGCAGCAGCCGCAGAGCAAACAGGCTCGCGAAACCGGTCACCAACCCGGTCGCGAAGGTAGCCGCCGACCAGGCCAGGTACCCGAGTCCAAAAACCCAGCGCACATCGTAGCGGTCCACCAGCCAGCCGGAGACCACTTGGAACACCGCGTAAGTCCAGAAGAAGCTCGACAGCAGCAGTCCCATCTGTCTCGGGTCGAGACTCAACTCTTTGGTCAACTGCGGCGCCGCCACCGAAAGCGTGCCGCGATCGATGTAATTGATGCAGACCGAAATAGCGAGCAGCAGCAGGACTCGCATCTGCGTGGTGGAAAGCCTGCCTTCGGCCGTAGCCGCGACACTCATGGATTAGGCTCCTGTGGACAAGACTTGATTCTACTCCGGCGTGAGTTCGTACCGGCGCGGCTTCGGTTGCGCGGCCGCGCGCTGCTGCTCGACCAGCTCCGCCTCGAGCGCGTCAAGACTGTCGAGAGCGGCCTGCAGACGCCCGGCCTTGGTGTCCTGCATTGGAACCTGCACCTGCCGCCAGCGGGCGTTGTGAATCGCCGCGCGCTTCAGAGTCAGGGCGTGGACTTCCAGCGCCTGCTTCGCCATCGGCGTCGGCATCGCGCCCAGGTCGACTCCTTCTGCCAGATCCTGGCGGCTGAAGCTGCCCGCGAACTCGCCGTCGATGCGCAGCACGTAGCGCGCGCGTGTCAGTCCCTTGACGGCCAGAGTCTGCCGGTTCAGCGTTCGGTTGAAATCGGACGCCTTCAACGCCAGCGCCAGCGCCGGGTCCTTCGGGTCGAGCGGCATCGGCAACGCAGCGTCTTCCTGCGTCCACGTCAGGGCGTCGGCCGTATACAGGACACTCACCTCTGTATTGGCCGCGGTCACCTTTTTCGAGTCCGCGTCGATCTCGGCCGAGGAGACTAAAGCTGGAGCCTGCCACGCGCGCAGCAGCGCCCCAGCCATGAGCAGGTGCCCACCCGCCCCCGGGTGTACGCGGTCCGGCAGCAGCTTCAGCGCCAGCTCGCGATCGAGCGTCTTCGCTTTCTTCAACGCCGCCACCACCGGCGTATTCAGGTCCGCCAGCGCCAGGTTCTCCCGCGACGCCAGTTCCGCCAGGAACTTTCCGTAGCGCACGAGCACCGCGTTGTATCCGCCGGCGAAGGCAGGCGGCCGGGTTACGTCGTCGTACGGCGAGGGCTGAATGGCGGTAATGCGAACCTCCGGCAGCTTTTGCTTTACGGTCCGGATGATCGATTCGTACCCGGCGCTGTACCGCTCGAAAATATCCGGATTGAAGGCGCGATAACTGCCGTCGTTCATCCCCAGCATGATCGTGAGCACGGTGGGATTGTAGGCGAACACGTCGCGCTCCAGCCGCAATTCCACCGGGCCGCCGCCCCCTCCGCTCACACGGTCGCCGCCCCAGCCGGAATGGACGAACGTCACCTTCATCTTCGGGAAACGGGTGACCACGTAACTTTCGGTGAACGTCGTGTAGAGCCGCTGATCGGTGATGCTGTCGCCGTAAAAGACGACGCGGTCGCCGTCCTTCAGGTAGAAGTCGCCCTGCGCGCGGGCAGCCGACACAAAGAGAAGGATCGCCAGGATTCGCCGCATACGATCCTTCAGTATATCCGCAGGCTTGCGCGCTCCCGGCTCTGTTTCCGCGCGCAAGGCGGCAGACTAGAAATACCGATGGTCGCCCAGTCGTGGGATGCCGTCTTCAGATAGCCATACAACTTGGCAGGGTTCGCCGAGCCGGCCTGTAACACTCGTCGGGAATTTCTGAACAGGTAAGACATCGTTCCCCGAAAGCGACGGCCTATTTCTTCGCCTTAATTAATTTTTTGAAGAGCCACGAACGCTGTTCCGATCGAATACTCAGGGTTTGGTACCAGCCTGCACGTTGTTTTGCTGAGCACGTTGGACCGGGGACTGCGGCTTTCGTCGTGTCGCTGGTGCTCTACGGTGGGCATTGCCGCCGCGGGCAGCGCCGGCGGAGAGACACGCGGCCGGCTAACTTCGCTTCAGCGCAGGAGAGCCGACCTCAGGTTTTCCAGCGATTCACGCATGACCTGGATATCCTGCCAGCCCTGCGGATTGCCGGCGGCCGCTGCACTTACCGTATCGTGACGAAGCCGCAGGAACAATTGCATCAACTCCGGATCGTGCCAGCCCCGGTCGGTCTCCTCCTGCATTACCTGCAGCGCGTGCTCGGAAGTCATGGCTACTTTGTACGACCGGGTGGAGATCAGGGCGTCGTAGACATCCGCGAATTGCAGCACTCGGGCCAGCAAGGGGATACCTTGCCCGACGAGGCCGTCCGGGTAGCCTGTTCCGTCCCAGTGTTCGTGGTGGCTGCGAATGATCGGCAGCACCGGGTACAGGCACTTGATGCCCCTGCAGATCTCCTCGCCCTTGATCGTGTGAGTACGCATGATGGCCCATTCCGCTTCGGTCAACGGACCGCGCTTGAGCAGCACGGCGTCGGGAATGGCGATTTTACCCACGTCATGCAGGTATCCTCCGCGATGCAGCGCCAACAGATCGTCGGAAGGCAGATCCATCGCCATCCCCATGGCGATACTCAAAAGAGCCAGGCGCTGGCAATGGCCGGCTGTGTTGCTGTCCCGCTGCTCGACCGTCTGAGCCAGCGCCATCAGAATCGTTTCCGACTCGTCCATCCTGTCCACGACTGCCTTGTGGCGGAGCAGGCGCCGGACGCGGGCGCGCAGGATCTCGACATGGCAGGGCTGGATCAGGTATTCGTCCACGCCCGCGCTGATGGCGGCCACCTCGTCCTCCACGCTTCCGCACCCAGCCACCATCAACATGGGGGTCAACTGGGTCCGATGACTGGTCCGGACACGCTGGGCGAACGCGATTCCCTCGAGGAGCGGCAAATCGAAAACGATCATGTCGACCGAAGCCGTTTCCAGGATCGCCAGCGCCTCTGGAGCGCCGTTGGATTGAATTACTTCGTGGCCTTCTTCTTCGAACAGCACCCGCAGGAACCCGTTGCCGTCTATCACCAGAACCTTGTGGCTCCGGTCCGACTCCCGGCGGCAGTCTTTCCGGCTGGTCGTGACCAGGCGCGGCGCCAGCGGGGCGCCCTGCCGCTCGGCCTGGCCCAATCTCCATGTCATCCCCATTTGGAAATCCCTTCTCCTTAGCCGTTTGATAGAGCAGAGCGCCGCAGCAGCGCGTCAGGCAGGGCCGGCAGGCCCCGGCAGCCTTAATTTGCTTATCGGAGTCACTGTAAAAACCGTTATCCTGAATGCTGGGAAAATGGCCGCGCGGAATAAACTCACAATCTCAGGAATCGAGGTAGGGCCGCTCGCCCTGGGAGGAAACGTATTCGGATGGACGCTGAATGAGCCTTCGTCCTTCCGGATCTTGGATGCGTTTGTAGCTTCCGGACTGAACCTCATCGATACGGCGGACGTCTATTCGACCTGGGTTGCCGGGAACCATGGCGGCGAGTCGGAAGCCATTATAGGGGCCTGGCTGGCGCGGGGCGGCCGCAGGAGCCGGGTCGTTATCGCCACCAAGACCGGGATGGACATGGGCGCTGCCGGAAAAGGCCTGTCTCGCGCCCACATCCTGCGCTCGGCGGATGATTCGCTTCGACGCTTGCGGACCGACTACATCGACCTCTATCAGGCCCATAAGGACGACCCTGACACACCTCTGGAAGAGACATTGGAAGCGTTCGCCACCCTGGTAAAACAGGGGAAAGTAAGAGCGGTGGGCGCTTCCAACTATTCCGCCGTCCGGCTTGCGCAGGCGCAGTCGATAAAGATCCCCGGATTCGCCGGCTATCAGTCCCTGCAGCCGCTCTATAACCTCTATGATCGGGCGGTTTTCGAAGAGCAGCTCGAACCTTTGTGCCTGGATAACGGACTGGCCGTGTTTCCTTACTTCTCACTGGCCAGCGGATTCCTCACCGGCAAGTATCGTTCGGAAGCCGACCTGTCGAAAAGCGCGCGTGGACAGGGTGTAAGGAAATATATGAACGAGCGTGGATCACGAATTCTCGCGGCGCTGGAAGAAGCGGCGGCGCGTCACGCGGCGACGCCGGCGCAGGTGGCGCTGGCATGGCTGATGGCCCGTCCCAGCGTGACTGCCCCGATTTCGAGCGCCACCAGCGTTGAACAGCTCAATGAGCTCGTCGCGGCCACCCGGCTGAAGCTGGATCCCTCTTCAATCGACCTCCTGAATCAGGCCAGTCAATGAATCACATTATGAAAACCTTCTGTTTAGCAGCCCTCTCGATGGCCGCCGCTTTTGCCGGGACGTTGGAGCAGGGCGAGCGGGACCGCGCCATGAGCCATCTCCACGCCACTCGCAAGATGTTCCTCGATTCGGTGGATGGGCTCAGCGAGGCGCAATGGACCTTCAAGCCGGGACCCGACCGCTGGTCGATTGCCGAGTGCGCGGAACATATCGCTCTCAGCGAGGATGCGCTGTTCGAAATGCTGCGCCAGACGATGAAGTCCCCTGCGGCGCCGGAGAAGAAGGCGGCGGTCCGAGGCAAGGACGAGATGATCCTCAAAACACTGCCCGACCGCAGCGTCAAAGCAAAGGCGCCGGAGATGCTCCAGCCTAAGCGCCGCTGGCCCAACCGCGCAGACCTGCTGGCGCACTTCAAGCAGAGCCGCGACCGCAACATCGCCTATATCCAAACCACGGAAGACGACCTCCGCAGCCACTTCACCGAGAACCCGTTCCTGAAAACCATCGACGCCTACCAGGTGATGCTGATGCTGTCGGCGCACAGCGAACGGCACATCCTGCAAATCCTGGAAGTAAAAGCGGACCCCGGGTTCCCGAAGTAATTCGTAAATTCGCTAGTTCAAACCGCCGAGAATATCCACGACGTACTTCCGGGTTTCGGGAATCTGTGGTAACCCGCCCCACTTCTCCACCTGCCCTGGACCTGCATTATAGGCTCCGAGCGCCTTCGCCAGATCTCCGCCATACTGGGTGAGCAACTGCTTCAACAGCCGGGTTCCCGCCTCCACGTTCTGACCGGGATCGTAAGGATTGGTTACCCCGAACTGGGTCTGCACGGACGGCATCAGCTGCATGAGTCCCTGCGCGCCCTTGACCGAAGTGGCGCAGGTATCATAGGCGGATTCTTTCCGCACCACGGCTCGCACCAGGCCTGGGTCCAGTCCCGTTTTCCGCGCGCCTTCGTCTACAATGTCCCGCACTTTGTCCAAGGGAATGCGTTCGCAGGCAACTTGTGGAACGAAGGCCGTTTCCGGCAGCATGGGAGGCGCGAAGAAGGCTGGATTGCCGGCCGCCAGCGCGGCTTGCTGCGCGCTTACCGACGCCCGCTGTCTTTCGATCGACGCTTCCTGCCGCGCCCTGGCATCGCTATATGCCGGGTCCGCCCCCAGCGCCATGCTCAGCAGCAGGCACACGCCGCACACCCATCTCACATTGCTTGTATCGGCGGAATTACGCCAGTAATCCAGGGATGATTTCGCCCGCTACGTCGGTCAGACGCATATCCCTTCCACTAAAGGGATATGTCAATCGCTTGTGGTCGAGCCCCAGCAGGTGGAGGATGGTCGCGTGCAGATCATGCACGTGGACCTTGTTCTCCACGGCGAAGTACCCATATTCGTCGGTGGCGCCGTACACTGTGCCGCCTTTCACGCCGCCGCCGGCCATCCACATCGTAAAGCCGTACGGATTGTGGTCGCGTCCGACTTCCTTGGTGTAGCCGCCATCGGCCAGCTGCGCGCACGGCGTGCGGCCGAATTCGCCGCCCCACACGACCAGCGTCCGGCTGAGCAGCCCCCGGGCCTTCAGGTCTTTGAGCAGCGCGGCAATGGGCTGATCCACGGCCTTGGCGTTGATACGATGCCCGCTCTCCAGGCTCCCGTGCTGATCCCACCGGTCGATCCCCTTGCGTGCAGGTGTAAGCAGCTCCACGAAGCGCACGCCGCGCTCCACCATGCGCCGGGCGAGCAGACATTCGCGTCCGAATTCTTCGGTATCCGGTGAATCCAGCCCGTAAAGCTGGCGCGTGGTTTCGGACTCGCCTTTGAGGTCCACCAGCTCCGGCACTTCCGACTGCATACGGAAAGCCAACTCGTAATTGGCGATGGTCGCCTCGATCTCGCTTACCGGACCGAACCGGTCGAGCACTCCCCGATTGAGCTTCCGGAGCAGGCTCAGCTTGCTCTGCTGCAGCGCGGGTGTGGCTTCGAGCGGCTCGAGGTCCGCAATCGGATGCTCACCCTTCCGAAACAGCGTGCCCTGGTAAGTCGCCGGCAGAAAGCCGCTGCCGAACAAGTCCAGGCCGCCGGGCGGAACGAGGCCGCTTTCGAGAACGATGAATCCGGGCAGATTGTCGCACTCGCTGCCGAGACCGTACGTCACCCAGCCGCCCATGCTCGGCCGTCCCTGAAACCCGGAGCCGGAGTGCATGAAGTAGTTGGCTGCGGTGTGCTCGGAATGATCGGCGACCATCGAGCGGATAATGGCCATGTCATCCACGCATTCGGCCACGTGCGGGAACAGCTCGCTTACGTCCGCGCCGCACTGTCCGTGCCTTCCGAAAGTGAAGGGAGAAGGCAGAATCTTGTCGCTGATGTTGAAGACCGTGGTGGGCGGCTTGAACGGAAGCGACTGCCCGCTCTCTTTTTTCAGCCGCGGCTTAGGATCGAAGCTGTCGATCTGCGACGGGCCTCCGTCCATGAACAGAAAGATCACCGATTTCGCCTTGGCTTCATGATGCGGCTGTCGCGGCGCGAGCGGATTGACGCCCGCGGCGGATGCTCCCGCCGCCCGCTTCCCGGCGAGCAGTGCGGTTAGGGCCAGCCCGCCAAACCCGTTGGCAGTTCGGAACAGCATGTCGCGCCGGCTGATTCTTGCGCGTTCCGGTCTAGCGTACATAGATAAACTCCGCGGAATTGAACAGCACATGCGCCAGGTCGGACCACTGGCCGGTCTTGATGAAATCCAGCGCCGCCGCGGACTCCCAATCTTCGGGCGGGCGGGCGAAAGCGGCCTCGTACATGTTTCGGACGCGGCGGCCCGGATCGCTCTCCCCGGCTGCCGCGCGTTTGGCCCACTCCCGCGATTCCAGCGCCAGGAATTCATCGTTCATCAGGATCAGCGCCTGCGACGGCACGGTGGAAACGCTCCTGCGCCCGATAGCTGAAATCGGCAGGGGGTAATCGAATGCCAGGAACATCGGCGTCAGAAAATTGCGCCGTACCTGGATGTAGAGGCTGCGCCGCCGGCTGCCGTCGAGGGGACCGGAGGCCGGCTTCCCACGCCCCTCCTGAAATTTGCTGATATAGGGCGGAACACTCGGCCCGAGCACGCTGCGGTCGAGCGTGCCGGCGACGGCCAGCACCGCATCGCGAATGGCCTCCGCTTCCAGGCGCGCCACCGGGAAGTGGTGGAGCAGCTTGTTTTCCGGATCGATCTTCGCCGCCGCCGCATCTACCCCGCTCGACATGCGGTAGGCGCTCGACAGCAGCATCAGCCGGTGCATAGCCTTTACAGACCAGCCGCTCTCGACGAAGCGCCGTGCCAGGTAGTCGAGCAGTTCGGGATGCGTGGGCGCGTCGCCGGTCCGGCCGAAATTGTCGGTCGAGCGCACCAGCCCGTAACCGAAATGATGCTTCCACAGGCGGTTGACCATCACGCGCGCGGTCAACGGATTCTCCGCTGAAGCCATCCGCTCGGCGATCTCCAGCCGGCCGCTGCCGTTTCGAACCGGCGGCTGGTTCTCACCGGCGATCACCTGCAGGAAACGACGCGGCGCAGGCTCGCCCAGGTTCTGGTGATTGCCGCGAATGTGGATTCGGACGTCGTGCGGCTCCTCGTCAGCGGCAATCGTGGCGAACACCGAAGCAGGAACCGCCGCTACCGCCGGCTTTGCATCGAGCGGCAGCCGCATCAATTGTCCCGGCTCGTCCGCCGGCGGCTGGTTCGAATCGGAGAACACGATGCGGTCGACTGCAATATGGCCCTCGCTGCTGCGGTCCACGATCTCGAGGTAGCACAGGCGGCCGATTTCCTTCGTCATCCGCAGCGTCTTCCACTGGAACTCGCCGCTTCCTTCCGGCGCCGCGTGCTGGCTCTTGTGGCCGTCGGCCACGATGGTGAAACGAACCTCGGCCCCTTCCTTCCGGCGCGCATCGGCCTTCGTCCCAGCCAGCCGCACGTGCACATACAGCTTCGGCATGCGGAATTTGCGGGACGTCAATGCGCCCATCAGCGCCTCCGAACCGCCGAAAGAACTGGCCACTCCCAGGACGGGGCCGGAGCCGAAGGCCTGTCCGGTGACGCGCCATCCTTCGAAGTCGGTCCGGTCGAAATCCTCGAACGTCCCGTCTTCGCGGCGCGGATGAGGAGGCGCCGGCTCCGTCTTACGGGCGGCGACTGCAGCGGCGATCTGCCGGGTCCGCTCCGGCGAATCGATCACCGTCTCGTTCAGAGTGGTGCTATGCAGAACGCCCGCCAGACTGTAGTAATCGGCTGTGGGGATTGGATCGAATTTGTGATCGTGACAGCGGGCGCAGGCTACCGTCAGCCCGAGGAAAGCCTTGCTCATCACGTCGATCTGGTTATCCACTTCGTCGGCTCTGGACTTGATGGAATCGGTGGCCGAGTTCAACACTTCGCCGAACCAGAAGAAGCTGGTGCCCAGCGGCGATTCCCAGTGTGTTTTGTCGCGGCTGAGACGCTTCCGCGGGAGCAGATCGCCCGCGATGTGTTCCTTCACGAACTGATCGTAGGGCACATCCTCGTTGAACGCGCGGATGACGTAATCGCGATAGCGCCAGGCGTCGAGCTTGTCGTTATCGAATTCGTGTCCGTTGGTTTCGGCATAGCGCACCAGGTCCAGCCAGTGCCGGGCCCAGCGTTCCCCGTAGTGCGGCGAGGCGAGCAGCCGGTCGACCACCTTGCGGAACGCGTCCGGAGACGAATCGCTGAGGAACGCCTCCACTTCGCCCGGCGTAGGTGGAAGCCCGATCAGGTCGAAGGTGACGCGGCGGATCAGGGTTCGCTTATCGGCGGGCGGCGCAGGCGAGAGGCTCTTCTCCTCCAGTTTCGCCAGCACAAACCGGTCGATGGGTGAAGTGGGCCAGGACTCCTCTTTGACGGCAGGCGGCGCCGGATCCTTCACCGGCTGAAACGACCAGAACTTCCGCGCCGCGCTGAAATCGATACTTTTCCGGACCGGCGCCTTGGCCGCTTCTTCGACGCGGGGATCGGGCGCGCCCATTTTGACCCAAGCCGTCAGGTCGGCGATCTGCTCGGCGCTCAGTTTGCCGGATGGCGGCATTTTCAGATTGAGGCTGCTATAGGAAACGGCCTTGATCAGCGCGCTGCCCGCGGGATCGCCGGGTACGATCGCGGGACCGCTTTCGCCCCCTTTTCGGGCGCCGTCCCGATTGTCGAGCCGCAACCCGCCCATCGGCTGCGGGAGCTTGGCGCTGTGGCATGAGTAGCACTTTTCAGCCAGCACCGGCCGAATCTTCTTCTCGAAAAAATCGAGCTGATCCTGAGAAACCTGCGCCCCGGCAGTAGCGCCAAGGACAACCAAACCGATCAGCGAAAACCGGATCATCCTTGTCTATGTTACCCCTAGCGGCGTGGTCTCGGCAGGCGGAAGGCGCCTCACCTCGCATCTCCTTCGGGTGAAAACCGGCGGCAATACACGATTGGCTGCCCCACTCAGGCAAAATAGAAAAGAGGTCTGTCCAGGCGTTCCTTCATGGCGGAAAATAAATTAGCGCTATCCCGATTCCAGGCTACTGTCCGGGCGCTGCGCCATCGAAACTTCCGGCTTTTCTTTCTAGGCCAGCTCGTCTCGCTCATTGGAACCTGGATGCAGACGGTGGCGCAGTCCTGGCTCGTCTACCGGCTTACCGGATCCTCCGCCCTGCTCGGCTCGGTCAACTTCGCCAGCCAGATTCCGGTCTTCCTGTTGTCTCCGGCCGGCGGGGTTGTGGCCGACCGTTACAACCGACACCGGCTCGTGATCGCCACGCAAGCGGCTTCCATGCTGCTGGCGCTGGTTCTGGCCGGGCTTACGCTCTTCCACATGGTCAAGGTCTGGCAGATTTTCGTGCTCTCGGCTCTGCTCGGCATCGTGAACGCGTTCGACATACCGGCGCGGCAGGCGTTCATCGTCGAGATGACCAGCCGCGAAGACCTGATCAACGCCATCGCGCTAAACTCCTCCGCCTTCAATGGCGCGCGCATCGTGGGCCCGGCAGTGGCGGGGATCCTGGTGGCTGCGGTCGGTGAAGGCTGGTGTTTTTTCGCCAACGGAGTGAGCTATATCGCCGTGATTGCGGGATTGCTGGCGATGAAACTGCAGCCCTACCGGCCGCGGCACGTCGAGTCCTCCGTTCTGCGTCACATCGGCGAAGGTTTCCGCTTCATTGCCGATACCGCTCCGATTCGCGCGCTGCTGCTGCTGGTCGGGCTGGTGAGTCTCGCCGGGATGCCATACTCGGTCCTGATGCCGATCTTCGCGGACCGCATCCTCAACGCGGGCGCGCAAGGACTGGGAATCCTGATGGGAATTTCGGGGCTTGGAGCCCTTGCCGGGGCTCTTCTGCTGGCGTCCCGGCAGACGGTACGGGGGCTTGGCCGCTGGATCGTAATTTCCTCCGCTTCGTTCAGTGCGCTGCTCATCGTTTTCGCCTATTCGCGCTGGTTCTGGCTTTCCGCGGCTGTACTGGTTCCCATCGGTTTCTCCGTGATGATCCAGATGGGCTCGACCAACACCTTGATCCAGAGCATGACGCCGGATGCGATGCGGGGCCGCGTGCTGGCCGGCTATTCCATGATGCTGATGGGAATGGCGCCTATCGGAGCGCTGATCGCCGGGGTACTGGCCGAGCACATCGGGGCGAGGGCCACGGTGTCGGCCGGGGCGCTGGCTTGCGGGGCCGCCGCAGCCGCCTTTGCGCTGCACCTGCCTGGCATCCGGCAGGAAGCACGGGAACTGATCCTGGCGCAATCCGCTACAATTCCTCCGGAGGCATCATGAATCGAATCGCGCTCTGCTTGTGGGCCGTGTCCCTCTACGGCGCGGACGCCGACCTCATACTGCACAACGGCAAGATCGTGACCGCGGATGAGAAGTTTACCGTGCGGCAGGCGGTCGCGGTCGCCGCCGGGAAGATTGTCGCTGTCGGCCCCGAAGCCGAGGTGATGAAACAGCGAGGTCCTCACACTAAGGTCGTCGACCTGGCCGGACGCACGGTACTGCCCGGCCTGATCGACAGTCACGTACATCCGCTGGGCGCGGGCCTGAGCGAATTCCGCGAGCCCCTGCCGCCCCTCGATTCGTTTGCCGCCATCCAGAGCTACATTCGCGCGCAGGCGGCCAGGAAGCCCAAAGGGGCATGGATCGTGGTGCCGCGCACCTTCCCGACGCGTCTCAAGGAAATGCGAATGCCGACCCGCGAGACGCTGGACGTGGAGACCGAACATCCCGTGATGTTCGACGCCAGCTACACCGTAGTGGTGAACACGGCTGCGCTGAAGCTGTGCGGCATTACGAGGAGCACGCCCAACCCGCCGAATGGCGAGATCGTCAAGGACAAGCGGGGCGAGCCGAACGGCATGCTGAAGAACGCCCAGTCCATGCTCAAGGGCGTCAAGGAAGACACCGGTTTCACGGAAGCCGAGAAGTTGCAGGCGCTCGAACAGATGCTGCGCCGGTATGTCGAAGCCGGCTTGACGGCCGTGTCGGACCGCGCCGTCACCGCCGCCGACATCGACCTCTATCGCAAGCTGAAAGCCGGCGGACGCCTGCCGGTGCGCGCTGTCCTGACTTGGCGGCTCGACGCCTCGCGTCCGGTCGAGGATCTGACGAAGCAGATCCAGTCGGCCGGATACACGACCGGCGCCGGAGACGACTGGCTGAAGTTCGGGGCCTTCAAAGTCACCATGGACGGCGGCATGACTATCGGCACTGCCTATCAGCGCATTCCTTACGGCGAGTTCGGCGAGCAGCTCTACGGACAGACGAACCCGGACGACCGCGGTCTGCTCTTCATCACACCGCAAAAGCTGCTGACGATTTTCCGGACCGCGCGCGACAAGGGCTGGCAGATCACCGCCCACTGCCAGGGCGGCGGCGCTGTCGATGCGTTTCTCGACGCGATGGAAGCGCTGAATAAGGAGAAGCCGGTGGGGCCGTCGCGTTCTCACCTGATGCATGCCAGTTTTCAAAGTCCTGAGGCTATCGCGCGCGCCCGGCGGCTCGGCATCGAGGCGGATATTCAGATGCCGTGGCTGTACAAAGACGGTCCTGCGCTGGAGAAGGTGTTCGGCGACCGGGGCATGCGCTACTTCATCCCGCTACGTACCTATTTGGACGCGGGCGTGGTCATCGCCGCCGGAAGCGATCACATGATCGGTCACGACAAAAACGGCGCCGTGAATCCGTACAATCCGTTCCTCAGCATGTGGACCGCGATAACCCGGAAGACGACGCAAGGCAAGGTGATCCATCCGGAGGAGCGGATCACGCGTCAGGAAGCGTTGCGCATGCACACGAGCGGCGCCGCCTACCTGCAGTTCGCCGAAAAGACCCGCGGATCGATCGAGGCGGGCAAACTGGCCGACATGGTGGTAATCGACCGGGATTACCTGACTGCGCCGGAAGATCAAATCCGCGAGATACAGCCCACGATGACGATTCTCGAAGGGAAGGTTGTTTATACGCGTTAGGGTTTGTGGCCTACATCTTACTCTGCCGCAAAGGCAAGCAGCACGTTGCCGGGCATGCCGCCCAGGGCGCCGTACCCGGAGTTCACATACAGCATCCCTTGCACTACCGTGGGACCGGCCGCATTCAGCGATCCTCCCCGCGCCTTTACGCCATTTACCGTCTCATACTCCCTCAAGGTGTCGTAATCCCATATGATTTTGCCCGCGCTGGTTTCATAGGCGCGCAGGTGGCCGTCCATCGACCCGGAAAAAATAACGCCGGGTATCACCGTTACCGCCGCCATCTGCGCCGCCGTACAGCCGGGCTTTCCCAGACACGCGGGCTTGGGCGCCGGCGTGTGCCATACTTTCTCGCCGGTTGCCAGCCGCAGCGCGAACATTCCGCCGCCCACCTCCGGCTTGCGCGACATCTGGTCGGAGAGCGCCACGTAGATATTCTCACCGTCGGCGGCCGAGCCCCATTCCACGCCGCCCAGGGCGCCGCCGCGACCCACGCGCGTTTGCCAGACGATCTTCCCCATCTGCGCCGGATCGAGCGCGTGCACGACGCCGGACTTCTGTCCCACCACGAGCAGCTCCTTCCCGCCGACGCTGGTCAGGATCGGTGACGAGCCGAAGTCCAGGTCCTCGCCCGCGCTCTCGGGACAATTGGCTTTGTTCGGATTGATGCAGGAAAAATTCCAGCCGTCGCCGGGCGTCATCTGCCGCGACCACAGCATGCTGCCGGTCTCCATGTCGAAGGCGATGACGGCGTCGGTATGACGGTCGGCGGGGTCGGCGTAGCTGTTGCCCGTGGCCACATAGACGGCTTTGCGCCTGAGGTCGAGAGTCGGGGCGGACCAGATGGCGGCGCCGGCGGGACCGGTGAGTTGTGTCCCGGCCGAGTTCACTCGCGTCGGCTTGGGAGGATCGGGAATCGTGTAGGTCTTCCAGACCTGTTTGCCGCTCCTCGCATCGATCGCCACCAAGCTGCCCCGAAACGAGCAGCACGCGTACCTGACGTTCGCCGGGGGAACCTCCTCCACGGAGGACACCGGCACGAACAAACGGCCTCCCGAGAGCGCCGGCGCGCCTGTCACTCGCGCCTGCGGGTGCGAATCCACTTGCATCTGCCAGAGCAGGGCCCCGGTCTCGGCGTCGAGCGCGTAAACGTTGGCTTTGATGTCACCGAAGTAAATCGTATAGCGGCCCCCGCCCCGCGGCTCGACCGAGATAGCCGAGCGGGTCATCGCGGGGGCTTTGTAGGTCCAGTACCGGCAGCCGGTTTTGGCGTCGAGCGAGTACACCGTACCGTCGCCGCTGCCGATGAAGAGCCTGCCCCCGGCCACGACGGGCTGCGCAACCGCCACCGACTCACCCGGGTATCCCAAGGCCCACTTGAGCTTGAGACGGGCGGTTTTTTCGGCGTCGAGTCCAGCGGATTTGGCGGGTTGATACCGGCTGTTGGCCAGATCTACGCCCCAGCCGTTCCAGCCCGGGCCATCCGGCAGGACGGAAAACTTCGACGACGGGCAGACTCCGGCCTGGATTGGCGTCTCCACGGTCGCGCCGCCCGAAAGATGGGCGGCGAGCGCGAGCCGCTCAGCGCCGCTCAGCATGGAACCCTGCGCCTTCATCGAGCCGGTCTCGAGCGCGGACAGAACTTTCTCCCTGGTAAGCAACTTCAGCGCGGCTGGCAGGGGCGCCCTCGTTTCGCTGCCCGCCTGGTGGCATCCCACGCAGTGTCCGGCGAACAGCGCCGCCGCATCTTGCGCCAGAGACACGGAAGCTGCTAAACAAAGAATGACAAAAAAGCGCATTTTCGGCGAGGATATCATAATCGCGTTGGAGCCCATTCTCGAGCTTCGTGAAGTGACCCGCCAGCACGGCGGGCGGCGCATCGTAGACCGGATCTCGTTCTCGGTGCCCCGGGGCGCGTTCTATTCTCTGCTGGGTCCTTCGGGCTGCGGCAAGACGACGACGCTGCGGCTGATCGCCGGATTCGATGCCCCATCGGCGGGCGAGATTCTGCTCAGCGGAGTCCGCGTCAATGAACGCAAGCCGTACGAGCGTAACGTCAGCACGGTGTTCCAGAGTTACGCGCTGTTCCCCCATCTGACCGTGCAGGGCAACGTGGAATTTGGCCTGCGGCGGATTTCGTCGCCCGATATCGGGCGCAAGGTGAAGGAAGCGCTGGCGCTGGTGGAGCTTACCGGAAAGGAGGCGCGCTATCCGGCGCAGCTTTCAGGCGGCGAGCGGCAGCGGGTGGCGCTGGCGCGGTCGCTGGTGATGGATCCCGACGTGCTGCTGCTCGACGAGCCGCTTTCGGCCCTCGACCCCAAGCTGCGGAAGCAGATGCGAGTCGAGCTGAAGGCTCTGCAATCGCGAGTCGGCACGACCTTCCTGTTCGTCACGCACGACCAGGAGGAAGCGCTCTCCATGTCGGATTCGATCGCGGTGATGAACGGCGGCCGGATCGAGCAGATCGGATCGCCGGAGACCGTCTACCTGCGGCCGGCGACGCGCTTCGTGGCCGGATTCATGGGAGCGGTGAACTGGATCAGGGGCGTCGGCTTGCGGCCGGAATCGCTGCGGCTAGCGCGGTTGGCGCCCAATGGCGGCCCCTGCTGCGCCGCGACAGTGACGCGGTCCGTGTTCCTGGGCAACTGCCTGCAGGTGCACGTGCGCCTGGAGAGCGGAGAGGAAGCCGTGGCCGAAGTGGAGCGCTCGTCGGATGCGTTTCAGGCCGGCGAATCGATCCACGCGTTCTGGAAAGGCGCCGACGAGATGGTGTTTCCCTAGATGAAGCTGCGCTTCTGGTTCCTGCTGCCGGCGCGTATCTGGCTGACGATGCTGCTAGCCGTCCCGCTGGGAATCATCTGCGTGTATAGCCTATTGACGCGCGGCGCCTACGGCGGCGTCAGCCTGCCCTGGACTGCGGAAAACTTTACGCGGCTCGCCGATCCGCTGTACGGCGCCATCTTGTTGCGGTCTCTGTGGATGGCGGCCGCGGCTACGGCGCTCTGCCTGCTAATGGGCTTTCCGCTGGCGCTGTTTATCGCGCGGGCCCGGAAATGGCGCGGATTATACCTGTTCCTGGTGATTCTCCCGTTTTGGACCAGCTTTCTGGTTCGGACCTATGCCTGGATGTTTCTGTTGCGCGACACCGGCCTGGTGAACGCGGCGCTTCAGGCCGCAGGAATCATCCGAGAGCCTCTGACCCTGCTCTATAACAACGGCGCCGTGCTCCTTGGCCTGGTCTACGGCTACCTCCCGTTCATGGTCCTTCCACTGTACTCGACGCTCGAGCGCCAGGACCCGGCGCTGCTCGAAGCGGCGGCCGACCTGGGCGCGAAGCCTCTGGCAGCGCTGTTTCGCGTGGTGATCCCGCTGGCCGCGCCGGGGATACGAGCGGGCTCGATCCTGGTGTTCATCCCCTGCGTGGGCGCGTTCCTCACGCCGGACCTGCTCGGGGGCGGCAAGACCGTGATGATCGGCAACCTGGTGCAGAATCAGTTCACCACCGCGCGCGACTGGCCCTTCGGCTCTTCCGTCTCGCTGGCGCTGATGACGGTGGTGGTCGCGCTGGTCGTGCTGTTCCTGCGTCGCGACGCGGAGGAAGCGCTGTGAAGCCCGGGCTCTCGTTGTACGCGGCCGCGGTGTACGCGTTCCTGCATCTGCCGCTGCTGATCCTGGCGGCCTTCAGCTTCAACTCGTCCCGCTTTACGGTGTGGGAGGGATTTTCGCTGCGATGGTACAGGGCCGCGCTCAGCGATCCGAACCTGGCCGAGGCCGCCTGGAACAGCGTCGTAATCGCCATTGTCTCCACGATTTTATCCACCATGGTGGGAACGCTCTGCGCCTACGGTTTCTGGAAGCGGCGCGACCGGGTATTGTCGAATGCGCTCTATCTTTCGCTGGTGACCCCGGAGATCGTGATGGGGGTTTCGCTGCTGGCTTTTTTCCAGTGGACCTTCAGGTTCCTGCACTGGCGATTGGGACTGCACACGGTGATCCTGGCGCACGTGGCGTTCTCGATCGCCTACGTGGTGATCGTGATCGCGGCTCGGCTTCGGACGCTGGACGGGTCGCTCGAAGAGGCGGCCATGGATCTGGGAGCGACCGAATGGGGAGCGTTCCGGCTTGTGACGCTGCCCGCGCTGGGGCCCGGCATTGCGTCCGCGGCTATGCTGGCGCTCACTGTTTCCTTCGACGATTACGTGATCACGAGCATGGTGGCGGGCGTGGATTCCGAGACGCTGCCCATGTGGATCTATGCCACCGCGCGGCGCGGAGCGAATCCGACGATCAACGCGATCTCCGCGCTGATCGTGGTGTTTTTCGGCGCGTTGATTCTGCTTTCGGAGCGCCTGCGGGGCTCCCAAAAGTGAACCGGCGGATCTTCTTTCTCGGTTTGACAGGCCTCGCCGGCTGCACCCGCGACCGGCGCCAGCGGCTGAACGTCTATAACTGGTCGAACTATGTGGGGGCCGGCACGATTCCGGATTTCGAGCGCGAGTTCGGCGTGCGGGTTCGCTACGGCGTCTACGAGAGCAATGAGGAGATGCTGGCCAAGGCGATGACCGGCAACAGCGGCTGGGACGTGATGTTCCCCAGCAACTCGCTGATCGATCCCATGCGGCAGAACGGGTTGCTTGCGCCGCTGCGGCACCAATGGCTTTCGAACCTGGGGAACCTGGAGCCGCGCTTCCGCTCGCCGGCCTGGGATCCGGATCTGCGCTGGTCGATGCCGTACATGTGGGGAGCGAGCGGCATCGTCTTCGACAGAAAGATGAACCCGCGGCCGGCTGCCTGGAGCGACCTGTGGCGTCCCGTGCTACGCAACCATATCACCATGCTCGACGATGGGCCCGAGGTGCTGGGCGCGTGCCTGAAGAAGCTTGGGTACTCTCTCAATTCGTGCCGTTCTGACGAGCTTGAAAAGGCCCGCGCCGAGGCCATGGCGCAGAAGATGCTGTTGCGCGCCTATTTGAACGCGGAGGCGCGGGATCAGCTGGTGTCGGGCGACATCACGGCGGCGCAGTTGTGGGCCACCACGTCGCAACAGGCCATGGACGCCGCGCCGGCGCTCGACTTCGTGTTCCCCGAGGAGGGCTTTGCGCTGTATGCGGACACTGCCGTGGTATTGCGCGAGTCGAGGCGGGAGCGGCTGGCGCATGAATTCCTGGATTACCTGCTGAGGCCGGCCGTGGGCGCCGCGATCGTGAAAGAAACAAGAACCGCGACCGCGAATCGGGCGGCGCTGGAATTGCTGCCGGAGTCCGTGCGACAGAGTGCGACGCTTTATCCGCCTGAAGAGACGCTCCGCCGCGGCGAATGGTTCGAGCCGCTGCCGGCGGCCGGGCAGCGATTGCGCGATCGCATCTGGACGGAGATCAAGTCGGCGTAGCTGTTAAACGGGAAACAATCTTCTGCCGCGAACAACGCTCGATGAGCGGCCTTACTCCTCCGGCAGGCCGAGGCGCACCTTCGGCGCGGGCGATACTCTGCGGGATCCTGTGCCTGGTGAGATCTTCCGCGCCGCCTAACTGCGGCCTGCGGCCCCTTTTATTTCCCGCTTGGCTGCGTCGAGCACGCCATTGATGAAATGGACCGACTCCTCGCCTGAGAATCTCCGGGCCAGTTCCAGCGCTTCGTCGATCGCTACCGGCGGGGGCGTATCGGTGGCCATCAGCTCGTAGATCGCCAGCCGCAGCACGTTGCGGTCGACCGCCGGCATGCGCTCGATCCGCCAGTGCTCGGCGTGCTGCGCGAGCCGGCGGTCGATCTCGTCGATGTTTTCGGCTACGCCTTTCACCAGCCGGTCCACGAATTCGTCGCGCGCGGGTTTGCTTTCACTTTGCTCCGAGTACAGAGTTTCGTAGAAAGAGGAAATGGCATCCTCGATCGGCCCTTTCCGCGCGTCCCACTGAAACAGTATCTGCAGCGACCGCTCGCGTGCTCGGTGACGGGAAGACATCGGGTCAGGTTAACCGGCGCTGCCGCGCAGCTTGCGCAACAGGTCCGCCATCTCCACAGCCGACATGGCGGCGTCAAACCCTTTGTTGCCGCTTTTGGCCCCGGCCCGATCGATCGCCTGCTCCAGCGTGTTGGTGGTTAAAACACCAAATGCCAGCGGCACCCCGGTTTGCATCGGAATTTGCCCCAGGCCCTTGGCGCACTCTCCGGCCACGTAATCGAAGTGCGGCGTGTCGCCCCGGATCACCGCGCCCAGACAAATGATCGCATCATGCCGTTTTGCGAGGGCCAGTTCCCGCGCGATCACAGGCATCTCCCACGAGCCAGGCGCCTTCACGATCTCGATATCGGACTCGGCGCAACCGGTGCGCGCCAGCGCGTCGAGCGCTCCGGCCAGCAGGCGCTCGGTAATGAAGCTGTTGAAGCGGGCCACGATGATGGCGAATCGCAGGCCTTTCGATGACAGCCCGCCTTCGATCACTTTGCTCGACATATGGGATAATCAGGTGTCAGAAGCTTCATCATAACAGCAAACCCCATCTAGCAATGGATCAGCAATTCATCCGCAATTTTTCCATCATCGCGCATATCGATCATGGAAAATCGACGCTGGCCGACCGGCTTCTCGAAGTTACGGGAGCGTTGACGCAGCGCGAGATGATGGAGCAGGTCCTGGACTCGATGGATCTCGAGCGCGAGCGCGGCATCACCATCAAAGCGCACGCCGTCCGGCTGAATTACCCGGCGGACGACGGGAACCTGTACCAGCTCAACCTGATCGACACACCCGGGCACGTCGATTTCTCGTACGAAGTATCGCGCAGCCTGCAGGCCTGCGAAGGAGCGCTGCTGGTGGTGGACGCCTCGCAGGGCGTGGAAGCGCAGACGCTGGCCAACACCTACCTGGCGCTGCACCATCGACTGGAGATTATTCCGGTGATCAACAAGATCGACCTGCCGGCGGCCGAGCCGGAGCGGATCCGGGAACAGATCGAGCAGGTCATCGGGCTCGATGCCAAGGACGCCGTGCTGGTGAGCGCCAAGCAGGGTATCGGCATTCACGAAGTGCTGGAGGCGATTGTCCATCTGGTGCCTCCTCCCAAAGGGTCGCCTGACGTCCCCCTCCGGGCGCTCATCTTCGACTCCTGGTTCGATCCCTATCGCGGCGTGATTATTTTGGTCCGCGTGATCGACGGGCGCTTGAAGATGCGGCAGAAGATCAAGCTGTGGGCGAAAGGCCAGGTCTTCGAAGTCGAGGGACTCGGCTACCAGGCGCCGAAAGCGACGCCGCTGAACGAGCTCACGGCGGGCGAGGTCGGCTATCTGCACGCCAACATCAAGACCGTTTCGGACGCCAAGATCGGCGACACGATCACCGACGCGGAAACTCCGGCGGCCGAGCCGCTTCCCGGGTTCGAAGAGATCAAGCCAATGGTGTTTGCCGGGCTGTATCCGGTGGAATCGCACGAGCATGGGCTGCTGCGCGACGCGTTGGAAAAACTGCGGCTCAACGACAGCGCGTTCACCTTCGAGCCGGAGAATTCGGTGGCGCTGGGCTTCGGATTCCGCTGCGGGCTGCTGGGCCTGCTGCATCTGGAGATCGTGCAGGAGCGGCTCGAACGCGAATTCGATATCGACCTGATTACCACGGCGCCGGGCGTACGCTACCGCGTCACCAAGACGGATGGCGAGGTGATCGATGTGGAGAATCCGACGAAGTTCCCGGATCCGAGCCAGATCAAGCAGATTGAAGAGCCCATCATCGACGCTACCGTGATCACGCGGGAGGATTTTCTCGGCGGCATCCTGGCGCTGCTCGAAGAGAAGCGCGGCGTGCAGAAGAAGTTCGAGTACATCGGGTCGGGCCGGGTGATGCTGGTGTACGAGCTGCCGTTGAACGAAATCGTCCTGGACTTCTACGATCGCCTCAAATCGGCCTCGCGCGGGTACGCTTCGCTCGACTATCACCTGGCCGGGTACCGGATCTCCCCCATGGTCAAGCTGGACGTACTGATCGCCGGTGACCCGATCGACGCGCTGTCGATGATCGTGCACAAGGATGTCGCCTATGAACGCGGCAAGACTCTCATCGAGCGGATGCGGAAGCTGATTCCGCGCCAGATGTTCGAAGTGGCTCTGCAGGCGGCCATCGGCAACAAGATCGTGTCGCGGGAAACGATTCCGGCGATCCGCAAGAACGTGCTGGCCAAGTGTTATGGCGGTGACATCTCGCGCAAGCGCAAGCTGCTCGAAAAGCAGAAAGAGGGCAAGAAGCGCATGAAGCGCGTGGGCCGCGTGGAGATTCCGCAAGAGGCGTTCCTGGCCGTGCTGAAGGTGGGCACGGAGGAGAGCGAATAAAGCCATCGCACCAGCTCTCGAGGAAATCGCGCTGCGTCAGCTTGCCGATTACGACGCCCGCCGTCCCGGCGCCGTTTTCAGCGAGCCCGGGTTCGGTCTCACGCTGGCCGAGGCCTATGCAGTGCAGATGCGCGTGGCCGCTTTACGCGAAGCGCGCGGAGAGCGCGTGGCAGGATACAAACTGGGCTGCGCCGGCCCGGCCATTCAGCGACAGCTGGGAATCAGCGAGCCGGTCTTCGGTCACCTCTTCGAAGGGGAGCTTCACCGTTCCGGAATCTCGCTCGATGCCGCCTGCTATGACGGGCTCGCAATCGAAGGCGAATTCGCGCTGCGCCTGAAAGAGGATTACCGCGAGGGAGCGCCGGCAGCCGCGGCGGCTTTCGCAGTCATCGAACTCCATCAGTTCGTGTTCCGATCACCGGCCGGCTTCACCGCGGAGGAACTGGTGGCGAACAACGCCCTGCAGGCGGGCGTGGTTCTTCCCGTGGAGGAGATCCCCTGCGGCGACATTTCCGCATGGTCCGAACAAATGATCACGGTGACCCGCAATGGCGCCGAGCTCGGGACGGCTTGTTGCGGCGTTTTGGCAGGTGGGCCGCCGGCGAGCGTCGCGTGGCTGGCAGGACGTCTGGCGAGCTATGGGATGTCCCTTCGCGCCGGGCAGATCGTTCTCACGGGGTCGCCGCTGCCGCTTTTCCGCGTGGGACCGGGCGACCGGGTGGAGGTCTCCTGCGGCCACCTTCCGCCGGTCGCCCTCCAGCTGCTAACTCGTGGAATAGAACGACAAATATAGAGTAAAAGCATTACGTGCTGTGGTGGTAAAATTTCTGTAATGACGAAAACAGCAGTGGCTGTCCTGGCCGCGATTTGGGCTGGACAGGCGGCCGGAGCCGAGGCGGGTTTTGTGTCTCTGTTCGACAGAAAAACCCTCGACGGCTGGCAGATCGTGGGTCAAAAAGGGCCCGGGTACGTAGTGGAAAACGGCATCCTCGTGTGCCCCGCCGAGGGCGGTGGCAATCTCTTCACTACGAAGGAGTACTCCAACTTCGTAATCCGCTTTGAATTCCGGCTGTTTGAAGGATCGAATAACGGGATCGGAATCCGGGCGCCCCTCGAGGGGGATGCCGCATATGCCGGGATGGAGATACAGATCCTGGACGATGGGGCGGCGCGCTATCAGGGGCGTCTCAAGCCGGCTCAGTTTCATGGTTCGATTTACGACGTGGTACCCGCCAAACAGGGATTCAAGAAACCCACCGGCGAATGGAACAGTGAAGAGATTACCGCGAATGGCCGATTGATAAAGGTCGTGTTAAACGGGACGACCATTGTGGACGCAAATCTGGATTCGGTGCAGGATCCGGCAGTTCGGAAGAAACATCCCGGTCTGACGCGAACAAGCGGGCACATAGGGCTGCTGGGGCACGGAACCCGTGTCGAGTTCCGTAACTTTCGAATAAAAGAGCTGCACTGAAGGGGCGCATACGTCATTTTCGGTTAAATTCTGGGGCACCCGGGGATCAGTGCCTACTCCGGGGAGATCGACGGTGCGATACGGGGGTAATACCCCCTGTGTCGAAGTCCGCTGCGGTGAACGGTTGATCGTGCTGGACGCGGGCACGGGCATACGCGAACTGGGAATCGAACTGGTACCCGAAGCCCGCACGTCTTTCGATCTGCTGATCAGCCATTTCCACATGGATCATCTTCAGGGATTCCCCTTTTTCACACCGTCGTATCATGAGTCTTCCCGAATCGACGTCTATCTGGCGCGCCTGGGCCCCGGCCGGCCGCTGTCGGAGCCATTCGACAAGCTGATGGAAGAACCCCATTTTCCGGTCCGATTCCAGGACCTGGGCGCCGATATTCAGTTCCATGAAGTGAACAGCCATTGCCAGCTCGGCGAGGTGAACGTGCAATCCATGCCGGTAAATCATCCGGGCGGATGCGTCGCCTACCGGCTGGAATATCGAGGCAAAGTCCTGGTCTACCTGACGGATCATGAACCGTACGGGAGCCAGCAGGATGAAGGAGTCCGGGAGTTTACGCGGGACGCCGACCTGCTGATACGGGAAGCGCAGTATACTGCCGCCGAATATGCGCAAAAGCGCGGCTGGGGACACAGCAGCTTCGACGCCGTCGTGGGGGACGCGGTGCAGGCGAATGTGCAGAAGCTGGCGCTGTTCCACCATGAGCCTGAGCACGACGATCACTTTCTCGAGCATGCGCTGGCGGATCTGCAGAAGCGTTACGGATCATTCGGAGTCGATATCGCGCTGGCTCGTGAAGGCCAATGCGTCGAGTTGGCCTGAAGGATGCGGCCGCGCGGCTGGCGTAGCTTTCTCATCACCTGCGCCGTAGGGTGGGCTGTTCTGGCCTCGGCCGGAGCCGGCTACGCGATCTTCAAGCATCTTCCCGCCGGCCTCGCGCTGCCGCTGACGGCCGCGTTCCTGATCGAGTACACATTCTTCCTTGTGCCCGGTTTCGAAGGGCTGCGCGAGTGGATTTCGGACCGCATCCCGCCGCGGACGATTGCCGCCGGACTCGCCCTTTCGGCGCTGCTCCCGTACCTGGTCTACAGCCTGGGTAGCGGCGAATTCAGGGTGATTCCCGCCGCCCGGCTGGCAGCGCTGGTCCTGGCGCTCTCCTTCTGGTACATCCTCCGCAAGCCCTCCCCGACGGCGGATCTGGCGCTGCTGGCGCTGGTCGCGGCGGCCGTGGTCGCGCGGTTTTTCAAGCAGATCTACACATCCCCCAATCCTTCGGTCGATATTCTTTCCGCGCTGGGCAAGCTGATGCTGATCCGTCTCTATGCCGGCGTGATGCTGATTCTGCGGGAGGTCGAGGGAACCGGATACGGCTTTCTCCCTACCGCCAATGAATGGCGCATCGGACTGAGGTATTACCTCTACTACCTACCGGTAGGCGCCGCACTGTTTTTCGGACTCGGGCTGGCGCACTTCCGGACTTCGCCCACACTTCTGGCCGTCGCGCCGCTCTATTTCCTCGGCGTGCTTTGGGGACTCGCGCTGGGAGAGGAGTTTTTGGCCCGGGGTTTGCTGCAAAAGTGGATCTCGGATTGGACCGGCAATCCGCCACTCGGATTGATTCTGGCCTCCATCGCCTTCGGAGCCAGCCATCTCTGGTTCCGCGATTTTCCGAACTGGCGCTGGGCGATCACGGCCACGGCTCTCGGCTGGTTCTGTGGAAAGGCATTCAATCAGGGAGGCGGGATTCGCGCCGCCATGGTAACCCATGCGCTGGTGGTCACCACCTGGCAAACGCTCTTGTCCTGAAGAGCCAGTATTCCATTAAATCCTTGCGCATCAAAAAGTACCATGCGGAAGTCAGGCAACACGCCATTCCAATTAGGTACTCTGCCCGATTGGGCACACAGCATGCAAACTCTAGAATGGACTGTAGTTCAGAACGAAAGGGTGGGTAGCGGATGCTGGATTGGGTTTCAGGAAAAGTGGAATACACGGAAGAGGAAGCCGCTTCGGCCCTTGGCATTTCAATCAGCCAATTGCGGACGCTGGTCCGGACACATGTCATCAAGGAAGATGTCGGGATGGATGTTCCTATTCCCAGCTTCCGGCCCACGGATTTGCTGCTTCTGAAGATGCTCTCGGAGTCCCAGGCCCGAGTTCCAAGCGTCGTCGAGAGCGCTTAAGGGCCGCTTCAACAAATTCCTACATTACAATGGTTGTTTTTGATGGGGGGAGGACTTCTCTGCGATGACAACCAGGGTAGCGGTAGTGACGGGCGCCGGCAGCGGGATTGGACGGGCCGTCGCACTGACGCTGCAATCCGCCGGCTATTCGGTTGCGCTGGCGGGCCGCCGGCTGAGCGAATTGGAACGAACCGCCGCCATGGGATCGTCCGGCGCGGTCACCATGCTCCCGGTTCCCACGGATGTCGGCAAGCCCGAGGAAGTGCGCGCGTTGTTCGCTCGAATCCGCGAGAGCTTCGGGCGGCTGGACCTGCTGTTCAACAACGCCGGAATGGGGGCGCCCGCCATTCCCATGGAGGACCTCAGCTATGAGCAATGGAGCAGCGTTGTCGCCGTGAACCTCACGGGCGTGTTCCTGTGCTCGCAGGAAGCGATCCGGATCATGAAGCAGCAGCAGCCGCGCGGCGGGCGCATCATCAACAACGGCTCCATCTCCGCCCACGCGCCCAGGCCGAACTCCGCCCCATATACGTCGACCAAGCATGCGGTCACCGGGCTGACGAAAAGCATTTCGCTCGATTGCCGCAAGTACGACATCGCCTGCAGCCAGATCGACATCGGGAACGCCGCCACGGAGATGACCGAGCGCATGACGGCCGGAGTCGCCCAGGCGGACGGCAGGACGATGGTGGAGCCGCGCATGAACGTACAGCACGTCGCGGATGCGGTGCTCTATATGGCGAACCTGCCGCTCGACGCCAATGTGCAGTTCATGACCGTGATGGCGACGAAGATGCCGTACATCGGCCGCGGGTGAGTGTTCAGCGAACCAGGGAGATGCTGGCGATGCCCCAGGCTCCGACGGGCAGCTCGTGCACCAGCTTGCCCGACGCGTCCACTTCGATCAGACGCTTGCCGGTATAATCCGAGATCAGCAGTCCGCCGCCGGGGAGCTGCTGCGTGCCCGAAGCCCAGGCCAGCTTCAGATCGTCGCGCGCGCCGGCGATCGAGCGGACCACCTTGCCGTCCTGGCCCACTTCCACGACCTCGCCCGGATTCGCCATTCCCACCAGCGTGTTGCCGTTCTTCAACCGATGAGCCTGGTACGGCGTGCGCTTCGGATCGGTCTGAAACGTCCAGATGATTTTGCCTGCGCGGTCGACTTCGATGATCTTGCCCGCAGCTTCGATGGAGATCAGAGTCGTGCCGGCCCCGGTAGCGCGGCAGCTCCGCATGCGCATATTGGCCATATCCGGATTCTCGTACTGCCAGACCACTTTCTTGGCGGGCGTGACTTCGACGACTTTGCCCAGACGGGCGTCGCCGATCAGCGTGTTTCCGTTCGGCAGCCGCTGCGCCGCAAGCGGATGCTGCAGACCCTCCGCTTCACCGTATTCCCACACGGAGCGGCGCTCCTGATCCATCTCGACTACCTTCCGCGCCGGGCCGATCGTGTAGAGCACGTGGCCGCCGGGCAGGCCCTGCACATCGTGTCCATGCTGGTTGGGCACTCGCCACAGCACTTTGCCGCTCGGCCAGGAGAGCGCCATCACTTCGCCGGCCGCCCCGTGATTCGAAACCAGGATCTTGCGCTCCTCCCTGGGCGCGGCCAGATGTTTGTCGAAGAACGCGAACAGCAGCTTCTCGGCGCGCTCCAGGTAGTCGCCCTTGAAGCCGTGGTCGGAGCCTTCCATGGTTTCGAGCGTGGCCTCCACGCCGGCCGCGTGCAGCCGGTCGACCAACCACTGCGACTGCTCGTAGGCGACGTAGCGATCCTTCGTCCCATGGATCGCCAGCACGGGGGCCGAAGACGGGCTCACCCAGTTCAGCGGGCTGGCCTTCAGGTGGGCGGCGCGGGCATGCTCGAGATCTCCGCCGATGAACTGCGGCAGCACCTCCGGGGCATCGACGCTCTTGCCATAAGACTTGGTGAAGTCGGTGGGTCCGTAATAATCGACCACGGCGGAAACGCGGCTGGACTGCTCGAGGTGGGGTCCGTAGCCTTCGAACTCGGCCACGCCGGGCGTGAGTCCGAGGAACAGCGCGAGGTGCCCGCCCGCCGATCCGCCGGTGACTCCGATGCGATCGGGGTCGATGGAGTACTTCTCCGCGTTGGCGCGGAGAAAACGGACCGCCGCCTTCACGTCGTGGACCGGGGCGGGAAACTGGAACTTGGGGGCAAGCCGGTAAGTGACGGTAGCCGCCACGTAGCCGCGCTGGGCCAGCTTGATGCAGAGCGGCAGGTAACTCTGGCGGGCGCCGGCCCGGAAGCCCCCTCCGTGAATGCACAGGACCGCCGGATGCGATCCACCGGAGCTGTCTCGTGGACGCACGATGTCTAATTGAAGCTTGCCGCCGACCGCCGGAGCATAGTCGAGATCGGGTTCGTAGATGACATTCGCCGGCATTGGCGGAGCCTTGGGCTGCGCGGGCAGGACGGCCGAGAGAATGTACAGAAGAATGCCTGCGCGGCGAGTAGGTTGCATAGAAAGCCAAGTCTGCCGCACTGCGCCGGCGATTGCAAGCCCGACCGGGCTCGAAGCAGCAGTCCGAAGCTGATCCAATGCCTTGGCCTGGCGACATTTGACTCTCCCATTCCCCTGTGTTAATCGTAGGGGTCTCGCAAAGGATAGCGAATGCCTGACGAGCCTAAACCAGAAGGCGCTGAACCGGACGGCGGCGCGCCGGAGCCACCCAAGCCGGCAGCAGAAAAACCGGCCGCGGCGAAGCCCGCCGCCCCCGCCAAACCAGCCGCGCCGGCTGCCCACGCGCCTCCCAAGCCGCCTCCTCCCATGGCGGCGACGCCCTGGGAAAGCGATCTCACCCGCCAGCTGAAACAGCACTTCGGCGACCGGATCACGGAGTTCTCCAGCTACCTTGGCCAGAGTTTTCTGGTCTGTCATGCCAGCGCGGCCGTACCGATCCTGGATTTCCTGAAGCTCGAAGCCGATTTCGATTACCTGGTCGATCTGACCGCGGTCGACTACCCGAAACGCGCCGAGCGCTTCGACATCGTCTACATCCTGTACAGCTTTTCGCGCAACGAGAGAATCCGCGTCAAAACGGCCGTCGCGGACGGCGCCAAACCGGCCACCGCCGTCACCGTCCACGCCACCGCCAACTGGCTCGAGCGCGAGGTGTTTGATATGTTCGGCATCGAGTTCGAAGGCCACCCGGACATGCGCCGCATTCTTCTCCCCGAGGAATGGGAAGGCTTCCCGCTGCGAAAAGAATATGGCCTGATACAGCAGGATGACCGCTGGGTGCGGGAGAATCTGAATATCGAAAGCGGCCAGTAAATCCATGCCGGAAACCACGTTTTTAGATTCCACTGAATTGGTTCTCAATATGGGCCCGCAGCACCCCTCGACGCACGGGGTGTTGCGCGTGATTCTCAAGCTCGACGGCGAAAAGGTGATGGGGACCGAGTGCATCATCGGCTACCTGCACCGCGGCGTGGAAAAGATCGCCGAGAACCGCACCTACACGATGTTCAATCCGTACGTCGACCGCATGGATTACGTGGCGGCGGTCTCGAACGGGCTCGGCTACTGCCTGGCCATCGAGAAGCTGCTGAACGTCGAGGCTCCTCCCCGGGCGCAAGCCACGCGCGTGATCCTGACCGAGTTGAACCGGATTTCGAGCCACCTCCTCTGGCTCGGGACCCATGCCCTGGACATCGGAGCCATCACGCCGGTCTTCTATTGTTTCCGCGAGCGCGAAGAGGTTCTCAAAATCTTCGAGAACTACTGCGGCGCCCGTCTCACCACTCATGCCTTCCGCATCGGCGGGCTCGTCTACGAGCTCTACGACGGGTTCGAAGAGCAATGCCGCGCCTTCTGCGACATGTTCCTGCCCAAAGTGGATGAGTACGAGGAACTGCTCACCAACAATCGCATCTGGGTCAGCCGCCTCAAGGGTATCGGCATTCTCAGCGCCGAGGAGTGCAAGGACTACGGCGTGACGGGCCCCGTGCTGCGCGCCGCGGGCGTGAAATGGGACCTGCGCAAAGCCCAGCCTTACTCCGGCTACGAGCAGTACGATTTCGAGATCCCTACCGCGCAGAACGGCGACACCTTCGACAGATACACGGTCCGGATGGAGGAGATGCGGCAGTCAGTCCGCATCATCCGACAGGCTGTGGACAAGCTGCAGCCCGGTCCCATCATGGGCAAGGTGGGGAAGGTGATCAAGCCTCCGACGGGGGAAGCTTATGTATCCATCGAGGCTCCCAAGGGCGAACTCGGCTACTACGTGGTGAGCGACAATTCTCTGCAGCCCTATCGTATCCGGGTGCGGCCGCCGTCGTTCATCAACCTGCAGGCGCTCGACCGCATGGTGCGGGGCGGCCTGGTGGCGGACGTGGTGGCCATTATCGGAACGCTTGACATCGTGCTCGGAGAGGTGGACAGGTAGATTATGGGCAAGTTTTTCAAAACCGTCTTCTTGGTCGATTTGCTGCAGGGGCTGTGGGTCACGTTCCGCAATCAGAATCCGAAATACATTTATACCGAACAGTACCCCGCTGAGCGCCCGAAAGTGGCCGAGCGCTACCGCGGCGCGCCCCGTCTGAACATCAACCCCGACAATGGCGAGACGCTCTGCATAGCCTGCAATCTTTGCGCGGTCGCCTGCCCGGAGAATCTCATCGTCGTCACCAGCGAGCGTAACGAGGCTACGCGCAGGAAGGAACTGACGACGTTTACTTACGATACGTCGCGCTGCATGTTCTGCGGACTGTGCGAAGACGCCTGCCCAGTCGACGCGCTCGAATTGACCCAGGATTTCGAGCTTGCCAGCTATACCCGAGAAGGCGCCATCTGGGACCGGCAGATGCTCGAAGAGGGCCCCCGGCCGACCCGGTACCTGAGCTAGAACATGGACGCGATTTTCTTCTACTTTTTTGCGCTGCTGGTGCTCGGCGGCGCGATCCTGACCATCACGCGCCGCAGCGCCATCCACAGCGCCATCTGCCTCATCGTCTCCCTGGTCGGAGTCGCCGGCCTCTACCTGCTCCAGAAAGCCGAGTTCCTGTTCGCCGTCCAGATCATCCTCTATATCGGCGGCATCATGGTGCTGTTCCTGTTCGTGATCATGCTGGTCAACCTGGACGAGCAGGCTAAGGAGCGCCAGTTCAACGGGCAGTGGTGGATCGCGCTGGCCTGCGTGGCCGTGGTGGCGGCGCAGGTCTTCTATTTCCTGCGCAAAGGCGCCGGAGCTTTCCAGTTCGGCAAACCGGCGGATCTGGCCAATGCAGCGAAGGGGAATACCGAGATGATCGCCGACGCCCTGTTCTCCGAATACCTGCTGCCGTTCGAGATCGCCTCCCTGCTGCTGCTGGTCGCCGTGGTGGGCTCGGTGGTTATGGCGAAGAAGAGGATCTGAAATCGTGCAGCCGATTACGACAGTCCATTACCTGGTATTGAGCGCAGCGCTCCTGTTGATCGGGACTATCGGGGTGCTGACCCGCCGCAACATCGTCATCATTCTGATGTCGATCGAGCTCATCCTCAACGCCGTTAACATCAATCTGATCGCCTTTTCCCAGCACCTGCAGAACGTGAACGGCCAGATCTTCACCATCTTCGTAATCACGGATGCGGTGGCCGAAGCGGCCGTCGGGCTGGGCATTCTGATCGCGCTGTTCCGCAATAAAGAGACGGTCCAGGCGGACCAGATCGACCTGCTGAAGTGGTGACATGAACTTTCTCGACCAAATCTGGCTGATTCCTCTGTTCCCGCTGTTCGGCGCGGCCCTGATGCTGCTGTTCGGCAAGAAATTCGACCCGCAGCCCGCCTCCGATGTGGCCGTGGCTCCGGGCGTCGAGCACGTCCACGACGAGCACGATCACCACGGCCATTCCCATTCGCACGACCACGGCCATGATCATGGTCACGATCACTCTCACGATCATGGACACGGCCACGGCCAGCATCACGCCTCTCCGCTGAAAAAGCTGGTCAGCCTGATCTGCCCGGGCATGGTGCTGCTGTCGTTCATTTTCTCCCTGGGCGCCGTGATCCAGCTGGCGGGCCAGGAGGAGAAGATCCACCAGGTGATCCAGTTCAACTGGCTGGCCGGACTCCCCTTCCACATGGCCGACGGGCGTCTCGCCACCTTCAGCGCCGACTGGGGCTTCCTGCTCGACCCGCTCAGCTCGGTCATGATCCTGGTGATTACCGGGATCGGCTTCCTGATTCACGTCTATTCCACCGGCTACATGGCCCACGACAACGGGTTCTACCGCTTTTTCGGCTACCTGAACCTGTTCGTCTTCTTCATGCTGATCCTGGTGCTGGCGAACAACTACGTGCTGCTGTTCGTCGGCTGGGAGGGAGTCGGGCTCTGCAGCTACCTGCTGATCGGGTTTTACTTCCACAAGAAATCGGCCGGCGACGCCGGCTAGAAGGCGTTCATCGTCAACCGGGTCGGCGACGCCGGATTCGTACTCGGGACCTTGCTGCTGTTAAGCCTGGTCGGCACGGTCCGGTTCGTGGACGTGAATAAGGCGCTGGCGGGAATGCCCGCCGAGACGGTGGAGTTCGGCGTCCTGAGCACGGCCGCTCTGCTGTTATTTGTCGGCGCGACCGGCAAGTCGGCGCAGTTCCCTCTATACGTGTGGCTGCCGGACGCCATGGAAGGTCCCACCCCGGTTTCCGCGCTGATCCATGCGGCCACCATGGTCACCGCCGGCGTCTACATGGTGGCGCGCTCGAACGTGCTGTTCACCCTGGCCCCCCAGACTCTCGGAATCGTGGCCGTTGTCGGCGCGTTCACGGCCATCCTGGCCGCCTCGATCGGGCTGGTGCAAAACGATATCAAGCGCGTGCTGGCGTACTCCACGGTCAGCCAGCTGGGTTACATGGTGCTGGCGCTGGGCGTCGGGGCGTACTGGGTCGCGGTCTTCCACCTGTTCACTCACGCCTTCTTCAAGGCGCTCCTCTTCCTGGGCTCGGGTTCGGTCATTCACGCCATGTCCGGCGAGCAGGATATGAGACGCATGGGCGCCCTCAAGGACAAGATCCCGATTACGCACTGGACCATGTTCATCGGGTCGGTGGCGATCGCCGGCATTCCGGGACTCGCAGGCTTCTTCTCCAAGGACGAGATCCTGTGGCAGACCTACAGCTCCCCGATCGGGTCCAAGGTCCTCTACGGCATGGGTCTGCTGACCGCCGGCATGACGGCTTTCTACATGTGGCGGCTGATGTACATGACCTTCTACGGCCGCAGCCGCGTGGCGCCCGATGTGGCGGCCAGGATTCATGAATCGCCCGCTTCCATGACGATTCCGTTGCAGGTCCTGGCGCTCGGCAGCATCCTCGCGGGCTGGCTGGGCGTGCCCAAGATCTGGACCATCTTTCCAGAAAAGATGCGTCTTTTCGAAGCCTGGCTCGCCCCGGTCTTCATGAGTGAAGCCGCGCACGCCGCGGCAGAAGGCGCCGAGCACGCTCACCACGACGTGGGCCTCGAGTGGTTTCTCATGGGTGTTTCCGTAGCCATCGCCTTCCTCGGCATCTACGTCGCCCGCGTCTTCTACCACATCAAGCCGGAAATCCCGGAATCTCTGGGCGCGAAGTTTCCTTTGGGGCACAAAGTCCTGCTTAACAAGTGGTATCTCGACGAAATTTACGACTTCCTCTTTGTCAACGGACTATCCAAGGGCGGCGGCCGGCTGCTCGGCGCCTTCGACCGCAATGCGGTAGACGGCGCGGTCAACGGCGCCGGCTGGATCACGCGCTTCGCCGCGACCGTCTCCATGTGGTGGGACACCTGGATTATCGACGGCGCCGTACGCCTCAGCTCCTTTGCGGTCAAGGTCCTGTCTTATCCGGTGCGCATTCTGCAGACCGGGCAGGTTCAATCCTACGCGCTGTTCATCGTGGTGGGAGCGATCGTCTTCTTCGGTTATTACATGGTGGGGAGATAAATGGATCAGCACCTGTTGAGCATCATCCTGTTCGCGCCGCTGGCCGGAATGCTGGTCCTGCTCCTGATACCCTCTTCCAGCAAGAACCTGATCAAGCTGTGGGCCAACATCGCAGCGTTCGTCTGTTTCCTGATTTCGCTGCCCCTCCTCGGCCGCTTCGACAAAACCGCCGACGGTTATCAGATGGTCGAGCGCGCCGACTGGATCCCCAGCCTGGGTGTCAAGTATCTCATCGGCATCGACGGTATCAGTCTCCTGCTGGTCATGTTGACCACGCTCGTCAGCTTCCTGGCCGTCCTCTCCTCCTGGAATGCCATCGAGGACAAGCTCAAGGAATACTACGCCATGTTCATGCTGCTAGAAACAGGCATGCTGGGCGTGTTCCTCTCGCTCGACTTCTTCCTGTTCTACGTATTCTGGGAGCTGGTGCTGGTCCCCATGTACTTCATCATCGGGGTCTGGGGCGGGCCGCGGAAGCTTTACGCCGCCATCAAGTTCTTCCTCTACACGCTGTCCGGATCCGTGCTCATGCTGCTCGGCATCCTGACGCTTTACTTTCAGTACCACGAGCAGTTCGGAAGCTATACCTTCGAAATCGCCGAGCTGATGAAGCTCAACCTGCCGCTGGGCCTGCAGCAGCTTGTGTTCTGGTCGTTTTTCGTCGGATTCGCCATCAAAGTCCCGATGTTCCCCTTCCACACCTGGCTGCCCGACGCTCACGTGGAAGCGCCCACTGCCGGCTCGGTGATCCTGGCCAGCGTGCTGCTGAAGATGGGGACGTACGGGTTCCTGCGCTTCTCACTGCCGCTGCTGCCCCAGGCGTCCGCCGACGCCAAGATTGTCCAGATCCTGGCGGTGCTGTCGATCGTGGGGATCATCTACGGCGCCCTGGTCAGCTTGATGCAGCATGATTGGAAGAAGCTGATCGCCTACTCCTCGGTGAGCCACCTGGGCTTCTGCACTCTGGGTATCTTTGCCATGAATCCCAATGGTATCGCCGGCAGCGTCATCCAGCAGATCAACCACGGTATCTCGACCGGTATGCTCTTCCTCGTGATCGGCATCGTGTACGAGCGGCGGCACACTCGTGAGATCTCCGAATACGGCGGGCTGGCCCACGTCATGCCGAAGTACGCCATCGTGTTCGCGTTCGCCATGCTGAGCTCGGCGGGGCTGCCGCTGCTGAACGGATTCGTCGGCGAGTTTACCATCCTGCAGGGAGCGTTCGAGGCGAGCCGCACATGGGCGGCCTTCGCGGTAAGCGGCGTAATCCTGGGAGCCGCCTACCTGCTGTGGCTCTACCAGCGGACCATGCTCGGCCAGATCACCAACGGCCGGAACCTGCATCTTCCGGATCTCTCCTTCCGGGAAATGGCGGTTTTCGCCCCGTTCATCGCCTGGGCGATCTGGATCGGCATCTATCCCAAACCTTATTTTGATGTACTGGAAAAACCGGTGGCGCAGATCGTGGAAAGGGTGAGACCCGGCTACTACGCCGGCGCCGCCCAACGCGCCGCCGCCGCTTCCCTGATGACCGAAACTCCGAGAGCAGGCGCCCAATGAACCAATTCTTCTCCGAAGGTGACTACTTCATTCTGCGGCCGGCGATCATGCTGGCTTTGTTCGGCTGCGCCGCCCTGCTGATCGACACCTGGGTGATCCCCGACCCCAAGCAGCGCAAGTTCCTGCCTCTGATCTTCATCGTTCCTGCCGAGATCTTCACCGCCATTTTGTTCTGGAAGCAGCAATCGTTTCTGGCGTCGAGCGGCGCGCTCGACATGACTGCTTTCCAGGGCTCCCTGACCGTCGACGGTTTCGCGCTCTTTTTCAACTGGATCTTCCTGCTGGCTGCCCTCATCGTCGGCATCGTGTCCTACAAGTACATGGACATCGAAGGCGAGAATCACGGCGAATACTACGCCCTGATCCTGTTCGCGCAATGCGGCATGTTCTTCCTCGCCACGGGCACGGACCTGATCACGCTGTTCATCGGCCTGGAGTTGATGGCTCTGTGCTTCTACATCATGGTCGGCTTCCTCCGCGGCGAGCGCCGCTCGAATGAGGCCGCCATCAAGTACCTGATCCTGGGCGCATTTTCCAGCGGATTCCTGGTCTACGGTTTCTCGCTCATGTACGGCCTCTCCGGCTCCACCAAACTGCGCGACGTTACCGCTACCCTCTCTACCCGCGATCCCTTCGATCCCGTTGTCTTCCTCATGATGGCGACCACTTCCATCGGGCTGCTGTTCAAAATCTCGGCTGTCCCGTTCCATATGTGGGCGCCGGACGCTTATGAAGGCGCCCCGACCCCTATCACCGCCTACCTTTCGGTGGCTTCCAAAGCCGCTTCCTTCGCTTTCCTGTTGCGGATCTTCCTCGGACCGATGGCGTCGGTGCGGCCGGCCTGGGAGCCGCTGTTCATCGTGATCGCCATCGCCACCATGACGGTCGGAAATCTGGCGGCTATCACTCAGAGCAATATCAAGCGGATGCTCGCCTACAGTTCCATCTCCCATGCCGGATACATGCTGCTCGGCCTCATCGCCGGGAACGATACCGGCATCAAGGGCATCTCCGTCTACGTGCTGGTGTACACCTTCATGAATCTGGGCGCGTTTCTGGTGGTGATCGCCCTGCGGCGGCAGGGCATCATCGGTGAGGACGTGGACGATCTGGCCGGGCTGATGCAGCGCAGTCCGGGATACGCGATCCTGATGCTGGTCTTCCTGCTTTCGCTCGCCGGTATCCCGCCTACCGCGGGCTTCCTCGGCAAGTACTACATTTTCCTGTCGCTGATCGAAACCAGGCATTACATGCTGGCCGTAGTGGCGACGCTCTACGTAGCGGTGGCCATCTACTACTACTTCCGCCTGGTGCGCAGCATGTTCGTCGGCGACCTGACCCAGAAAGAGCCGGTTGCCAGCAGCGCCGGCCTGGGCTTTGCCCTGGCAGCCAGCGGAATCATGACGCTCGCCATCGGGATCTACCCCGAACCGTTCCTGCAACTGGCGCAGAAAGCGCTACTGAGATAGCATGCAGACCCTCTTCAATCATCCGCTCTTCATCCCGCTGGCGGTCACCATCGCGGTGATCGCGATCTTCCCGCTCATGGCGGGTTACATCGTGCTGGTGGAGCGCAAAGTCCTGGCCGATTTCCAGGTGCGCCTCGGACCCATGCGCGTAGGCCCGCACGGTCTGCTGCAGCCGCTGGCCGACGCCTTGAAGCTGCTGCTCAAGGAAGACATCATTCCGACCGACGCCGACAAGGCGCTGTTCTGGTTCGCGCCCGTGATCTCCACCTTTACGGCGCTCTCCTCTTTCGCCGTGCTGCCGCTAAGCAACTGGCTGTTCGTCGCCGACGTGAACGTCGGCATCCTGGTGATCCTGGCCATGTCTTCGGTGGGAATCCTGGGTATCATTCTGGGAGGCTGGTCGTCGAACAGCCACTACCCGCTGCTGGGCGCGCTGCGCAGCGCAGCGCAGCTGGTCAGCTACGAAGTGGCGCTCTCCTTTGCCTTGCTCTCCGGGCTGATGGTCGCCGGCACACTCTCGATGCAAGGTATTATCAAGGCCCAGCAGGAACGCCACATCTGGTTCCTGTTCGAAAACTACGGCTTCATGATTGTGCCGTTCGTCGTCTACATCATCGCGGCCACGGCCGAGACCAACCGCGCTCCCTTCGATCTCCCGGAAGCCGAATCCGAGCTGGTCGCCGGATTCCACACCGAGTACAGCGGCTTCCGCTGGGCGCTTTACTTCCTGGCCGAGTACGCCAACATCTTTGTGGTTTCGTCGGTCGCCGTAACTCTGTTCTGGGGCGGCTGGCTGCGGCCCTTTCCAAACGTGGCCTGGCTCGAGATTCCCATGAACGTCGTGTTCCCCGCGATCCTGTTCATCGGCTCCGGCGCAAGCTGCTTCGTCCTCCTGAAGAAGCTCAAAGATCCGGTCCAGCAAAAGACTCTGGTCGGCGCCGCTCTCCTCTGCATGGCGATAGGGCTCCCCTTCCTGGTTCCACCCGTGAACACCGCCATCATCGGACTGTTCTGGTTCATGTTCAAGGTCGCGGTGATCGTCTACATCATGATCTGGTTCCGCGGCACCTTTCCCCGCTTCCGGTACGACCAGCTGATGAACATCGGCTGGAAGTACATGATCCCGATCGGCATCGGCGCCATGATCGTGAACGCCATCCTGGGCATGACGCGGTAGCCGCGGATCGGATGGTCACTTTGGGTGATCCGCGGGCGCCGGCTACCTGCCCGTAAAATCCACAGTCAATGCCGACGACGCGCCCTCCGCGTTACTGACAGTAAGCGTAGCCGACTGGATCGCGTTCACGTCCCCCTGCACCGTAAAAGGGAGGGTGAGTGAGAACTGGCTCCCAAACTGCGCCGAAGCGGTACTCCGATACCAGGCATTCGCTACGCTGTCGAGCGGGACGTTCACCTCCGTGGTATCCAGCCCGGTCCCGGTCCACCGGACCGTCGCTCGGGTCAACTCCCGCGACGGCGACAACCCGGACAGTCTAAGATCGAATCCATTCGCGTTTCGAACCACGCTCAAATTCCGGATGATTGGCGCCGAACGGACCACTTTGACGGATCGGCTCAGTCCCGGAGCGCCGTTCGGCACGATCTGCAACTCGATCGTGCCCGCTACCGAGCCTGTCTGGAAGGCGATCGGGGACATCGGGCGCGTCGAGTTTGCCGGGATCGTGAAGCTGACGGATCTGCCTCCGCTGGCGAATTGGACAGCCGGGTCGTCCAGCCCGATCGCCGGGTCCGGTACGAAGTTGATCCTGACCTGTCCCGCGATGGGGATCGGATACCCGGCTTCCAGGTTCAGATCCACCATCACCTGTTGCGCGGCCGAGGTTGCTTCCGGCACGGACCCCAGACTGAGGGTCGGCATGGCCGGCGCGGCCACGGTCAAAGAGAATTGTCTCGAGAAAATCGCTCCAGCCAAATCGCTCACCTGCACGGTAAAGGAGAATGGCCCCGCTCCACTCGAACTGCCGCTGATCACACCGGTTACCGGGTCGAGGCCCAGACCGTTTGGCAGGGATCCGCCGGCTAGAGCCCAAAGGTAAGGGGGAACGCCTCCATCGGCAGTGATGGCTCCCTGG
>DATJFH010000044.1:0-5786 GCA_035495815.1 Bryobacteraceae bacterium
ATTCAACACGCTCTACATCCGGGCGGCCGGCCGGCAACGCCCGGGCCGAAGCCCGGAGGATCAGTCACCCCGGGCGGGCATCTCCGTTGACGCGCCGGTACCTAAAGATCCGCCGAAATTCAACCGATGGATAATCTGGGCTATGAGCTTTGAAGTAGGACAGATAGCGGGCGGCTACGAGTTTGTGGATGTGCAGGATCACGCCCGCATCGGTCGCGGATATAAAGTTCGAAACGTGCTCGCCGAACGGATGGAAGTCCTGCGCGTGCTCCCCAAGGAGCCTCGTCTCGGCCGCGAAGAAGTGGACCGCTTCCTGCGTGAGATCAAGGTTCACGCCCGCCTCTCGCACCCCAACATCGTCTCGTTCTACAACGCCACCGAGATCGACACCGAGCTGGTCATGACCTCGGAGTTTTTCGAGGGCGTCACCCTCGAGCAGCGGCTGTCGAAGGGCCGCATGCCGCTCCATGAGACGATCGTCTGTATGTCACAAGTGCTCTCGGCGCTGCATTACGCGCATGAGCTCGGCGTCATCCATCGTGAAGTCTCGCCGGCCAACATCTTGCTCGGCTGGGACGGCACCGTGAAATTGACCGGGTTCGGAATGGCGAAATCGACCTCCGATCCCGAGCTCACCCAGGTCGGCACGGTGATGGGGTGGCTCGAGTACATGTCGCCCGAGCAGGTTCATGGCTCCCTCAAGCCCGATGCCCGGACCGATATCTATTCCGCCGGCGCCGTGTTGTACGAGATGGTGTCCGGCCGCGTGCCGTTTGCCAAGAGCAACCAGTTCGACCTGATGATGGCCCACGTGAACGAGTGCCCCGAGCCTCCGCCCGGAGCGGATCCGGCCGTTGCCCGCATCATCCTGACCGCCCTGTCCAAGGATCCGTCGGAACGGTATCAAACCGCCAGGCAGTTCCGCGACGCCCTCGAAAGCCTGTCTGCCATTCCACAAGTCGAGGAAAAGGAGCCGGCGCCGGAAGCCGTCCCGGATACTGATGTTCCGCCCGCCGTCCAGCCCGAGGTTTGGGGAACTCGAAAGCTGGCGCTCACCGGCCTGTTGACGTTCGTGGTGATGCTGGCCATCCTTTTGTTATTTCTCAAGATCGCCAAACTCTGAGCTTCGGCTTGATGCGAAGTTCACACAATCTTGCAACGGATTCGCACATAAGATCACGTTAGGTTAAGTGGAGGAAACGGTATGGGTCATGTTCGGCTGGTTTGCTTGTCCGTTGCTGCCTGCGGCGCTTTGTTCGCGCAGGAAACGGTTACCTCGGTGATTGCCAACGTCGGCTTGGGTCGGTTAAATCTGAAGGTTACCGCGGGTCCCCTGACGATCGATACCACCACCGACGCCTTTTCGGGTTCGTTCGTCAAGTCTGTGGTCACGGTCACCCCCCAGAATCCGCCCGAATCGACAACCATCGGCCCCTGCATCGTGCTCAAATTGGGTCCGGCCGGAACCCCTCCCAGCATCACCAGCAATTTCCTCGACGCCGGCCCTGTCATGAACATCACGGGTCCCAAAGGCAGCAAGCAGGCGCCCCAAATGCGGTCGATTTACTCGGCCGACCTGGGCGGCGGACCTTCCTTCGGTTTCGGAGCCGCTCCACCACCCCTGTACCTCGACCCCGGAACCTACACCATCGATAACGGCGGCGGCGGCGCCGACGTGCCGGCTTTTTCCGAGTCCATCACCCTTCCGGAGACCTTCGTGTGGACCAATGCCGACGCCAACCTGTCCATCGACCGGTCCGCTCCCGTCGATGTCACCTGGACCGGCGGCGACCCGGAATCCAAAGTCCTCATCGGCGGCGCCGTGATCGTCAGCAACCCCACGACCTTTCAGTTCGAGAGCGGCGTGAGCTTCGCCTGCACGGAGGTGGCCGCCGCGGGACATTTCACCATCCCTTCCGAAGTGCTCTCCCTGCTGCCGGCGAGCTCCAGCGTGAACGGTGTTTCCAACGGCAGCATGTCGCTGATAAACGGTGTTCAGAAGACCTTCGAGCTGGCCGGCTTCACCGCCGCGAACCTGGTCTTCAATTCCACAACCACGCGGAACGTCCAGTATAAGTAGCTTTTGAAAGCAGCCGCCCCTACTTCACCGGCTGTTCCTTCAACTCGCCTTCGGGAAGCGGCTCGGGAGTATCGAACTTGATGCTCGTATCCGCGCCGAACTTGCGGTACATCCGGAATTCGATATCGTTCTTCACCTGGAATCGATTGTCCCCGCTCGACCGCAGCTCCGCCTGCAGCGGCAGCACGTAATCGGTATCCCCGATGCGCGCCGGCCCGTAATCGAGTGACAGGCTCACGCTGCGAATCGGAAAGCCGGGCGGCAGATTCTCCGCCTCGAGCGTGATCTTCATTACCTTCAGGCTCTCCTTGTCCACGTAAACCAGCCCCCGATATCCGGGGATCATGCTCTGTGCCCCCTCCTCGGACGCCGGGTTGACGTAGTGCGTAATCCGGTAAGTGGAGTGCGCCTGCGGCACGTGGTAGTTGAAGACATAGGTAAGCCGCTTGCGCAGCGTCGTCCAGCGCTCCCAGCCGAATGTGGTCTCGGTGCGCGGATCGAAGATCTCTTTCAGAATGGAGCCGAACTCGCCGCTCGATGTGGCCGCCCCGCCCAGCTTTTCATGCGGAATATCGGTCAACCGATTGTTGACGGTTACCACTTTATATTCTTCATGCTGCTCGAAATAGCTCAAGCGCTCGAGGATCTCGTCCTGCTTCAGCCAGGACTCGCGGCCGCTCGGATCCACGTACCGCCGGGTCACCTGGGAGCAGATGAAGTCCGGCAGCCGCTTGACGTAATTCACCGCGTACTCGGTAGCCTCGCTCAGCACGTGCTTCTGTTCCGCCGCGCTGGGAGGCGGCATGGCGGGCTTCGGCGGCGGTGGCGCGGCGGGCGGCGGAGCGGCAGGCAAACCGGCCGATGCCTGGCGCAAATCGCCGAGCGCCTGCACCGTCTTCGGACCCAGACCCTCGCCCTGCAACTCCTCCACTGTCCGTGCGTCCAGCCGGTTCGTCAGCTTGATCTTCCTTACGTAATCGGCGACCTGCCGGTCATCCTGTTTGAGCTTGATCGAAGAGCGGAGAAAGGCGACCAGCTTATCCACCGGCATCGTCATCTGCGCCGGAGCCGCCAGGCAGGCGGTCAAAAGCAGGAGCATCACCCTGAAGCGCATAAAACCTGTCACCATTTTAGCGCAGCCAGCAGGCAGGTCCCCAGCAGACCGAGCGCCGTCAGAACCGCCCCCTGATAAACCGATTTGGGCCGGTAGCGTAATTCGATGCGATGCCGGCCCGCTTCCGCCACCACTCCACGCAGGAAGCCGTACGCCTCGTAAACTGCGGCCGGCTTCCCATCCACGCTGGCCTCCCAGCCGGGGAAAAAAGTATCCGAGTCGATCACCATCCCCCGGCAGCTCAAATTGGCTTCGATCACGATGCGGTTCGAGAGATGCGTACGCAGGGTGGCTGTTTCCGGTTGCGCGCATTTCTCCAGGTTCGGAGCCTGTCCTTTCAGAAACGTCTGCCGCCTCGGATCGAAGGCAGCGGAGTCGAGCAGCCGCCCGACTTGGTCGTTACCCGTGATGGAGACCGCCTCGTGCACGATCCAGGTCCGCGGGTATGCCCCGGGATTCCGGTACACCTTCAGACCGCTCCTTCCGCTGAAGACTTCCACCTGATCCGGCGCGTACGGCTTGCTTGCGATCAGGTAGTTGACCGCGAACATCCTGCGCGCCTTGGCCGTCCCCTGTACCCCGTTTACGTTTTCGGTGAGGGACGCCAGGTAACCGCCGAAATGCTCGATGCCGTACCAGTCCCCGAAATTGTAAGGAAGATCGTTCGATTCGATCTCCACCCGAACCGGCCCCGAGGCGGATTGGTCCTGGAGAAATCCTGCTATATCATAGTGTTCTGTGAGTTTCTTCAAGGGGGAGTTCGGATTGCCCGAGCGCGGGTAGCTGTAGGTGGTGACGTTCCCCAACTCGAGCAGCATGACCACGCCGAGCAGCGCCCTCGCTGCCCCCGGTGAGAGGCTGTCCTTGCGCCAGGCGATCAGAATCGCAGCCAGAAGTAGCCCGCACAACGCGACCATTCCGATGCGGTCATCGATGGCGGTCTTGGTCGCCAGGAACCCCCAGAAGACCGTCGCCACTACCGCGGACAGCGCTGCCAACCCACGCGCCGTCCACTTCGAGAAGGCAGTCTTGATAACTTCAGAACCGTCGATTCCATAGGCGATTAGGACGCATAAACCGAAGTGAAAAATGAAGCTTGCCATGGAGGGGCTGCGGGCCTTTTCCACCATCGGGACCACGGCATAGAGCACCCCGTGGAAAACGGAATTGTGGCCGAGCGAGAACAGCAGCCCGCCCAGCGCGATCGCACCGAATAGCCGGGCAGTGCGGTCCCTCCAGGCTCCCGCGATTCCGAACAGCCCCATGGTCAGCGCCACCAATCCCACGAACGGATCCGAATTGCGGAACAACCCGGGGATGAAGGTTCCCAGAATCGATTCCGGATAGAAGCCGAACTGCTGGTGGACGGAATACGGTACTCGGTCCCGCCAGCCCACCGCATTCTCCGCCCCCACCCAGCGCAGGGACAGCCGTCCATACTCATAAGCCGGCAAGGTCTGGACCGCGCTGGTCAGCGCCAGGAACAGCCCGAAGATCAAAAGCAGCCGCAGCCTTTTCCGGTCCTGCAGCAGGTAGTAGATCCAAGCCCCCGCCATTGCCAGGGCGATATAGATCGGAATCTGGTGATGTCCGCTGAGGAAAGCGATACCCAGCGCCGCCCCGGATAAGGCGGCGCTCGAAACCGGCCGCTCCCCGCGCATTGCCCGAAGGAAGAAGAGCAGGATCACCGGAGCCCAAACCGCCCCATTCAACATCGCCGGCCAATTGTTTGTTCCCACGAAACCGCCCAACCCGAACGCCACGGCGGCGAGCAGCGCTGCGGGAGGACTTCTCCGCAGATCCCGGCACAGCCAGTAACAGAACAGCGCGCCTTGAAAATGGATCAGGACGAAATACCAGTGCAGGTAGGACTGCCGGATCCATCCGTTCCGCAGCGGCGCCAGAAACAGCAGCCAGTTGAGAGGATAGACGGCGCCGGGCTGTGCCTGCCCGACGAGCGGCTGGCCGCCCCACAGGTACGGGTCCCACAGCGGGAAATGCCCCCGATGCCACTCTCCGGCCTGGAACTGATACCACGGCAGAACCTGGTAAGCGTAGTCCGGAGCGTCGAGCCAGGTGTATTGATCGGAGAGCGCCAGCTTCCAGAAGCAGCAGATATAGATTGCCAGCAGAAGGGCAGGCCACTTGAATCTCGCGACGCCGCGGCTGATCTGGTCTTCAGCCGCGTGCATACCAGGTGAGCGCAGTGGCGCCGAGGAATCCGAGTAGAGTCAGAGCGGCTCCCCAGTACACCGACTTCGGACGATACCGCAGTTCGATGCGGTGAGGACCTGCGTCGGCGACGACGCCGCGCAGGAATCCATACGCCTCGTAAACGGCAGCCGGGCGGCCGTCGACCGTCGCGACCCAACCGGGGAAGTAGGAGCCGGCCTCGATGACCATCCCGCGGCATTTCAGGTCGGCCTCGAGCAGCACCCGGTCCGGCTGGCGCTGAAGCACGGCCGGCGCCGTGGCATCCTGGCAGCTTTCGAGCGGAGGAGCGTCGCCGCGAAGGAAGGTCTGCCGCCTGGGATCGAAGTGGGCGTCGTCCAGAAGAGGCGCCATCTGGTCCGGACGCGAAACCGGGAGAGC
>DATJFH010000045.1:0-15641 GCA_035495815.1 Bryobacteraceae bacterium
GGCTCCTGCCCGTCGACCGCCATGGGCTGGATGATGAAGCGCAGATCCTCGTCGGTGTAACCGAAAGCGCGCTGCCGCATGAGGATGGTTTCGTGATCGGTTTCGTGCACGCGCGGCGGCGCCGGCAGGCTGTGGACGGAAACCTGGTTCTCGCTCAGCCATTTCGCGTACGGACGGCGGCTGTAGAGCTTCTCCTTGGTCTCCTTGTCGGAGACGATGCGCCCCTGCTCCGTATCCACCAGGAACATCTTGCCCGGCTGCAGGCGGCCCTTCATCTTGACGTCTTCCGGCTTGACCGGAAGGACGCCCGTTTCCGAAGCCATGATGACCAGGCCGTCGTGGGTCACCAGGTAGCGCGCGGGCCGCAGCCCGTTGCGGTCGAGCGTGGCGCCGACGACGCGGCCGTCGGTGAAGGCGATGGCCGCCGGGCCGTCCCAGGGCTCCATCAGCGAGGCGTGATACTCGTAGAACGCCCGCTTGTCGGGGTGCATGTGCTCGTTCGACGACCAGGCTTCCGGAATCAGCATCGCCATGGCATGCGCCATGGGACGGCCGGCCTGGAACAGCAGCTCCACGGCGTTATCGAAGCAGGCCGAGTCGCTGCCGCCGGGCGCGATGATCGGAAACAGCTTCTTGATGTCGTCCCCAAACAAAGGAGAAGCCAGAATCGCTTCCCTGGCGTGCATCCAGTTGACGTTGCCCATGAGGGTGTTGATTTCCCCGTTATGGGCGATGTAGCGGAACGGATGCGCCAGTTGCCAGGTGGGGAATGTATTGGTCGAGAAGCGCTGGTGGACAAGGCACAGCGCGCTGGCGACGTCCGGGTCCGACAGCTCCTCGTAGAAGTTGGCGATCTGCGGCGCCAGCAGCAGTCCTTTATAAACGATGGTGCGGGCGGAAAAGGAAGGCAGGTAGAAATCGCCCTTGTCGTCCATTTCCGAGGCGGCCACTTCCGCTTCCGCCCGCTTGCGGATGACGTACAGCTTGCGCTCGAGCGCGTCTTCGCTCATGCCCGTAGAGCCGCGCACGAACAGCTGCTCGATATAGGGCTGAGACGCGCGCGCGACCCGCCCGATGGCCGAGCCGTCGATGGGAGTGTCGCGCCAGCCCAGCACCGTCAAGCCTTCCTCCCGCGAGATCCGTTCGAGAATCCCCTCGCACAGCAGCCGCTGCCGCTTCTCCACCGGCAGGACCGTCATGGCGACGCCGTACTCCCCGGCGGGCGGCAGCGTGAAGCCGATGCGGGCGCACTCCCGCACGAAGAACTTGTGCGGAATCTGGATGGTCAGTCCCGCCCCGTCGCCCGTGTCCGGATCGCAGCCGCAGGCTCCACGGTGGGTGAGGTTGATCAGGATCTGGATGCCCTTGGATACGATGTCGTGCGATTTCTGGCCCTTCACGTTGACCACAAAGCCCATGCCGCAGGCGTCGCGCTCATTCGCGGGATTGTACAAACCCTGAGCGGGTGGAAATCCTTTCGTCGCTTGTGGTGTTCTCGATTGGCTCATATTGCACTCTCGACTAGGGGAATGTCCCTGTACTATATCAGGTTCCATACTATAAGGCAACAAAATGTCAGCATGGCTATTGAAATAAGTAGTTCTTATGTTATGATGGGCCTGGTGCTTTTCGACAACAGCAAGCTTTTCCGGGACATAGCGCAACTGAAGAGCGTCAGCCGCGGGGCCGCTCATCATGGCATCAGCCAGTCGGCCGCCAGTCAGCATATCCAGGAGCTCGAGAGAAAGCTGGGAATTTCCCTGTTCGACCGGGGGACCCGCCCGTTGACCTTGACGGCAGCCGGCAAGCTGTACCTCGACCTGTGCCGCGACGTGCTGCGCCGGGAAGAAGAGTTCACCGCCGGGCTGGACGCCCTGAAGGCCACGGTGGAGGGCGAAGTGCGGGTGGCCTCGATCTACTCGATCGGGCTGTCGGAGATGTCGCGGCTGCGGGAGGAGTTCGCGCAGCGGTTTCCGGAGGCGCAGCTCCAGGTGGTGTATCTGCGGCCTCAGAAGATCTATGAAGCGCTGCTCGAAGACCAGGCGGATCTGGGCCTGGTCAGCTACCCGGAGGCGACCCGGGATCTCTCCGTCGTACTCTGGCGGGAAGAGGAAATGGTGGTGGCGGTAGTGGCCTCCCATCCGCTGACGAGCAAAGCCATTCTGCTCCCCTCGGATCTGGAAGGGCAGGACTTTATCGGCTTCGACGAAGACCTTTCCATCCGCCGTGAGCTCGACCGGTTCTTCCGCGAGCAGGGCGTGGGGATCCGGATGGCGATGCAGTTCGACAACATCCAGATGATCAAGGAAGCGGTGGCGCTGGGCTCGGGCATCAGCATCCTGCCCGCCCGGACGATGCTGGCCGAGATCGAGCAGGGCCGGCTGGCGGCCGTCCCGCTGCACGCCCCGGGGCTGGTGCGGCCGCTCGGGATCGTGTACCGCAAGAAGAAAAAATTCAACCGTGCCACCCAGGTGTTCCTGGAACTGCTCCAGGAAGCGCCCGATATGATCGGTGCGGTTGTCTAAATTTTCCGCACGAGCGAAGCCATTTCTCAGGCCCGTTGTTTCTAGCCGATAGTAGCATGGCGGGTCGGACCGTCCAGCGAGTTCCGGGATCAAGTGATTGGAAACAGAGGGTAAGTATTTCTGGCTGCGGTGGGAATCGCGGCTTGTGAAGGGACAGGGCGAGGAGGAATGGGGCGGCCCTCTGCTGTAGTTTCTGATGAATTGTGTTGAATGGCGATCAATGAGTTCCGACCGGGATCGTTAGTTAGGGAGCCTGAACAATACCTTCGCGAACTCCGTCGAAAGTGTAGTCGTAGATGGCGCCCGCCCAGGGATTGTCCAGGGGGGCAACGCCCGTCCGGCTGGCATGATTCTTGATATAGGTTCGAACGGCTTCCACCTCAGCCCCGTTCGAAGTCGCTGCCGTCAGGTTGTTCTGCATGATTCGAGCGACAACACCACTGACCAGGGCGGTCGAGAAGCTGGTGCCGCGCGCTTCCTGCAGCCCGGGCACCAACTTCCGGCTCGCGCCGCCGGTATTGAGCGTGGTCGAGAGTGTCCCGTATTGCAGACCGGCACAGTTCGACCCCAGCAGCACGATGTCGCTGCGCTCTTCGCCGGGGGCCGAGATGGTCACCCCCGCGCCATCCGTGGTGAATCCCGAAGCACTGTCCGCGGGAACACTGGGGATATCCATTCCGAAGAGGTAGCACGTCCGTATGCCATTGCTCGAGATCGTCGAGGCTACTGTCAGGACTTCCGGAAAGCCTGCGGGGATAATCTGGCTGACGGTGACGTCCGGGTTGTTCCCGGCGGCCACCACGACCACGACTCCGGCATTATACAGAGCTTGAATCAGCGGGCGTAGCGGCGAGTTGTCGAGGGTTTCACCACCCGCCAGCGGACGGCCGAAGCTGATGTTCACCACCCGGATGCGTGGCGACACTTTGTTGCGGTTGCTCAGCACCCAGTCCAGTCCGGCCATGATGGCGGAATCCGGACCGCTGATGGTATTATCCAGCACTTTCACGCAATACAGCCTCGCCGCCGGCGCCACGCCCACGATTCCGATGTCATTATTCTGGGCGGCAATCAATCCGGCCAGATGAGTGCCATGGCCGCCGTCATCCTGGCAGGACGCGCCGGGTGCCAATGCATTGTAGGCAGTGGCGGCCGCATTGGGGGCCGGAGCGAGGTCGGGATGATTGAAATCGATGCCGCTGTCGAGCAGCGCTATGCCTATGCCTGCGCCGTCCGAGCCGGTTTTGGGCATGCCAACCCGCTGAACTCCCTCGGAAATGAGCTGCCGCGTATCGAACGTCATCGACCCGCCGCCGCCGCCGGCGCCAGGCTTGGCCCGGCCACGATGAATCGCGTCCGGGAGCACCCCGACTACAGCCGGATTGCTTCGCAGCGAGTTCAAAGCGTTGCTGTTCGCGGTGACCGAAATGGCGTCTACATTGTCATAGTTATGACGGATTTGCGCGCCCGCCTGTAACGCAGCCATCCCGCGCGTGACCTTGGAAGTCCCGGCCGCGAAGGTAACGATGTAGCCGTTGGTGACATTGGCCACGATGTCCGGGCTCCGCCCCCGCGTCGGCTGACCGGGAAGAATCACTTCCTGCGCGAATATCATCGGAGTGGTCAGGATTACAAACGGGAGTTGCCTGAGGAATCGCATGAAACACCTCGAACAGTACTGTACGCACTGAGGGCCTACCTAACAATAAGGTTTTTACCTTAGGAACATGGATAGAACGGCTATACTAAGGTCGTAAGGCAGAATGATTTCCATAGGGCTGCGCCTTCTTCCGGAGCGAGCCGTGTGATGGCATGGACACCGGTAGCGTAGCGGGCGGCGAGCAGGCCGAACCGGTGCTGCCGGAAGCAGGCGCCCGTGGGCAGCCGGAATCAACCGGCGCTCAGGCGTCGGGCCCGGACCAGTCGAAGCCGATATGCTTGCTGGAACGGCCGGTCCGGTTCCACTTGAACCCGAAAGCGTCAGCCCTGTCGGCGGTGGCTCTCCCGTAGGTGGCGATGCCGCCGGGACCGGTTTCGCAGCCGCCGGCGTTATGCACCTGGACGCGCTTGCCCGCCGGAGTGGTGGGTCCGCCGAGGGCTTCCGCACTGGAAGTGAGCTTGCCGGGAATCTCCGCGCGCCATGAGGCCAAGTCCTCCTCGACGTGAAAGTGGATGGGAGCGAACTCCATCCCGCGCACTTCTCCGATAAAATTCCCGAAGACCGCCGGCCAGCCGCCGACGCGTCCGCCAAAGATCATCTGCAGCGCGTCTCTTTGCCGCGGGTCGGCCCGCTCGTCGAGGAACATCGCCATTGACGCCTTGCTCTGCCCTTCCCAGATGTTCCCGGTGAAAGAGGCGACCGCCATCACACTGAGTCCATCGAGGCGAACATCGCCGTAATTTCCGGTGCGGATGTGCCAGGCCAGGATGCCTTCGCAATCTCCGGTCGTGGGCGGCTGGGCGAAGGTGCAGGGACACGGGATACTGCATTTGCAGGTGTCGAACCAGTCTCCAGTGATATGCCATCTAGGAATTTCAGCCATAGATTCTCTCCTTGCCACGAACTGCAGGAAACGAGATTATTTTAACGCGGTTCAGCGCACGACGATCCACACTCCGGCCAGGATGAGGAGCAGGCCGCTGATTCGCGTTCCATGCACGCCGAACGGCGCCAGTTTTTCAAAAACGACAAACGCGGTCAATGCCGCGATGACAACCAGGTTCATGACGCCGCCGGCAAACAGGAGCAGCATCAGGGCCCAGCAGCAGCCAACGCAATACACGCCGTGCTCAAGTCCCATACGGAAGGCGCCGGACCATCCGTGGCGCCATCGGGTCATGAGAAACCCCAAGGGCGACTGACAGCCGCGCAGGCACGCGTGCTTGATCGGCATAAACTGATAGACGCCCGCCATGAGCAGCAGCGCCGCATTCGCGTAGGGGCTGGTAATTTCCATCATGGGCGAAACCAGCAGGACCTTGGCCAGCAAACGCTGGAGCGCGGTGACTCCCAGGCTGAAGACGGTCCAGACCGTGAGGTAGCCGGCCGCGAGGGCATATATCCGGCGCGCCGGCTGCTGCCCGGACCGGCGGGCGACGAAACCGTACAGGAGCAGCATCGGGGAGGCGGAAGGGAGCATCATTCCCGTCATCATGACCGCCCACATCGCCCAGAGCAGGGTCAAATGCGGCAAATCCCAGCGCGTGGTCATCATCCACGCGCTTGCGCCGGTCATGGGGCCGTACATGTCGCGCGCCATGATGACGATCCAAGTCCAGGAGACCAGCGGCAGCAGGATCAGCAGCGCGAGGGCCGCGGTGCGGTCGTGGCGCAACGCCGATTCGAGGATGGTGCGCGGCCGCTCGGCGGAAGGGGCGGGATCTGCCATCGATCAATCCATATCAGACCGGGTCCCCGATTTCAAGCCGCGCCGGGGTCGGGATGATCGCTTGAAAGGCCCCGGCTGGATCATACTCAGCCGCTACTTTGACCGGAATCTAGCGCGGAAGCTGCCTGTCCGTTTGAACGATTACGCTTTGCAGCGGACTCATCCGGACCGGCGAGCCTCGAGCTTCAGGCGCCGGCGAAGTCTGATCCAAGAATGATCCTGAAAGCAGGAGCCGTTTCCAGCACAAGATGATCCTGAAAAGTGGAGATGAGGACGCCGAATAGCCCGAGTCCTCTGTTGTCGCGTTTCGCGGCGAGCGGCGGTGGGACAGGATCGTCAGAGACTCAACGAAGCTGGTATCCTGAAAAGTAATCCATTCCAATTCAATTTGAGGAGACGAAGTTTTTCACAATGCCAGTTAAAGTTGCCATCAACGGTTTTGGCCGCATCGGGCGCAACGTCGTCCGCGCGGGTCTGCACCGGCAGGACATCGAATTCGTGGCGGTCAACGATCTGACCGACACCAAGACCCTGGCCCATTTGCTCAAGTACGATTCAGTTCTCGGACCCTTGAAGGAAGATGTGAAGATCGAGCCGGACGGTATTACGGTTGGTGGCCGGAAGCTCAAAGTTTTTGCCCAGCGGGATCCGGGCGAATTGGACTGGACTTCGGTCGGCGCGCAGATTGTGGTGGAGTCCACGGGCCATTTCACCGACGCGCAAAAAGCCTGCAAGCATCTGCGGGGCTCCGTCAAGAAGGTGATCATCTCGGCTCCGGCGACCAACGAGGACGTCACGCTGGTGCTGGGCGTAAATGACAAGATGTATGATCCTGCCAAGCATCACGTGATTTCGAACGCGTCCTGCACAACCAACTGTCTGGCCCCGGTCACCAAGGTGCTGGACGACAAATTCGGCATTCTCAAAGGATCGATGACCACGATCCACAGTTACACCAACGACCAGCCCATTCTCGATTTTCCGCACAAGGATCTGCGGCGGGCGCGGGCGGCGGCGATCAACATGATCCCCACCTCCACCGGGGCGGCGAAGGCGATCGGGCTGGTCATGCCCAATCTGAAGGGCAAGCTCGATGGATACGCGATGCGGGTGCCGACGCCCGATGTTTCCGTTGTCGATTTCGTGGCGGTGGTGGACAAGAAGACCACTACGGATGAAGTGAACGCGGCGCTGAAAGCGGCGGCGGAAGGGGAACTCAAAGGCATCCTCGCCTACACGGCGGATCCGGTTGTCTCGAGCGACATGCTGCGCAACCCGAACAGCTCGATCGTCGACTCGGGACTGACCAAGGTGCTGGATGGAAACCTGGTGAAGGTGGTCGCCTGGTACGACAACGAGTGGGGCTATTCGAGCCGTGTGGTCGATCTGATCGCGTTCCTGACCGAGAAGGGATTGTAAGCGAAGTTTTACGTTAGTAAGGCTTGTTTTACTTTCTGGTTTATAACCGGCGCTGCCCTTTTTCCCGGGCGGCGCCCGTGTTTACCGTCTATCTTTTTCTGTCTTTTAATCTGTTATTCCTCTGGAAGATGCGGCGCATCGGGAGACGCTGGATCGAGCGGGGTTCGGCCGCTTCTGCCCGGTCCGGTTCCGGCGCCGCCGGCCGCCTCGCGAGCGGCCTGTAACATTCGACAGCAGCGTATCATCTAGATACATACGCTGATGTCTATTTACCTCGTACTCCTTTTATTACTGGTGAGCCCAGCGTTTGCCGCGCAGCAGAGCGGCACTGTTCGCTCAGGCGAACTGACCATTCCGGGGGCGACCATCACGGCTGCGAAAGGAGACGAAAAGCGGATCACCACATCGGACGACAACGGCCAGTACAGTTTCGCCGATCTGCCGGCGGGGACCTGGACGATGAAGGTGGAGATGTTCGGCTTCCGGGTTTTGGAGCGGGAGGTAACGGTTGCGGACCAGGCAGCGCGGGTCGATTTCGGGCTCGAATTGAAGCCGCTTTCCGAGGCGTCTCCTGTCTCTTCGGCGAAGCCGGCTCCGGCAGTGAAGGAAGGGGCCGCGGGCACGCCTGCGAACGCTCAGGCAGGGCGAGCGGGCCGGGAGCCGCGGCAGACGGGGTCCCGCGGACGCGGCGGTCCGGGCCAGGGACCGGAACCGGGGGGCAACCAGGTATTTCAGAATCTGAACCTGAACGACACGGCGGAAGGTCAGGCCATGGCGGCCAACGAAGGTCCGCGGCCGGACAGCGGCGGTTTCGACCCCGCGCAGGGTGGCGCGACCGAATCCTTACTCGTGAACGGCAGTTTGAGCAATGGCCTGGACGCGCCGGGCCAGCAGGGATCCTTCGATTATTACCGGCGTGACGAATTCGGCCGTGGATTCGAAGGCGGATTTGGCGGCGGACCCGATGGCGGCTTTGGAGGTCCCGGCGGACCCGTCGGACCCGGTGGACCCGGTGGGCCGCCCGGCGGCGGACCGGGCAGCGGTTTCGGTGGACCGGGCGGCCGTGGACCCGGTGGACCGGGCGGCGGTCCTGGAGGTCGAGGCGGACCCGGCGGCGGGCCGGGCTTTGGCGGACCGGGCGGCTATAGCGGCCGCGGCTCGAGCGGAAGGGGAAGCAGTTCCGGCGGTTTCGGTTCGCGCGGGTCGCGGTCATCGAGAAGTTCCAGCGGGAGCAGCAGCTTCGGAAACCGGCGCTATTCCGGCGGACGGAATCGCATCAACAGCTCACTGTCTCTGACCGTGCGCAACTCCGCCGCGGATGCCCGGCCCTATTCGCTGACCGGGCAATTCCTGCCCAAGCCCTCCTACGCCAACAACCGGTTCAGCTTCACCAGCGGCGGCGCGCTCAACATCCCCAAAATCATTCACAACGACAAAATCTTTTTCTTCTTCAATTATTTTGGGAACCGCTCGCGAAACGGCGTCGACAGGCTGGGGACGGCGCCGACGCCGCTCGAGCGGGCGGGCGATTTCTCGCAATCCTTCACGCAGCAGCCGGTGAATATCTTCGATCCCGCCAATCACGCGCCTCTGCCCGGGAACCGGGTTCCGACGAGCCGCCTGAATTCAGCGTCCCTGGGGCTGCTGCCGTTCATCCCCATGCCCAACCAGCCGGGGGCGGTGCAGAACTACCAGTTGATCACGTCGGCGCCTTCGAACTCCGACAACATCGGCCTGCGCGTGAATTACAACCTCTCGAGGAAAGACCGGCTGGACAGCAATTTCAATTTCCAGAATCGCAGCGCCACGGCGCTGCAACTTTTCGGATTCCGGGACCGCGTCAGCGGCGACGGATTCAGCCAGAGCCTGGGCTGGAGCCACACGTTCGCATCACGAATGGTCAGCTCGGCGCGATTGAGCATCAGCCGCAATACGAGCGAGACCGTTCCGTTTTTCGCCTACACGAGCGACGTCGCGGCCCAGCTCGGGATTAAGGGAACCTCCAGCGAGCCGATCAATTTCGGCCCGCCCAATCTCACCTTCACCAACTTCGGCGGGCTGACGGACGCCAGCCCGCTGCTGCGCCGCGACCAGACGTTTTCCGCCAGCGAAGGTCTCCAGTTCACGAAGAAGACTCACAATGTTTCGGCCGGCGGATCGTTCCGGCGGCTGCAGCTCAACAGCCGTACCGACGCCAACGCCCGCGGCACATTCAGCTTCAGCGGCCTGGCGACCAGCGCGTTCGACGCCAACGGGCAGCCGCTGCCCTTCACCGGCTACGATTTCGCCGACTTCCTGTTCGGCTTGCCGCAATCGAGCTCCGTTCGCTTCGGCAGCGCCAACACGTACTTCCGCGGCTCGGTCTTCAACGGCTACGCGCAGGACGACTGGCGCATCACGACGCGGCTGACGATGATCGCCGGTCTGCGCTATGAATATTTCACGCCGTACACGGAAAAATACGGACGCATCGCCAACCTGGACATCGCGCCCGGCTTCAAAGGCGCGGCGGTGGTGACGCCCGGCGCCAGCGGTCCGTACTCGGGCGCTTTCCCGGATGCGCTGGTCAACCCGGACAAGAACAACGTATCGCCGATCTTCGGCTTCGCCTGGCGGCCGACCAGCAAGGGACGGCTGATGATCCGGGGCGGATACAGGACGTTCTTCATCGGCTCCACCTACGGCCAGTTCGCTTCGCGCCTGGCGTCGCAGCCGCCCTTTGCCAACACGGCCATGCTGACCTCCAGCACGCTGCATCCCCTGACGCTGCAAAACGGCTTCCCCGCCCTGCCCTCGACAACGATCACCAACAGCTACGCCATCGACCGCAATTACCGGCTGCCGTATGTGCAGAGCTGGAATTTCAGCGTGCAGCGCGAGTTTCCGCATGCCATCGTCCTCGAGGCAAGTTACCAGGGCAACAAGGGCACACGCCTCGACATCCAGCGTTTGCCGAACCGCGCCGCGCCGGGCTCTCCACTCACCGCCGAGGACCGCCGGCAGATCGGCAACGCGACGGGCTTCACTTTCGCCAGCTCGGAAGGCAACTCCATCTATCATTCCGGCCAGTTCCGACTGATGCGGCGTTTCCAGCGAGGGGTTTCGCTTTATGCCACTTATACATATTCCAAGTCGATCGACGACGCCTCGTCCATCGGCGGCGGCGGGACGACGGTGGTGCAGAACGATCTCGATTTTCACGCCGAGCGCGGGGTGTCGAGCTTCAACCGTCCGCACGTTCTCTCGGTGAACTACATGCTGGCGTCACCGGCGGGCAAGGGCGCGTTCCTGTCGTCGAATAGCCGGGCGGGCAAGCTGCTGCAGGACTGGACGCTCAGCGGAGGCGTCATCGCGCGGTCGGGATCACCGTTCACGGCGCGGGTTTTGGGGAATCAATCGAACACCGGCGGCACCGGCGCCGTAGGCAGCGGACGCGCGGACTCGACCGGACTGCCACTCGATCCTACCGTCTCCGGCCAATACTTCAACCTGGCGGCGTTCTCCATTCCGAAAGCCGGTACTTACGGCAACGCGGGCCGGAACACGATCCTCGGGCCGGCCAACTTCTCGCTGAACCTGTCGCTCTCGCGAAGCTTCCGCCTGGGTGACGACCGGCGCCGGCTCGAGACCCGCGTCGAAGCCACCAATTTCACCAACCATCCGGGTATCGCCGGTCTGAACACGATCGTCAACGCATCCAACTTCGGCCTGCCTGAGTCCACGCAGGGAATGCGGACACTCTCAGCTACCATGCGGTTCCGATTTTAAGAGTTAACGCTATGTTCTTTGACAGACTCAGCCACGCATTCGCAGTCAGGAGGGACGGGCGCTTCCGCCTGTCCGCGGAGGCCGGGGCGCGGCCGCTGAAATTTTACGCGGGAGCTCTTCTTCGTCTCTTCCTGGCGCTCAGCGCGGCGGCGCAGCAGCCCGAAGGCCCCATCACCACTTTCAAAACCACCAGCAATCTGGTGATCATCAATGTCTTTGTCCGCGACAAATCCGGCGCGGCGGTGGAAGGGCTCAAGAAGGAAGATTTCAAGCTGCTCGAGGACGGCAAGGCGCAGAACATCGCCGTGTTCGAATTTCAGAAGCTGGAGGAGGCTCCGGCGACCGCGCAGCAGCCCGCGCCCGGAATCGCGGAGGCTCCGAAGCGGGAAGCGGCCAAGCCCGCCGAGTTCAGACCGGCGCCTTCGATCAAGCCATCGAAGCCGGGCGAAGTCCGCTACCGCGACAGGCGGCTGATCGCGCTGTTGTTCGACATGTCGTCGATGCCGCAGCCGGATCAGATCCGCGCCCAGGAAGCCGCGCAGAAGTTTCTGAAAACCCAAATGAGCCCGGCGGACGTGGTCTCGATTCTCACCTTCTCGAACAGCCTGAAAGTGGAACAGGACTTCACCGACGACCGCGACCAGCTGGCCAAAGTGATCCGGAGCCTGCGCGTGGGCGAGGGCAGCACGCTGGCCGGTGACGCCGACACCGCGGACGCCGATGCGGGCGAGGACACACAGGCGGCGTTCACGGCGGACGAAACCGAATTCAACATCTTCAACACGGATCGCAAGTTGAGCGCGCTGGAATCGGCGGCGAAGATGCTCGGCTCGCTGCCCGAACGCAAAGCGCTGGTGTACTTCTCGAGCGGCGTCGGCAAGACGGGCACGGAGAACGAATCGCAGCTCCGGTCGACGGTCAATGCGGCAGTGCGCGCCAATGTGGCTTTCTACCCGGTCGACGCGCGAGGGCTGGTGGCCCTGCCTCCAGGCGGCGACGCCACTCAGGGCGCCCCGCGGGGCACGGGCGCATTCACCGGCGACGCAGCCCGAAAGAGCCGCGACAAATTCAACAACCAGCAGGAAACGCTGACCACGCTGGCGGCCGACACCGGCGGCAAGGCCCTGCTCGACGATAACGAGCTTTCACTTGGAATCAAGCAGGCGCAGCAGGACATCCGCAGCTACTACATTCTCGGCTACTACAGCAGCAACGGGGCCCTGGACGGGAAGTTCCGCAAGGTCGGGCTCAGCCTGGTGGGAACCAGGAGCGCCGGCCTGAAATTGGACTATCGCTCCGGCTATTTCAGCGCCAAGGACTTCAAACGGTTCAACGCCGATGACAAGGAGCGGCAACTCGAGGAGGCCCTGCTGCTGGGCGATCCGATCACGGATCTGCCGCTGGCGATCGAAGTGGATTACTTCCGCCTGACTCCCGAGCGCTACTTCATTCCGATCTCGGTAAAGATCCCGGGCTCGGAGATCACGGTGGCCAGGAAAGGTCCCAACGAGACCACCGAATTCGATTTCATCGGGCAGGTCCGCGACACCAGGAGCGCCATCGTGGCCAACGTACGCGACGGCATCAAGGTCAAGTTGACGGAGGAGAACGCCGCCGCGCTGGGCAAGAAGAGCATTCAATACGACAGCGGATTCACGCTGGCTCCGGGGAAGTATCAGCTCAAATTCCTGGCGCGGGAGAACCAGACCGGCAAGATGGGCACGTTCGAGACGACCTTCGTGGTTCCGGACCTGACGCTGGCGCAGCGCGGGCTGCCGATCAGCTCGGTGGTGTGGTCGAACCAGCGGGAGCCCCTGAGCGCGGCTGTCGGCTCAGCGTCATCACAGAAGAAGCTCACCGCCATCCACCCGCTGGTGCGGGACGGCCAGAAGCTGATCCCGAGCGTCACCCGGGTGTTCCGGAAGGACCAGAACCTGTTCGTATACTTCGAAGTCTATGACCCGGCGACGGACGCTTCGAAGAAGACGTCGAGCGTGGTTGCGACTTTGAGCTTCTATCGAGGGAAGGCGAAGATCTCGGAGTCCGAGCCGATACGGGTTACGCAGACTCCCAAAAACCGCCCGCACATGGCGCCGTTCCAGTTCCAGACGGCGCTGGCGAAGCTGAATCCCGGGAGGTACATCTGCCAGGTGAACGTCGTGGACGAACTGGGGAGGAAGTTCGCTTTCTCACGAGCGCCGGTGGTGATCGTACCGTAGATCGTACACCCGGCCGACCGGAGACGCATCAGTTTTTGTGGCCTAAGCGGCTACAGGCGTCCGCCGCGCCGCTGATATCAACGGCGGTGCTGCCTTCCTCGATGTAGGCTATTTTCCCTTCCTTGTCCACCAGGAACGTGGCTCGATTGGCGATGCCACGCTCGGGCATCAGGACCCCATAGGCGGCCGCCACCTTACGATTGGCAAAATCGCTGAGAATCGGGAAGGAGAGGGAGAGCTTCTTGGCAAACTCGGACTGGGAGGGGGTGTTGTCCGTACTGACACCGAAGACCTGCGTATCGGCGCCTTCGAATTTTGAGATACCAGCCTGGTATCCCGACATTTCCTTCGTTCAACCACCGGTGAACGCCGCGGGGAAGAAGGCGAGAGCCACATTCTTCTTTCCACGGAAATCGGAGAGCTTCACCTTCTTGCCCTGAGTGGACGGCAATTCGAAGTCCGGCGCCATGTCGCCGACTTTGAGGTGCGTCTTGGGCGGGGCCTGAGCCACCAGAAGGGTTGCAAGGCCGGAGCACAAAATCGACAGAGCTAATCTCTTCATCTCAAGGCTATAGTACACCCTTTTGGCGCCGCGGAGGGTGTGAGAATCGCGCCGGAGGCAGATCGCCTTGTCCGGGGCCGGAGACCGGGGGCGGCCATAAACGGCTCAACTCGCCGGCTTCGGGCGTTTGTGGGAAGCGGCTTGCATGAAATAAAGGATCAGGCCGGCGGCTATCGCGGCCACGAGCGGTCCCAGTTCCGCCAACGGAGCGCGGATCAGCAGCCAGGCGCACATCGCGAGAGCCGCGCCCGCGACCCAGGGTCCGCCCGCCACCGCAAATACCGCCGCCGGCGCCGAAGCCTTGGTTCGCAGAACCGGCAGCGCGGCGCAGGTAGAGGCATAGACCAGCAGCCTGGCTACGGTGCTGATCGTCACCGCGCCGAGAAAGGTTCCGGACAGGGTCATGGCCAGCATGACGGCGGCGGTGACCAGAATCGCCGCGAGCGGCGACTGAAACCGGCGTTGCGTGCCCGCCAGGAACGCCGGCAGTTGGCCCTGGATTGACATGGCGAACGGGAGGCGCGAGGCGGAAAGCAGCGTAATATGCAGGTTGCCGAGGATCGAAACCACGATGCCGAGCACGATGAAGGTCGTGCCGCCCGCGCCGAGGAAACGCCGGCCGGCGTCCGCGAGCGGGCGGGTGGAAGTTTCTAGTGAAGGCAGCACGCCGATGCAAACGGCCAGGATGAGCGTGTAGATCAGCGCGATGATCGAGATCGCGGTGAGCAGGGCGCGCGGCAGTGATTTCTGGGGCTCGCGCATCTCGCCGCCGGGCACGGCGGCCATTTCGAATCCGGTCAAGGCGTACACCATCAACAGGACCGCAGTGGAAAAATCTCCGGCCGAAGGAGCCGCGCTCAGCGCCAGGCGCCCGGGGTCGATCGCGAACAATCCAACCGTGCAGAAGACGGCGATCGGGGCCAGCTTCCCGGCGGTGAACAGGTGGTTCACAATCGCGGCGTTGCGGATCCCGAGCGCGTTTATCAACGCCAGCGACGATACGAGCGCGGCCGAAAAAAGCGTCCGCCCGGCGCCCTCCTGCACCTGCATCCCGAACGAACCGAGGTAGCTCAGCAAGAGGTTCGTGTTGGCGGCGAAGGCGCTGACCCGCGCCAGCCACATCAGCCAGCCGACTTCGAATCCGGCCAGCGGTCCGAACGCGGCGCTTGCGTAGAGATATGGTCCCCCGGTGTCCCGGAAGCGGCTGCCCACTTCGGCGAAACAGAGAACCACCAGGGCCGCGAAGAGCGCGCAAGCCAGGCACGCAAGCAGGCTGTAAGTCCCGGCCAGCGCGTAGACCTTTCCCGGCAGGCCGAAGATGCCGGCCCCAATTACGGCATTGATCGTGATCGCGACGAGGTCGCGCTCGCGCAGCGACCGTGTCAAAGATGCGGCGCTCATCGAGCCAGGCGATCCATGACAGGCCAGATGGCTTCCACCCGTTCGCCGCGGCAGACATGCAGACGGTCGAATAAATTCACGGTGGGATCGCAATGGGGAGGAATGAATTCGATCTTCTCGCCCAAAACCGGCCTGGCCCCGGATGGATCGAATTCCAGGTACCCGAACTCGTCCCCGCCCCAGCGGTAACTCGAGGCAGGCAGACTGGCTGCCTCCGGGCCGTATCCCCGGTCGGTGGAGAAGGCTTTGAAGCCGGCGTCGACGGTTACGAAGCCGTCGTGATTCGCGCTGACCACGGTCGCCAGGACGGTCAGCGCAGGCCGGAAGTCCACCCCGAGACGGAGGTAGGCGAGGTCCA
>DATJFH010000046.1:0-62473 GCA_035495815.1 Bryobacteraceae bacterium
GCCAAGGACGGCTCTATCTACGATCGCTCCCTGATCCATCCCGACCGCAACAATTTCGCGCCTCGCATCGGCATTGCTTACTCCATCAACCGCAGGACCGTAATCCGCTCGGCGTACGGCATCAGCTATATCCAGTTCAACAGGCTGGGCGGCGAAAACGTTCTTTCCTACAACGGTCCGACCATCGTCACGGTGGCGATCAATCAGACGCCGGGGAACCCGGGTTTCCGTCCGACCCAGGACGGTTATCCGGCCAACCTCGCAGTTCCGGAGAATTACAGCCCGCTGACCTCGCGGGTGACTTTCATCCCGTCAGACTTCCGCACGCCCTACGTGCAGAGCTGGCACCTGACGATCCAGCGGGAACTGGCGCGCAACCTGCTGCTCGACGTCGCGTACGTGGGCAATCACGGAACCAAGCTCATGGCGCTGGGCGACTGGAACCAGGCTCGGCCCAGCCGAGTGGGCGAGAGCCTTACGGTCGACCAGCGCCGCCCTATTCAGGGATATTCGTTCATCGAAATCGCGTACAACGGCAACTCGTCGAGCTACAACGCGCTCCAGACCAAGCTCGAAAAACGCTATGCGCGCGGCGTGTATCTGCTGAATTCGTTCACCTGGTCGAAGTCGATCGACTTCGCTTCGGGGCACCTGGAAACCGGCAACGGCGACACGTCGCGGCTCAACATCCGCGACGTCCGGAACGAGCGCGGCCTTTCGGGATACGACCGGCCGTTCAACAACACCACCACCGTGACCTACCAGGCGCCGAAGGGCCGCGGCGCGGGCGCCTATCTGTGGGGCCGCTGGCGCGCAAGCCTGATCAACTCGATGCATAGCGGCCAGCCCGTGAACCTGACCTACGGTCCGGCGGCCAACAACCAGCTGAGTACGGTTCTCAATTACCGGCCGAACGTGATCGGCGACCCGATGACGCCGTCCGGTCAGCGCGGTCCGAACAACTATCTGAACCGGGCGACGGTCCTGGTCCCGACCGACGTCACCCACCCTTATGGAAACGCGGGACGCAACACGGCGCGGGCCAGCTCGCTATACCAGGCGGACGTCCGGCTGCAGAAGACGTTCCCGCTGCATTGGGAGAAATCGCGGCTCGAATTCCAGGCCGAGTGTTTCAACCTTCTGAACAAGACCAATTTCGCAGCCCCCGCATCCTCCCGGTCAGCGGCCAATTTCGGGACGATTACCAGCGCCTATCCTGCGCGGATCATCCAGTTCGCTTTAAGGTTCGCGTTCTGAGCAGCGGTCGAGATGAGGCTCAATGCCAGGCGCTGCGCCACGGGAGAGCTCACGCGGGTCACTGTTTCCGCGCGGGTTTGCGCACCAGTTCCGGCGGAAAATCGGCCGGCTTCGAGCCTTCGGGATTGCGCAGATTCATCTGTCCGCCGCGGTCCCGGTACAGCGGAATGGTCATCGCGCCGGTCTGCTCCATGATGTCGAACAGCTGCCCGTTCATTTCCTTGATGATGTCCTGGTGCTTCTGGCTGTAGATCAGGTTGTTGGTCTCGAGGGGATCTTCCTGCAAATCGTACAGCTCGTCGGAATCCCAGATGCCGTAATAGTGAATGTATTTATAACGGGCGCCGCGCAGGGCGTGCATCGTGGGTGTCTCGGGGAAGTTGCGCTCCCAATAGTATTCGTAGAGCAGACCGTCCCTCCACGGAATGGTCTTGCCCTGGAGCAGCGGAAGGAAGCTCCGGCCCGGTATGCCGGCCGGGGGCTCCACTCCCGCGGCGGTAAGGAAAGTGGGCATGATGTCGATGTTGGCGACTACTTCCTGCATCGCGCGGCCGCCGCCGAACAGCTCCGGACACCGCGCCAGCATCGGCACGCGCATCGATTCCTCGTAGGCGGTTCTCTTGTCGATCAGGCCGTGCTCGCCGAAGGCGAAACCGTTGTCTCCCATGTAGACGATGAGCGTGGAATCGAGCTGGCCACGCTTGCGCAGCGCGTCCAGCATACGGCCGACCGAATCGTCTACCGCGCATAATGTCTCGGCGTAGCGTTTGTAAATCTCGCCGACCTGCGTCGTGTTGTGATAAGCGAAATCCACGCCGTGCCAGCTGTTCCGCTGGTTCTTGACCCACATGGGACGGTGGCGCGCCATTTCGCCGGTCTCGGCCATGGTGGGCGGAGGAACGAACTCGGCTTTTTCGTATTTGTTCTTGTGGCGCTCGGCGGGCAGGCAGTCGGCGTGGACGGCTTTGTGCGACAGGTACAGGAACCAGGGCTGATCCTTGGGGCGCCGGTTGAGCCAGGAGAGCGCATAATCGGTCAGCTCGTCGGTGATGTAGCCCTTCTGAGCCACGCGCTTGCCGTCCACATTGAGTCCGTTGGCGCTGGGCAGGTACGAGCCCTGGCCCCGAAAGCTTACCCAATGATCGAAGCCCGGCTGCGGCTCGTCTCCGCCGTTGCCCATGTGCCATTTACCGAAGAACGAGGTGGCATAGCCGGCTTTCTGCAACAATTGCGGAAAAAAAGTAGTGCCCGGGGGGATGGCCGTATTGTTGTCGACGATCTTGTGCTGGTGCGCGTACTTCCCGGTAAGGATCGACGCGCGGCTGGGCGAGCAGAGCGCGGTGGTGACGAAGGCGTTCTTGCAGTGCACGCCGTCACGCGCCAGGGAATCGAGATGGGGAGTCTCGAGGAACTTCTGACCCTTGAGAAAGCCCATTGCGTCGTAGCGATGGTCGTCAGAAAGGATGAAAAGAATATTGCGCCGCCCGGCGGATTGGCCGTCAACCTGTCCGGCGGCCAGCGCCGCGCCGAGGGTTCCGAGGATTGCCTCTCGTCTGTTCATGGTCACCGACCATGATACGCCGGCACGAGATCCGGACATCTACACAAGCCGGATCATGCCGACATTCACGCTAAAGACACGGTCGTCGGTGGGGATCTCCCAAACGGGCGAGGCCGTGATCTCAATCCTGTATTCATCCGCTTGCGGCAGGTCCGCTTCGAATACGAACAGCCCCGCGCGCTCGAACACCATTCTCCGCACTTCAATGCCGTTCGCAGCGACGCCGATCTTCACCGGCTCGCCTTGCGCGAACGAGTTCTCGTGAATGTGGCCCCGAATGCGCACACGCTGGAGACCCGGCTTCACCGGACGCAGCCGGGCGGAAGCGCTCGCTCCCATCCAGCGGTATTTTCCGCCGAACACGCCCTCCAGGTCGTACCATCCGTTGAGCAGCTTCTGTTCGTGGCCGGGCACGCAGAAATCGATGACGTCGTCACGGTCGCCTGGGTAGAGCTCCGCGCGGTCGTCAGACCGCAGCAGGTTGTAGACGCCGCCTTCGTTGGCCGCCTCGTACCGGCAGGACGCGCAGCGCAGCGTATCGCTGCTGTCCCGGCTGAGGCTGCTTCCGCAGTCGGGACACCGGAGCAGCAGCTCGAACCGCTCCATGGAGGCCAGCGGCGGCGCCTCCCCGGCCTTGCGGCAGACCGTCGCCAGCGTCCCGCCCAGAAGCCGGGCTGCCCGCCATACCGAACGCTTCGGGTCCAGCCGGATCGCCAGCTTCTTCACCACCCGCTCGCCCCAGCCCCGCTCCGGTACGAACAGCTCATACTCCTGGCTTACAAAATGTTTCGAAATCAACTGATGCCAGTCGCTCAAGTACATGCTGTGGTTCTGCCGGATGCCGAAGCTTTCCTCCTGATGGGCGCCGATCACGTCTTTGGCCAGATAGCCGAGCAGTCCCCAATCGTAGAGCTTTCGCTCCCAGGGCTTCATCAGGTTGTAGTAGGGCGTGCGATACAGGCGCAGCGAGAGCAGCCGCAGCAGCGGCTCTTCCGCGAACACGAAAATACCGCCCGGCGCCAGCACCCGCTTCACTTCCAGAAACACCTGCTCGATTTTCATGAACTGGCTGAGCATCTGAAACGCAGCCACCATGCGCAGGCTGCCGTCCTTGAACGGCAGATTCAACGCGTCGCCTGCGAGTCGCACCGGGGCGCGCGAGAGCCCCCACCGGTCCATGAGGGTGACACCGTATCGCAGCGCGTCCGAGGAGATATCGAGCGCGAATCCGTCCGCGCCGAACTCATTCTCCAGCATGTAGCTGGTGTGGCCCGCATTGGCTCCGATCTCGAGGAAAGGCGACATCGGGCCGATGAATTCGAGGTGATTGCGGATCACCGCACCCCGGCGGATGTTCTCCTGGGCATAGACTTCGGCCGCGCGGTCCGGCTCGCCCAGGGAGGCGAAATTGTGGAACTCGACTTCCGCGCGCTTGACCGAAAAGGACTGCGCGTCTTGGGAGGAACCCGGCATGAATCCTTATGATAAGGCTACTTGACCTTGAGGCCAGAGCGGTCGATCCACTCGCCGTTGAGCATCAGCTGGTCGATTTTGCGGAAGTTGCGCACATCTTCGAGCGGATTGGCGTTGAGCAGCAACAGGTCGGCTCGCTTGCCTGCTTCGATCGTGCCCAGTTCATCGAGCTTCCGAAGCGCCAGCGCGCCGTTCCTCGTAGCGGCGGTAATGATCTCGACGGGGGAGAAGCCGGCCTGGGCGAGCAGTTCCATCTCGCGATGCGTCATGGCTCCCGGGAAGTCGTTTGCCGACCCGCCGTCGGAGCCCACCCCGATGGGGACGCCGGCCGCCAGCATTCGCTTCGTGTTGCGCATGGCGCGGTCGAACTCTTCCCGGCTGCGGGCGTCGCCCTGCTTTCCCCTGGTCGCGTCCTTTACCGCCTGGAGGGCGGCGGCGTCGATCGTATGGATCACGTCCGGATCCGCCAGACGCTCGGGATGTTCGGCGTACAGCCAAGCCAGCTCCTGACGGACCAGCGTCGGGGTGAAGGGCAGCTTGAGAGAGCGGACTTTAGCGAGGAATGCCGGACTGAGATCCTCCGTATCGCGGACCATGTGCAGGAATCCCGCGGCGCCGGCGTCGACGAGGTGCTCGGTATCCGCCAGCGAGTAAATATGGACCGTCACCGGGATATTGTATTTGCGGGCTTCCTCCAGAATGGCGTCCACCACTTCCGTTTTTACTTTGGGCTGCCGGCCGCGGACTTCGTCCATCCAGATCTTGATGCAGTCCACCTGCTGGGCGGCCAGCTCGGCGACCTGCTTGCGCGCATCGTCCGGATCATCGGTCTGGCGCGCGATGTCGCCGATCTCCTGCGACGGGTGGCCGCGCACGGCCGTAAAGCCGCGCCCCGCCGTGAACAGGCGGGCGGTGAGCAGTGCGCCATCGCGCTCGGCCTTTCTTACCGCGAAGCCGGCGTCGCGTTCCGTCCCGACGCTGCGGACGGTGGTCACCCCATAGTAGAGGTAGGCGTTGAGATTCTGCTCCACGCGCTCGCGAGTGTACTCCGAAGCTATGAATTTCGGACCGCCGCGCGTGCCCAGGTGAACGTGCAGATCGATCAAACCGGGCGTGAGAAACTTGCCCGAGCCGTTGATCTTGTCCGATCCCGCTGGAATGGGAACGTTGGCGCGGAGCCCGGCGGCCCGGATACGGTTGCCCGAAACCACCACCACCGAATCGGTAATCGGGGGGCCGCCGTTGCCGTCGATGAGGACGGCCCCGATGATCGCTTTGACTTTGGTCTCTTCGTTAAGCTTGCAGCCGCAGAACGCAGCGAGGAGGCAGCAGGAGAGAAGAAGCCGCATCCTAATACTTCTTCAACTCGTCCATCAACGCTTTCAACCCTTTGGTACGGTAGAGGTCGGTCAGCCGCTGCTCTTCGGGAGACGGCGCCAGCACGCGCAGAAGCTGCGTGTTCTCGAGGGATGCGCGGTCCGGAACCCAGATCTGCCCGTTCGTGTATTCCACCTGGCTCACGAAGCCCGTCATGCCTTCGATGGCCACCGGCGCCGAGCCCTTGGAGAATCGCAACGCGGTGTCCTGCAGGGCACGCGCCGTCTGGCCGGGGTGCAGGTTCAGCTCACCCCCGGAGGCGGGCACGGAAGCAGCCCAGAATTCCTTGCCCTGGCTGTCTTTCACGATCCAGCCGATTTCGAAGTACTTGACAGGCTTCGACGAACGGTTGCGCACTTCGATACGGGGAGACCGGGCCTCATTGCCGGCGATCCGAACCGAGCCGTCGAGGGGCTGTACGGGCGAATCTGGAAATTGCAGGAAGGCGAACTGCGCCACATGCTCGGACCCGCCGGCCACGGCCGAGGAAACCGACCGGCCGCCGCGCGAAACCTGCACGTCGAGGCGCGGACGGGCCGCCTGGCGGCTCAGGCTGTCGAGCGCCATGCGCCGCAGTCCTTCCGGCCCGTAGGTGGCCAGAACCGATTTGAAGTGCTTGCGGTCCCGCTCCGCTTCCGTCTCCCATACCATCATGGAGCGGCGCGAATCGAGCAGGTTCGGTCCGTAAAAGGAGTAATCGTTGAACAGGATGCCGTCGAGCCGTACCTGCACGAGCGGACCACCCTGGCTCTGCAGAGGTCGCAGCAGCCGGATGTTAATGGGCAGCGGGAAGACGTCGCCGGCCGCGACATCGAGGCACGGCACCGCCACCGACCCCTTTCCGCCGGGCGTGACTTCCTGGGCCGAGACGACCATGGTCAAGCCTCGAACCCGGTGCGAGCTGTTGTTGCGAAGCTTCAGCGACATGTGCAGATCGAGCACCATGGCGCCGCCGCGCGCCGAGGCTCTCGATTCGCCCACGTCGGCCGAGACCAGCGTGACCGGAGAATCCGGCGGCAGGTTGATGGCGATCGAGCTGTGCGGGTCGAGCGGTGTCTCCTGCGCCATGCCCAAGGCGCCCGAAAACAGAAGCGCCGCCAACGCCAGCCGGATTCCGCCGGCTGCGATTTCGCGATTGGGTAACATGGCCATCTACTCCACGTTCACGTTTACCACGGTGACGTACCCCGTGCTGGTGTCGACATAGCGTGCGCCCATCGCGCCGCTGGCGTCGGCCGAATAGTTCACGTCGCGGAACGCTCCGTACCGCAGCCCCAGCCCGCGGCCGCCTTCGGTGACCTGGATTCCGTCACCGCTCACTCCTACTACAGCTCCGCTCGACTCCAGCGCGGCCGCCGCGCTTCGCACAGCCTTAGACGCCGGACGCTGCAGCCACACACCGGCCACAACCACTGCTATAAGCCCGGCGTAGGCGAGCAGTGTCTGCCAGCCGGCAAATGCCGCCTGGCCCGGACGGCGATCCGAATCGGGCGGGCCGCCCACGCACTCTCCGGCGGCCAGGCCAAGCCTGATGTTGGCGTTCATTTCGGAGGCCAACCGGTTCCAGTCGAGATTCGCGGGCAGTTCACCCAACGAGGAAACTTCCGAGCGCAGCGAACGGTAGCTGTTCACCGCCGCCCGGCATCCGTCACATCCATTGACGTGATTGCGCACCCGCCAACCGGCGACCCTTCCAAGGTCGCCGCCCGCGAACAACGCCAGGACTGACTCCGCAGGATGTTTCATCAGCGATGTCTCCGCTCCATATAGCGCCGGAATTTGGTTCTCGCATTGGCAATATGGGAACGTACCGTCGCTTTGGAGCAATCCAGTCTCTGGGCCACTTCCTCGGCAGGTAAGCCCTCGACGTCGCGGAGGAGAAGAGCGGCCCGTTCTCTGGGGCTCAAGAGGCGCAATCCGTCGGCCAGGTACTCTTGATGCTCCGCGCGCAGAACCTGCTGCTCGGGACTCTCGCCGTGATTTTCCATTCCGGGCTCGAGCTCGCAGTGCGTGACCCGGCCGTGGCGCCGCAGAAAATCGAGGGCTGTGTTGGTAGCGATCCGTGACAGCCAGTGGGCGGCCTTCAAATCGTCCCGGAGCTGATCCTGCCGCTGCAGCGCCTTAATGAAGGTTTCCTGGGTCAGATCCTGGGCGTCGGCGGTGTTTCCGACGATGCGGTAGATCTGCGCGAAAATCCTGCGGAGGTTTTCCGCGACGAAGCGATTCTGCCGTTCCTGGGCCTCGGCCGCGTCAGACTGGACCGTTTCGCCCACCGGATCGATCACCTCCGCCACCCCGGACGCATTTGCCGTGCGCATACCTTTACATAGTGATGACGCACGGAACCGAAAAACGTGGAAACTACTTTTTCCCTCGGCATCGCCTATTCACAGCTTATCTTCCAACAGGTTAGCAGATCGGAAGACGCTTCCGAGAACCCTGGTCCGGGTCAGGGTCGTTTGGTGTCGACCACCAGGCAGCCGGTGGGCTGGACGTCAGGGGCGGAGAGCCATTATTGCGGCGCGTTCAGCTGCCTACTTCACACCGCCTTTGAAGCCCCGCCCCCGCAGAACCTTTCCCGGCAGCGCCTTCGTCATTTTCCCGCCGTCGATCACCGGGACGCCGTTCACCAGCACGTATTCCATGCCTTCGGCGAGCTGATTCGGCTTCTCGAATGTGGCCAGATCCCGTATCTTCTCCGGGTCGAAAACGACGACATCCGCCCACATGCCTTGCTTCAGGACGCCGCGGTCGGCCAGCCTCATACGCTGGGCGGGCAGCGCGGTGAATTTGCGAATAGCTTCCTCCAGGCGCAGCTTGCGCTCTTCGCGCACGAATTTGCGGAGAATGCGCGGGAACGTGCCATAGGCGCGCGGATGCGGATGTTCCTTGCCCAGCAGCCCGTCGGGGGCCGTGCCTTGCGAATCGTTGTCCACCGAAACCCACGGCTGCATCAGCGCCAGCTCGACATCGGCCTCGGACATGCCGAAGACGGCCACCATGGCGAAGGCGTTGTCTTCGATCAGCAGATCGAAAACCGTGTCGAGCGGGTCCTTGCCCCAGAGTTTGGCCACTTGCGCGATCGTCTTGCCTTGCAGCGGCAGGAGCTTGGGGTTGTGGACGACGCTCACCAGTATCGCCTCCGGTCCCGGAATCTGCTGCCACTCGTTGTCCCATTCCCTGGATGCGGTCTGCATCTCTTTCCGGATGCGGTCCCGTTGGGCGGGGTCCTTCAGGCGCTCGATCATTTTGGCGTCGCCCCCGTCATGCGCCCAGGGTGGAATGAACGCCGAGAAGGTGTTGAACCATGCCGGATACGCATATGTATCGGCGCTGATGTCGACGCCGGAGGCGCGCGCCTCCTCGATGCGCCGGACGATCTCCGGCATGCGGCCCCAATTACTCTTGCCAGCCGCCTTGAGGTGCCAGATTTCCACCGGCAGCGCCGCTTCCCTGCCGATACGGACAGCTTCGTCGATGGCTTCGATGACGGCATTGCCCTCGCTGCGCATGTGAGTCGCGTAAATGCCTCCCAGCAGGGCGCTTTCGCGGGCGAGCGCGATCAGCTCGGCTGTCTTGGCGTAGGGCGCGGGCGCGTACTGCAGGGAGGTCGAGAGTCCGGCGGCTCCATCGAGCATGGCTTCCCGCACCAGCGCCTTCATGCGGTCGAGCTCCGCCGGGGCCGGATCGCGATCGACGTTGCCCAAAACCATGCGGCGGACCTGTGTGGCTCCAACGTAGCTGGCCAGGTTGATGCCGATACCCTGCTTCTCCAGGCGGGAGAAATATTGGGCGAAGGTCTTCCAGTCCGGCGTGACCCTGTAATGCTCGTAGGCCAGCCGGTCCGAGCGCAGGATCATGTCGTTGACCGGCGCGACCGAGTTTCCCTCTCCGGTAATCTCGGTAGTGATGCCCTGAAAGATTTTGGAAGGGAGGTGCGGGTTCACCAGGATCGTCAACTCCGACTGTCCCAGCATATCGATGAAACCGGGCGCGACCACCCTGCCGCGCGCGTCAATCGTGCGGCGGGCGGCGGCCTGGCTGAGGGCGCCGATGGCCGCGATGCGGCCGTCCCGGATCGCCAGATCCGCCGCGTACCAGGGCGACCCGGTCCCATCGATCACGTGCGCATTCCGGATGACGATGTCGTAGGGCTGTCCGGCGGCGACGGCGGCAGCCGCCAGCGCCAGCGCCGCCAGCGTATGCGGGGTTGTCAGCATAGATCCTTAGTGTAAAACGTGATTGCCCGCGCCATACCGGCGCTGGTATCTTGATGAATTGACATCCACCAATTCGACCACACCTTTCCGCCTGGACGGCCGCGCCGCGCTCATCACGGGAGGCGCGAGCGGCATCGGAGAAGCCACCTGCCGCGCTTTTACCCGGGCGGGCGCCAGCGTTATCATTGCCGACCTCGACCGTTCCAGGGCCGAAGCTTTAGCGGCAGAGTTGTCGGGCGCCTCCCCGCTGGTCCTGGACGTCTGCGATGAGAGCGCCGTCAAGGCCGCCCTGGCGGGAATCGCCAGGCTCGACATCCTGGTCAATAACGCCGGCATCGGACTGGTCGGGAACGTCGAGGAGACGGAGCTAGCCGATTTTCAGCGGCTCTTCCGGGTCAATGTGGATGGGACGTTCCTGATGACCAAGCATGCCCTTCCGCTGCTGCTCGGCTCGGGCGGATCGATTGTGAACATTGGTTCGGTAGCGGGTGTGGTGGGAGTGAAGAAACGGTTCGCCTACTGCGCGACGAAGGGCGCGGTGGTAGCCATGACCCGGCAGCTTGCCGTGGATTACCCGACTCAGATCCGGGTGAACTGCATATGTCCGGGCACGGTGGATTCGCCTTTCGTCGAAGGCTACCTGGAGAAGTATCACAAGCACGAAAAAGAAAAGGTCCGGGCGGAATTGAACCTGCGCCAGCCGATTGGCCGGCTGGGAAGACCGGACGAGATCGCCAGCCTGGCTCTTTATCTCTGCTCTCCGGAGGCGGCATTCGTCAACGGGTCCATCATCACCATTGATGGCGGCTGGACAGCCGCTTGATTTTGACAGAAAATGGATGTATTGTTGACGGACTGCTCACTTTAATGGCATACTATCGAGGGTCCGGTGCTCCTCCGGCCTGCAGTCAAGCTCTAGCTATAGTTTTCCGTGGTTCTTCCGATCTAACTCTGGAAGTGTCCATAGACTGCTTATGAAGATCCGAATCGTCGCCCTTCTACCCTTTTTCCTTGCAGTTGCATTTCTGACCGGCATTGTTTTTGCCGCCACCACTTCGAGTTCGGCCCCGCAGGCCAGGAAGAAAAAGAAAAGGAAGTCGCCCGCGAAACCGACTGTGGCCTCGGTCAAGCCGGCTCAGGCGAGGGGCGCGGCGGCCGGATCCGGCGCCAGACCCGTTGTCACCAAGACCCTGGTTTCGACCAGGACCTCCCTGAGAACACCGGCCCGGCGCAGGCGCCCGGTCTACAGCCAGTGGGATGAGCCGACTTATGCGGATTCCACGGTAGGAGACAACATCGACGGCGAAGATCTCGACGTTCGCCGGGCGGCGGTCGAAGCCCTGGGGCCTCTGAATGGAACCGTGGTGGTTACGGAGCCGACGACGGGACGGATTCTGGCGCTGGTGAATCAGAAGCTGGCCCTGGGGGCGGGTTACCAGCCCTGCTCCACCGTCAAGATCCCGGTCGCCTTCGCGGCCCTCAGCGAGGGGATCATCGACAAGAACACGATCCTGCGGGGATCGCGCAAGGTTCCCGCCGGGCTGGTTGATCACAGCCGGTCCAGGATGAACCTGACCGAAGCTCTGGCGAAATCGAGCAACCAGTATTTTGCCAGTCTGGGTGAGCAGCTCGGCTATGAAAAAGTCAGCTACTACGCCCACCTGTTCGGACTCGGAGAGAAGACCGGCCTCGATATTCCAGGGGAGCATGCCGGTTATTTTCCTCCCGAGCCTCCCAAGAACGGCGGGATGGGCATGCTGACCAGTTTCGGCGAAGAGATCCAGTTGACGCCTCTCCAACTGGCCGCCATCATGGGTTCCATCGCGAACGGCGGCACCCTGTACTACCTGCAGCATCCGCGCTCGCAGCAAGAGATCGCCGAGTTCGTTCCGCGGATAAAGCGCAAGCTGGATATCGAGAACCAGATTCCCGAAGTGCGTCCCGGAATGCGGGGGGCAGTGGAATACGGTACTGCGAAGCGGCTTTTCGCGCTGACCGACGAAGACATCATGGGCAAGACAGGAACCTGCAGCGACCGGCGGACCCATTTGGGCTGGTTCGGCTCCTATGGTGAGATCAACGGAAAGAAGGTGGTGGTCACGGTTCTGCTGACGGGCGGAAAGCCGTGCGTCGGCCCGGCCGCGGCCGCGGTAGCCGGCGGCGTGTACAAACGGCTGTCCGAGCAACATTTTTTCTCGGCCACCAACACGATCACTCCGGCCGCGTTCGTTTCCCAGTCCGCTTCCGCGCATCCCGCGATTGGAAACTGATTCATGCCATCGCTTGACCGCAGGAATTTTCTTTCCGCGGTAACGGCGGGCGCGGTGTCCGCAGGGGCCGGTTTCAAGGGGTCTCCCCCATCCAGAATTCCGGGGCCGAACGACCGCGTCATTCTGGGCGTCATCGGCATCGGACGGCAAGGCTCCTCCGATCTGCGCGCCTTTCTGAAACAGACCGACGTCACGGTCGCCGCCCTGTGCGATGTCTACGAGCCCAATCTGGAGGCCGCCGCGAAGCTGGTCCCTACCGCCTCCAAGGTCCGCGATGCCCGCCGGATCTTCGACAACAAAGACATCGACGCGGTGCTGGTCGCTTCACCTGACAACTGGCACCCGCTCCACACGGTGATGGCGTGCCGCGCCGGCAAGGACGTCTATGTCGAGAAGCCGGTTTCGGTGACCATCGCGGAAGGCCGCAAGATGGTGGAGGCCGCCCGCAAGTACAATCGCGTGGTCCAGGTGGGTACGCAGCAGCATTCCGGGGCTCATTTCAAGAGGGCCATCGAGATCATTCACAGCGGCGTTCTCGGCAAAATCGGGCTGGTGCGGGCCTGGCACTACAGTAACGAAACTCCGGAAGGGATCGGGGCGCCGGCCGACAGCGAGCCACCCGCCGGCCTCGACTGGGACATGTGGCTGGGACCTGCTCCCAGGGTTCCTTTCAACTCCAACAGGTTTGGCGTTGCGCCGAACCGCTGGTCGACGTTCCGCTACTTCTGGGACTATGCCGGCGGAGTGATGACCGACATGGGGGTGCACGCCTTCGACATTATCCAGTGGGCGATGAAGGCCGAAGCGCCGCTGGCGGTGAGCGCCTCGGGCGGCAAGTTCGCGCTCACGGACAACCGCGAGACACCCGACCTGTTACAGGTGACTTTCGAATATCCCGGGTTTGTTTGTGTATACGAGAACCGTCTGATCAACCGTCTGCCGCTCAACACACGCGCCGCGGGGATCTGTTTTCATGGGGTAAATGCGACCCTTACGGTCAGTCCGTCCGGATACGAAGTGGTCACGGAGGGCCGGCAGGCGCTGCCCGGCGCGGGGTCGGAAGCGTCGTCGGGGGACCAACTCGCCGCTCATGTCCGGAATTTTGTGGACTGTGTCAAATCCCGCGGGTTTCCGGTGACGGATATAGAGATCGGACATCGCGCCTCGAGCGCCTGTCACCTGGGCAACATCGCGTACCGCAGCGGAGCCAAGATCCACTGGGACGCGAAGAAAGAGCGGATCACCGACGACAGGAAGGCGGCGCGCTACCTGTCTCGTCCCTACCGTAAACCCTGGAAACTCGAGGTGTGATTTGGGCCGCCGCCGGAATTGAATTCAATACCCGGCGGCCTGGAAAAGGCGTCCCATTTACGCCAAAACGCGGTGGGCCATGGCGTAACGCAGTTTGTCCAATCCTTCACCCGTTACGCTGGAAATCGCGAAGAATTCGAAACCCTTATCGACAGCCAACTGGCGCAGCGCATCCACACGCGCGGGGTCCTGCGCCGCGTCGATCTTCGTAGCCACCAGGATCATCGGTTTCCGAGCCAGGTCCTCGCTGAAGGCGGCCAGTTCACCCATGATGATTTCAAAATCGTGGACCGGATCCCTTCCGGTGGATTCGGAGACATCGATCAGGTGGGCCAGCAGCCGGGTGCGTTCTACATGCCGTAGAAACTGGATCCCCAGCCCGTGCCCGAGATGGGCGCCCTCGATCAATCCCGGGATGTCGGCGATCACGAAGCTGCGGAAATCGTCGAACTGGACCACACCCAGCTGAGGCTCCAGCGTCGTGAACGGATAATCGGCGATCTTGGGACGCGCGGCCGAGAGCCGCGAGATGAGAGTGGATTTTCCGGCGTTGGGGAAACCGACAAGGCCGACGTCAGCCAGCAATTTCAGCTCGAGGCGCAGCCTCCGCTCCTCACCCGGCCGGCCAGGCTCATGTTCGGTCGGGGCCTGGTGCGTCGAGGTTGCGAAGCGCGCATTTCCGCGTCCGCCCCGGCCTCCGCGGGCGACCAGGAATCGCTCGTCCGGCTCGGTGAAATCGTGAAGCTTCTCGCCGGTATCGGCGTCATAGACCACGGTGCCGACCGGCGTCTTGAGCTCGATCGATTTCCCTTCGTGTCCGGTGCGATTGCTGCCTTCGCCATGCCGTCCCCGTTCCGCTTTGTGCTCGGGATTGAAACGGAAATGCAGTAAGGTGTTCTGATGAGGGCTGGCGACGAGGTAAACGTCGCCGCCGCGTCCGCCGTCGCCTCCGCTGGGCCCCCCGTGCGGGACGTACTTTTCCCGCCTGAAAGCCAGACAGCCGTTACCGCCGTCCCCGGCTTTGACGGAAATCCTTACTTCATCGATGAACATGGATAAACCCGCATGAAAGCGGGCTCACAGGAGACCAGCCTGATTACGCTTCCTTGATGCTGACGAACCGGCCCATCCGGCCGCGGTCGCGGAATTCGACCAGACCCGTGATCTTGGCGAACAGGGTATCGTCCTTGCCGCGTCCGACGTTCTCGCCCGGCTTCAAACGCGTGCCGCGCTGGCGCACGATAATCGAGCCCCCGGGTACGAGCTGGCCGCCGAAAACCTTCACGCCCAACCGCTGCGCGTTCGAGTCGCGCCCGTTTTTGGAACTGCCTAATCCTTTTTTATGTGCCATATCGCGCCTGCTATGCCACTATCTCGTTGACCCGCAGCTCAGTGAAATGCTGCCGGTGTCCGATCGTGCGCTTATACTGCTTCTTGCGCTTGAATTTGAAGACGATGACCTTTTTCGCCCGGTCGTTGGCGGTAACGGTCGCTACGACCTTGGCGTTGCTCAACTGGGATTCGGTCAGCGCCTCGCCGTCCTTGAACACCGCCAGAACATTCGGAAACTCCAGCGCCGAGCCAACATCGAACGGCAGCTTCTCGACGCGGATCACGTCGCCGGGCGCCACCCGGTACTGTTTCCCGCCTGTTTGAATGATTGCGTGCATGGAACCTCTTTGCGGCCGGACACACCAGGAGCGTCCCAGCCGTTTGGTTTAGTCCTTTATCTTACCTCACGCGGGCGCCAAATGCCAATCCAGTCCTCGGGTTTGGACCTCCGGGGGCGGCGCCGTTTGAAAATAGTGAACCGGCGCGGGCCGTCAGGCGGCAGGCCCGTCCCGCGTCGCCGGTCCCAGGGAAATCGGCTACGCACGGCGCTCTACCAGCCCTGGCCGTGGCGGCGCACTTCCCAATTGTTTTCCAAAGCGAGCCGATATGCATAGCGTGTCGCCGTACGAGGGAATGCCGCCGGCCTTGCTCGGGAGATTATTTCCATTCTATTTCGCGTTGGACCGCCGCAGCCGGCTGGTCCAGGCCGGATTTGCGCTCGGGCCCATGTGTCCGGACCTTGCGGTAGGCTCGCTCGTATCCGACTATTTCCGGATCCGGGAACCACGTATCGAGTTAGAGTTCGCTTCCATCCTCGCGCATCAAACTGTCCCTTTTGTGGTCGAGATCCTGTCCAGAGCGATCGCGATACGAGGAACCATGACTGCGGCTGCGAATGGGGAAGTTATCTTCTTCGTCGGTAGCCCGCAATTGGCCGATCTGCGGGGGGCGGGGAAGTTTGGACGCCGTGCGGAGGACTTCGCACCGCACGATCCAATCGCGCCCGGCCTGTCCCACAGCGACGCGCAAACGGCGTACCTTGTCGAGCAGGCGTCGAAGCTGCGGGCCGCCAACCGCAAGATTGAAGCCCATCACGCCGCCACGAAAGCTCTATCGGATTCCCCTACCCTGCTCGATGCGGCCCCGGCAATCCTGCGCTCGCTCGGGGCGACCCTGAACTGGGACCTCGGAGCAATGTGGCTGCTCGATCAGGATGCCGGCCGGCTGGGTTTGCGCTCCTTGTGGAGCCGCGAGGCCTTCCCGCCGGGGGCGCTCGAGCGATCAACGCTGGCCAAGCAGGTATTCTCGAGCGGCGAGCCCGCCTGGATACCGGACTTGCAGGACCTGGATCGGGTTGCGGCGGACACCCCTCCTCCAGGACTACACAGCGCCTACGGATTCCCACTCGGCGAAGGCAGCCGCCGTTTTGGCGCTGTCGTGTTCTTCAGCCGAAAAACGCTGACTTTCGAACCTGACATTGCGGAGATATTTTTCGACATCGGCCAGCGTATCGGCGTTTACGAGCACGGCAAGCGGGCCGAGGAGGCCCTTCGGATCAGCGAGGAGCGATATCGCCAGTTGTTCGAGCATGTTCACACCGGGGTCTATCTGGCTGCGCCCGATGACCGCGTGCTGATGGCGAATCCGGCGCTGCTTGCCATGTTGGGATTTGCCTCCCTCGAAGAGGCCCTCCAGCGGGATTTCGGCGGCAATGTATTCGGTTTTCGCGGGCGCCGGCCCGGGGACACCGCCATTCGTGGACTCGAGGCCAGCTGGACGAAGTCTGACGGAGCAGCTTTGTTCGTACGCGAAAACGTCGATCCCATCCTGGACGGAGCCGGCAGAATCCGATACTACGAAGGCACTGTGGAGGACATCACCGAGCACAAACTAGCCGAGCGGGAACGGCTTATTTATACCGAACGGCTCGAGCGAGCGCATCGCCGCCTCGAACTCCAATCCCTTGAACTGGTTCGAAAGCGCGACGAGGCGCTCGACTCCTCCCGGCTCAAATCGGAGTTTCTGGCCAATATGAGCCACGAAATCCGGACACCCATGAACGGCATCATCGGCATGACGGACCTGGCCCTCGAAACCGATCTCACAGCCGAACAGAGCGAATTCCTGGGTTTGGTCAAAGTGTCGGCGGACTCCCTGCTCGCTCTGCTGAACGACATCCTCGACACGTCGAAAATTGAAGCCGGACGGCTCGAACTGGACCCGGTGGATTTTCATTTGCGCGAGCTGGTCCAGACAACCGTCAAGCCGATGAGTCTGCGGGCCAGGGAAAAGGGAATCGCCATTCGCTGCGAGATAGATCCGGAGGCGCCGGATGCGCTGGTGGCCGACTCGGGCCGGCTGCGGCAGGTGTTGATCAACCTGCTCGGCAACGCGCTCAAGTTCACCGAGCGCGGCGAAGTCGTACTGAAGGTGGTTCTCGAATCGGCGTCCCGAACCGAGGTCCTGCTGCGGTTTTCGGTACGGGACACCGGTATCGGGATTCCGGCGCACTTGTGCGACGTGATTTTTGAGCCGTTCCGCCAAGCCGACGGATCGACCACGCGCAAGTACGGCGGCACCGGGCTCGGCCTGACCATCAGCAGCCAGCTGGTTTCGCTCATGGGTGGGCATCTCCGGGTCGAGAGCGAACCTGGAAAAGGCAGTGATTTCTGGTTTGTCGCCCGGTTCGGCCGGCAGGGCGCCGCGGGCGGTGTTGTGGCTGCGCCGGCGAGACCCAGTGTCGCAAAACCGGGAAAAGGCCTGAAAATCCTTCTCGCGGAAGATGACGGGGCCAGCCTCCAACTCGCGTGGCGCTACCTCCAAAATCAAGGTCATCAAGTCACCTGTGTGGCGGATGGAAAAGAGGCTTTCGATCTGCTGGAGCAGAGACGTTTTGATCTGGCAATGCTGGATCTCGACATGCCGCGGATGAACGGGCTGGAGGTCACAAGCGCCATCCGGAAGCGGGAGGCGGCATCTGGAGGCCGGCTCCCGATTATCGGCGTTACCGCCCACGTGATGACCGGCGATCGCGAGAGATGCCTGGACGGCGGTATGGACGGCTTCGTCGGCAAACCATTCCGTCCGCGGGATCTGGAGATGGCGATCCGAAAGATCCTGGATTCACAGCCAGGGGTGTAACCTCAAAGTCCGCGAATCTGCCATAATTGATGGACGTTTTCCAGCATAAAGATCCGCGTAGATGCTTAGAGTTTTCTACCTGACAACTATAGCTGTAGTTGTGTTCCGGCCGGCGCTCTTGGCGGCTCCGCACGGAGGATCTGTACGGTGGGGAGATCGGCCTCTGCCTGGGGCCACGGTCACGGCCCGGCTGGGAGAAAAGAAGCTGGTGACCTCCACCGGCGAGGACGGGAATTATTCGTTCAAGGATCTGGAACCGGGGGAATGGCGGATCGAAGTAGAGATGTTCGGTTTTGCGCCGGTGTCGCAGCCGCTGCAGGCCGGGGGCGAGCCATCCTCCCTGGAGTTCAGCCTGGACTTGAAACCGCGAACCCCGGCCGGGCAGCTTTCCCCAGCCGTCTCGGGCTCCGCCGGCCCTGCAGAGCGTGCGACTGCCGCGCAACCGGTTCGTAAGACGGACTCGAGGAAGCCGTCATCCGCGTCGCGGCGGAAACCGGGGGAGGGGCAATTCGTTGAACTGACCTCGAATCCCAAAACCGCAGATCCGGAGGACGGCCTGGCGGAATTCGGGCCGGCCGAAATAGAGGACGCCGGCGCTTCGGACTCCTTTCTGGTTACCGGCAGCGTTACCCGGGGATTGGAAGACGCGCGAAAGGAAGAGTCGCGATCCGGACGCAGCCATAGTGCCGAAGACGGATTCCCGGAATTCGGGGCCAACCCGCCGATGCCGGACGGCCCTTCCGACCCGGGCTTTGGCAGCCGTCCGAGTAGCAGCGGCAGTTCCAAGCGGGGCTTCGATAGCTCCGGTTCCAGCCGGGGAGAATTCGGTAAGGGCAGTAAAGGATACTCGGGCGGCAAGAAGCGCGGATCTTCCTCGCGCAGCCGGACCAGCATCGGCAATCGCCGTCAGAAAAACGATATTCGCGGCTCCCTTTCGTACTCGCTGCGGAATTCCGCGCTCGATGCGCGCCCGTTCTCGCTTTCCGGCGAAATGCGGCCAAAACCCTCCTACGCGCAGAGCCGCTACAGCTTCTCCGCCGGCGGTCCGTTGAAAATCCCCGGGCTTCTCGAGTCCGAAGGCACGTTCTTCTATTTCAGTTACTCGGGACACCGCAGCCGCAACCCGTACGATACCGTGAATACGCTGCCGTCACTCCGGGAGCGCAGCGGGGATTTCTCCCAATCGGTCGCCCGGGGCCCGGTTACGATTTACGATCCGCTATCGAACGAGCCGTTCGCCGGAAACCTGATTCCGAAGAACCGCATCAATCCCGCGGCGGCCGGCCTGCTCGCCTTCGTTCCCCTACCCACGTTCACGGGAACCGTCCAGAACTACCAATTCCTTACTTCCGTTCCCAGCAACAGCGACAACTACTCCGTCCGGTTGAACCAGACCATCAGCCGGCGCGACCGTCTGGCGTTCAACGTCAACATCCGCGGCTCCGACACGCAGACCGCGCAGGCGTTCGGGTTCCGTGACGCCGGCCAGGCCAGCGGGATCAGTTCCACGGCCAGCTACACGCGCAACTTCAGTCCGCGCATAACCAGCAACCTGACGTGGAGCTTCACCCGCAGCCGCAACGATCTGACGCCTTACTTCGCGGGCGTTTTGGACGTTGCGCGGGAGTTGGGAATCAGCGGAGTCTCCGCCGATCCGCGCAACTGGGGTCCGCCGAACCTCAGTTTTACAAACTTCGGAAGCCTCACCGACGGCGCCCCGTCCGTACGCCGCAACCAGACTTCGTCGGTAGGCGAGGGCCTCACGATTTCGAGGAAAGGTCACACCATCACGCTGGGGGGCAGCCTGCGCCGGATGCAGATCAACAGTTTCGCGGAAAATGGACGCGGCAGTTTCAGCTTCAGCGGTCTCAAGACCAGCGGCCTTGACGCGGACCACCAGCCCCTCCCCGGCTCCGGTTTCGATTTCGCGGATTTTCTGCTGGGATTCCCGCAATCGAGCTCGATCCGCTTCGGCAGCGCCAATACGTATTTCCGCGCCCAGGCCTACAGCGCGTACGCCAACGACGACTGGCGCGTGAATCGAAGCCTGAGCTTCAATCTGGGATTACGGTACGAGTACTTCACTCCGTTCGCCGAGAAGTTCGGCAAGATCGCCAATCTCGACGTCGCGCCGGGATTCACGGGGGTAGCCGTTGTCACACCGGGTAAAACGGGACCCTACTCGGGCCGCTTTCCGGATGCGCTAGTGAATCCCGACAAGAAGCTGTTCTCGCCCCGGCTCGGTATGGCTCTCCGTCCGCGCAAGCTCAAGAATACGACTCTACGCGCCGGCTACAGCCTGTTCTTCAACGGCTCTATCTATAACCAGTTCCCGTCCCGCCTCGCCTCCCAGCCTCCGTTCGCGACTACCGGCTCGGCAACCACCAGCACGGCGCACGTCCTCACACTGCAGAACGGGTTCGCCGACGCGCCCAATCAGAAAATCACTAACACGTTTGCCGTGGACAAGGATTATCTGGTCCCGTACGTTCAGACCTGGAATTTCACTTTGCAGCGAAGCTTCCGGCATGGCCTGTTTGCCTCGCTCGGATATATGGGCAACAAGGGAACCCGGCTCGACATTCAGCGCCAGCCCAACCGCTCCGCTCCCGGGGGCTCCCCGCTGACATCCGAGCAGCGCCGGCAGATCGGAAACGCAACGGGCTTTACCTACGACACCTCGATCGGGAATTCCATCTACCACGGCTTCGACGCGCAAATTGCGCGGCGGTTCCAGCGTGGCGTTTCGGCCAGCCTGAACTACATCTACGCCAAAGCGATCGATAATTCGGCTTCGTTCGGAGGCGGGGTCGCCCAGGACGATTACAACCTGAGGGCGGAGCGCGGCCTCTCCAGTTTCGACCAGCGACACAACCTGACCGCGAATTACTACCTGACCTCCCCGATGGGAGAGCGCGGGTTGCTCAGAACGAGCCGGTGGGGCGGACGCTTTCTGGCCGACTGGAGTCTGTCGGGCCGGTTCACGCTGTTGTCAGGGAGCCCGCTGACCGCGCGTGTTCTGGGAAATCGGGCGAACAGCGGCGGAGCGATCGGCAGCGGCCGGGCCGACGCCACCGGGCTGGACGTGCGCGAGGGTCCCGGGTTCTTCAACCTGCTGGCGTTCGCCATCCCCGCGCCGGGTCGATTCGGCGGCGCCGGCCGCAACACGATTCCCGGACCCAGCCGGTTTACGAGCAGCATCGGGCTCGGCCGCTCATTCCGGCTCGGCCCCGATTCGAAGCGCCGCATCGAGTTCCGCTTCGAGAGTACGAATTTTTTGAATCACGTGAGCTATGGCAGTCTCGGTACGGTCGTGAATGCGTCCAATTACGGGCTGGCGCTGTCGGCGGCAGCGATGCGATCGAATAACGCGACTTTGAGGCTTCGGTTTTGACATGCGCCGCCTAATGAGGAGATTCGGCGGCGGCCAAATTCCAAAACTGCTGCTGTTCATCGCTCTTTCCGCTTCCGCCCAGCAGCCCGAACCCATGGTGGTCTTCAAGGCGGAAAGCAACCTGGTCATCGTTGACGTCGCCGTCAAGGACAAGGCCGGCAATCCGATCGAAGGCCTGAAGAAAGAGGACTTCACCGTTCTCGAAGACGGGAAGCCGCAATCGGTTTCTGTTTTCGAATTCCAGAAGCTGGCCAATGACGAGCTGCCTCGCCTGCCGCCGCTACCTCCGCCCGGCAAAGGCGCTCCCGCAGATCGCAAAGTAGAGACGATCACCGCCCCCTCCGCCGGGACGGTGCAGTATAAGGACAAGCGGCTGCTCTGCCTGTTTTTCGACATGTCCGCCATGGGTGTACCCGAGCAGCTCCGTGCGCAGGATGCGGCCCTCAAATTCCTGAACGAGCAGATGACTTCTTCGGACCTGGTCTCGATCATGACGTTCGCCGGCGGTGTGCGCGTAGAGCGCGACTTCACTTCCGACCGCGAATCCCTCCGAGCTGCCGTCAACAGCCTGCCCATCGGTGAGCTGGCCGACCTTGCGGGTGAGGCAGACAATGCCGACGAGGACACCGGCGAAGATACCGGCGCCGCCTTCGTGGCCGATGAAACCGAGTTCAACATCTTCAATACGGACCGCAAGCTGGCGGCCCTCGAATCGGCCGTCAAGAAGCTGGCCCTGCTGCCGGAAAAGAAGTCTTTTGTCTATTTTTCCGCCGGCGCCGGCAAGACGGGTTCGGAGAATCAGTCGCAGCTGCAGGCCACAGTCAATGCCGCCGTGCGGGCCAACGTCGCCTTCTACCCGATCGATACGCGAGGGCTGCAGGCCCTGGCCCCTGGCGGAGACGCCAGCAAAGCCGGCTCGCGGGGGAGCGGCCTTTACAGCGGAAAAGCTCAGCGGCAGCAGCGCGACCGCTTCAACGACCAGCAGGAGACACTTACGTCGCTGGCCGCCGACACGGGCGGGAAAGCCTTCCTCGACGACAACGAGCTCTCGCTGGGCGTCGTGCAGGCGCAGAAGGATCTCCGCAGCTACTACATCCTCGGTTACTACAGCACGAACGGGACCGACACGGGCCGCTTCCGGCGTTTCACTGTGAAGCTCGCCGGCCATCCGCAGGCGAAGGTCGAGTATCGTCCCGGATATTACGGCCCCAAGGAGTTCAAACACTTCAACGCCGCCGACAAGGAGCGCCAGCTCACCGACGCGCTCTCCATGGGAGATCCGTTCACCGATCTCCGTCTGGCGCTTGAAGTCGACTACTTCAGGGTTGCCAGGGACCGGTACTTCGTCCCCGTGTCCGTGAAGGTTCCCGGGTCGAGCATCACTCTCTCCAAAAAAGGATCGAGCGAGATTGCCGAGCTGGATTTCGCCGGCCAGATTCTCGATTCCAATCGCAAGCTGGCGGGCAGCATCCGCGACGGTATCCGCGTGAAGTTGAGCGAGGAGGACGCCGCCAGGCTGAATCAACGCAGTTTCCATTACGATTGCGGCTTCACTCTCCCGCCTGGAAAATACCGCGTCAAAATGGTGGTGAGGGAGAACCTGACGGGGAAGATCGGGACCTTCGATACGCGGTTCGTGATTCCGGACCTTGCGCAGGCCGATCCCACTACGGTCAAAATGAGCTCGGTCGTCTGGGCGAATCAGCGCGAGCCTTTGAAATCGGCGGTGGGGGCGGCGGAGAAGACGAAGAAGACCGGATCCAATCCGCTGGTGCAGGACGGCCAGAAGCTGGTACCGAACGTCACCAGGGTCTTCCGGAAGAGTCAAAGCCTGTACGTCTACTCGGAAGTGTACGAACCAGCCTTGGATCCGGGTGAAAACCAACCCAGCGTAACCGCTGTTCTCAGCCTTTTTCGGGGTACGATCAAGGCCTTCGAATCCGAGCCGGTCCGGCTGACCGGGCTCGGCCAGCATCCGGGAACCATGTCCATCCAGTTCCAGTTGCCGCTCGCCAAGCTTCGCTCGGGAAAATACACCTGCCAGTTGAACGTCATCGACGAAGTGGGCCGCGGGTTCGCTTACAGCCGCGAGCCGATGGTGTTATTGCCATGACTGATGCGCATGCCGAATGCTCCTGCCCTACTCGTCCCGCGAATCTGTTCACATTGCGAGGCGGCCCTTGCGCCAGGCGCTTCCGCCTGCGTCCGCGCGTGGCGTCACGTCGAAGTTTCCCCTTCAATGCGTACCCTCAGCGCTTCGCCTGTTCTCAGTATTAGAATGGTCGGGGAGATTTTGAAATGGGCTGGGACGGGGTAATCTGACGGGTGCCGTATTCACGGAGGAATCTCAACAGACGGGAAATATTCCTGGTAAGCGTTGCGCTGCTGATTTTGGTGTTCACGATTCTGCTCTCGTATCGAGACTGGAGAGAGTACCGCCGGGCGCGCGCCCAAGCTGTCTATTCCAGACAAGTAGTCGAGGCGGTGGACAATCTGATGTCCTCGGCTCTCGAAGCGGAAACAGGGCAGCTCGGTTTCCTGCTGACCGGTGACCAGCGCTATCTACAGCCCTATTTTTCGGCCATTAACGTCATTCCGGGCCGACTGAAAATTCTGACTTCGCTCACCACCGGTCATCCGGAGGCGGACCGTGTCGCACGCCTCGAGAGCGCGGTTAATCAAAAGCTGGTCGAGCTCAAGCTTTCTGTCGAAACCCGAAAAAAGCAGGGTTCTCTGGCCGCCCTTGACCTCCTTCGCGGCGGCGAAGGCAGGGTGGTCATGGACGATATTCGAAAAATCAGTTCCGAGCTGATGGCCGAGGAGTACGCGGGCCTGACGGAGCGGGCCCGGTTGACCGAATTCCACGTCCAGCGAACGCGTCTTTTCACGGTGCTCGGCAGCTCCACGCTGTTCGTTTTCCTGCTCGTCGCGGGCGGTGTTATCGCTTCCGCCGCCTCGCAGCGCGAGCGCCTCATCGCGGAGCTTCGAGCCAGCGAGAAGAGCGCCGCCGAAGTTCGGGACCTGATGGGAACGACACTCGCCAGCATTGGAGACGGCGTGATCGCCACGGATCTGGATGGCCGCATCACTTTCATCAATCCGGTCGCCCAGGCGTTGACAGGGTGCGCTCACGACCGCGCAGCGGGCCGGCCTCTCGACGAAATTTTCCGGATCGTTCACGATGGTACGCGCCAGGCTATTGAAAGTCCCTTGACCAGAGTGCTCAGGGAGGGAAAAGCGGCGGGCCTGGCAAATCACACGGTGTTAGTTGGTCTGAACGGCGTCGAGACGCCGATCGACCATAGCGGAGCCCCAATTCGGGATTCACAGGGAGCGATCGCCGGCGTGGTGCTGGTGTTTCGGGATATCACCGAGCGCAAAAAGGCTCAAGAGGCCTCGCTTCGGCTGGCTGCAATCGTGGAATCGTCCGACGACGCCATCATTGCCCACCGGCTCGACGGCGTAGTCACGAGCTGGAACGCGGCGGCCGAGCGGATGTTCGGGTATTCGGCGGAGGAAGTGGTGGGCCGCAACTTCTCGATGCTGATTCCGCCGGATTCTACGGAAAATCTGACGGCTGACATGGAGCGTATTCGACAGGGCGCGCCCGGTATATTCAGCGAATCCAAGCGGAGGCGCAAGGACGGTCATTGCCTCGAAGTGGCGACGTCCATGTCGCCGATACGCGACCCCGAGGGAAACGTGATCGGGGTGTCGCGCATTTCAAGGGACATCACCGATCGCCGCCGCGCCGAAGAAGAGCACAAGCGGGCGAGCAAACAGATCAGCGACATCCTCGAGAGCATCCAGGATGGATTTGTGGCAATCGACCGCGACTGGGTCTTCACTTACGTCAACGCGGAGGCGGAACGAGTCCTGGGGAAGGCCCGGTCCGAGCTGGTCGGCAAGAATTATTGGGAGGAGTACCCGGCCGCGCGGCGGACGCGCGTTGGAGAGTTGTTACGCCGCGCATCAACCGAGCGCACTCCGATTCACTTCGAGGAGTTCTTTCCTGAGCTGGGAGGCTGGTTCGAGGCGCACCTGTATCCTTCGGCGGATGGAGGGGTCGCTGTCTACTTTCGGAACATCACCCAGCGGAAGAAGACTCAGGAGGCCCTGCGCGACAGTGAGGAGAGGCTCCGGCTTTCCGCCGAGGCGGCGCAGATCGGAGCATGGAGTGTAGACCTGGTGGCCAGTACGATGCGGTGGTCTCCCCAGATGGAAAGCCTCTTCGGGCTGGCGCCGGGCGTATTCGAGGGATCGAGGGAGCATTTCCTGAGACTGATCCATCCGGAAGACCGGAATCGCGTCATGGAAGCGATTAACAGGGCTGTCGACCAAAAGTCCGATTTCGACGTCGAGTATCGCTTTCTCCGCCCCAATGGCGACACCGGCTGGATGCTCACGCGCGGGACCTGCCGGTGCGATGACGGCGGCGCCCCCGTCAGCATGGAGGGCGTCGCCATCGACATCACCCGTCGAAAGCGCCTCGAGGAGAAGATGCAGCAGTCGCAGAAACTCGAAAGCCTCGGCGTTCTAGCCGGCGGCATCGCTCACGACTTCAACAATCTACTGGTGGGCATCCTCGGCAACGCGGGTTTTCTGATGGAAGAAACACCTCCCGATTCCCCTCATCGCCCGGTGATCGAGAATCTGTTGCAGGCGGGCGAACGCGCGGCCCACCTGACCCGGCAAATGCTCGCCTATTCCGGCAAAGGAAGGTTCGTGATCGAACGGCTGAACCTGGAGTCTCAGGTCCGGCAAATACTAGCGCTGATTTCCGCGTCCATTCCGAAGGGGGTGAGGGTCGAGCTCGATTTCCAGCCGGACCTTCCGCCGATCGAAGGCGATGCGGGACAGCTGCAGCAGCTCATCATGAACCTGGTGATCAACGGAGCGGAAGCAATCGGCTCGGAGACCGGCGTAGTCACGGTTTCCACGCGACTACGGGAAATCGACGCGAACTATGTGCGGGACAACCGGGCGGGAGATACGATTCCGCCTGGTCTGTACGTATTGCTGGAGGTGCACGACAACGGAGTGGGCATGGACGCGGCGACGCAGGCGCGTATCTTCGATCCGTTCTTCACGACAAAATTCACCGGACGCGGATTGGGGCTGGCGGCGGTGCTCGGTATCGTTCGAGGCCACAAGGGGGCGTTGACGGTCTATAGCCAACCGGGGAGCGGTACGACGTTCAAAGTTTTCCTGCCGGTTTTATCGGCGCCGCAGCCTGCCGCGGCGGCGGCCTCCGACAGCGAGTTTCGCGGCCAGGCAACTGTTCTGGTTGTGGACGACGAGTCGGTCGTTCGAAACACAGTGAAGGCGGCGCTCGAGAGATATGGCTATACCGTCATCCTGGCCGACGGCGGCGAGCAGGCGGTGAACATACTGCAGGAAGGACATGGGATAGCTCTGGCCCTGCTGGACATGACCATGCCCACGGTGAGCGGCGAGGAGACACTCCGCCGGCTGCTGACGATTCAGCCGGACCTGCCCGTCATCGCGACCAGCGGATACAACGAAGTGGAAGCGCTGCGCCGTTTCGGCGACGGCCTTAGCGGGTTCATCCAGAAACCGTTCACGCCACGCCGCCTGGCCGAGAAGATCCGCACTGTCTTAGGCGAATAGGTCCGGCGGGGGCGCCATTTGCCCGCCGGCTCCGCAACGCTGATAATGACAAAAGTGGCCCGGCTTGCAAAATTCGCTGCAATCCTTTTAGCGGCAACCAGTCTGACCGCCTGGGTGGACAAGGACGCCGCCTCGGTACTGGCCCGCCGTAACTGGTGGGCGTTCCAGAAACCTGCGCGTCCTCCCGTCCCGCATGGCGGGGCCTGGGCGCGCACCCCGATCGACGCTTTCATCCTCGAGGGCCTGCAATCGAAAAAATTGTCTCCGTCGGCGCCTCTGGACCGCCAAAAGCTCCTGCGCCGCGTGACTTACGATTTGACAGGGCTCCCACCCACGCCCGGGGAGGTGGATCTGTTCCTCCGTGATCGAGGGCCGGACGCGTATGAAAAAGTAGTGGACCGTCTGCTCGCCTCGCCGCACTATGGCGAGCGCTGGGCTTTGCGCTGGCTGGACCTGGTCCGCTATGCCGATACGAATGGTTATGAACTGGACGCGGAGCGGCCGCACGCCTGGCGCTACCGAGACTATGTCGTCGCCGCCTTCAACCAGGACAAACCCTACGACCGCTTCATTCGCGAGCAGATCGCCGGCGACGAGCTCTATCCAGGCAATCAGGAAGCTCTCATCGCCACCGGCTTCCACCGCTGCGGCCCGATTCACCTGGTCGGCGGCAATCAGGATCCCGAGGTGACGCGCCAGGAAGTGCTGACCGAGATGACGTCTTCCATCGGGTCGGTCTTTCTCGGCCTGACGGTAGGCTGCGCGCGATGCCACAACCACAAGTTCGATCCGATTCTGCAGTCGGATTACTACCGGCTGCAGGCCGTCTTCGCCGCCACTGAAGGAAAGGACGTCGAGATCTACACGCCGGAACAAAAAGCAGCGTTCGATAAGGAGGTCAGGGACTACGAAGCGCGTTTGAAGCCCATCAAAGACGCATTGGAGCGCATTGACAAGCCTGCTCGCGAGCGTCTCATAGAAGGTGCAAAGCAGAAGCTGGAGCCCAGTCTTCGGGAAGCGCTGCAGATACCCAAGGCGGAGCGCAACACGGTACAGGCAGAGCTGGCAAAAAATGCGGAAGCGCAGATCAAGCCTCTGTGGAACGAGGTCGTCGATGCCCTGAGCCCGGAAGACCTGGCACGCCGCCGGGAGCTGCGGGTAAAGCTGCACGAGATCGAGAAGACGAAGCCCGCGCCGCTGCCGGCCGCCTATGCCGTCGCCGATATGGAGAAGGCGGCCCCTCCGACATTCATCCTTAAAGTAGGCGATCCGAAGAACAAGCTCGGGCAGGTGGAGCCGGGTGTTCCGCTGGCGCTCGATCCTTTGGCGCCGAATGGGACAACGCCCGTTCCGGTGCAGGCTGCAGGCAGGCGGGCGGCGCTCGCCAACTGGCTTGCGTCGGTCGAGAATCCGCTGGCGGCGCGCGTGATGGTCAACCGGATCTGGCAGTTTCGCATGGGTGAAGGCCTGGTGCGGACTCCCAATGATTTCGGTGTGCTCGGCGAGCGTTCCGCGCAGCATCAGAAGCTGCTCGACTGGCTGGCGGTGGAGTTCATGGAGCGAGGCTGGTCGGTCAAGGCCATGGACCGCCTGATCGTGCTGTCGTCGGTGTACCGTCAGGCCGCCGCGGAGGACAAGGCGAAATCGGCGATTGATCCCGACAACCGCTACTTCTGGCGGATGAATCGCAAGCGCATGGAGGCGGAGATACTGCGCGACAGCGTGCTGGCCGTGGCCGGGAGTCTGAATCCGCGCCTAGGCGGGCGGCCCGTCCGCGTTCCGATCGAGCCGGAGGTCTACGACCTCATCTTCACCGAGGGCGAGCGTGATGGATTGTGGCCGGTGGCGCCGGAGTCCGAGCAGGGACGCCGCAGCCTGTATCTTCTGAACAAGCGCAGCGTGCGCCTGCCGATGATGATGGCGTTCGATCAGCCGGACACGATGACCTCCTGTCCGGTGCGTCCGACCAGCACTCACGCGCTGCAGGCTTTAACGCTCTTCAACAGCGATTTCATGCAGCAGCAGTCGGCGCGTCTGGCGTCGCGGCTCGAGCGGGAGTGCGGGGGGTCGCGGGATTGCGAACTGCAGAGAGCGTACAAGCTGGCGCTGGCCAGGCCGCCGCAGCCGGCCGAAGTCGCCATGGCAAAACGTTTTTTTAGAGCGGGAGGAGAGCTGGCCGATTTCTGCCTGGCTCTGATGAATCGCAATGAATTCGTTTACATCCCGTGAGCACATCCGGCCCGCTTTGACGCGGCGGGATATCCTGGCGCGGGCGGGGCACGGATTCGGCGCCATCGCGCTGGGTTCGCTGCTTGGGAGCCCGGCGCACGCCGCGACGCGCGTCAATCCGCTGGCCGCCAAAGCGCCCCATTTCGCCCCCAAAGCCAAGTCCGTGATTTTCATGTTCATGGTGGGAGGTCCCAGCCACATCGATACGTTCGACCCCAAGCCTGCCTTGAAGAAATTTGAAGGAAGCAAACTGCCGGAGAGTTACGGCACGGTTGCGAGCCAGTTCACCAAGGGCGATACTCCTCTGCTCTCCTCGCCATGGAGGTTCTCGCGGCACGGGCAGTGCGGTATGGAAGTCTCGACGCTCTACCCGAAGCTGGCGGAATGCGTGGATGACATCTGCTTCGTGCGATCGTTCTACACGGAGTCCGTGGTGCACGCGCCGGCGATGTACCAGGTGCACACAGGCCGTATCCTGATGGGCTACCCGAGCATGGGCTCCTGGGTGACGTACGGGTTGGGGAGCGAGAGCGAGAATCTGCCGGCGTACGTGGTGATGCCGCAGCCGGAGGGAACACCCGAGGGCGGCGCGCCGTGCTGGGGCGCGGGATTCCTGCCGGCGGTGAACCAGGGCACGGTCTTCCGGGCGGGACCGAATCCGATTCTGAACCTCAAGCCGCCAGCCGGCATGACTCCGCGAAGGCAGAGGGCGGCGCTGGAATTGCTTCAGAAGATGAACGGCCTGGATACGCTCGAGTCCGATACCGAGATGTCCGCGCGGATCAGCTCCTACGAGCTGGCGTTCCGGATGCAAAGCCATGCGCCGGAGGCGGTGGACCTGGCCCGTGAAACCGAGCCGACCCGACGGATGTACGGGCTCGATCAGAAGCATACGGCGGATTTCGGCGCCCGCTGCCTGCTGGCGCGCCGGCTGGTGGAGCGCGGCGTGCGCTTCGTGCAGCTCTATTCCGGAGGCGGTCCGATCGTCATGCAGTGGGATGCGCACAAAGACCTGGTGTCCAACCACGAGAAGATGTGCGGCCATACCGACCAGCCGATTGCGGCGCTCCTGAAGGACCTGAAGCAGCGCGGGCTGCTGGATTCGACCCTGGTGATCTGGGGCAGCGAGTTCGGCCGGCTGCCGATGTCACAGGGCGGGAACGGCCGGGACCACAACCCGCACGGCTTCACGATGTGGTTCGCCGGAGGCGGCTCGAAGGGGGGCATGGTAGTCGGGGAGACTGACGAACTGGGCCTGCGGGCTGTCGGCGATCGCTATCACATGCGCGATTTTCACGCGACGATTCTGCACCTGCTCGGGATGGATCAGAACAGGCTGTGGTTCCTCCACAACGGGAGGCACGAGAAGCTGACCGATTTCGGCGGGAAAGTCATCGAGAAGGTGTTGGCGTAAGCCGAGACCAGGCGATACGCTTCCATTCCACCGTCGGCTTCTGAAAATTGACCAGCAGGCAAAGGGTCTTGCCGGAGGCCCGAAGATAATTCAGGCACTGGGCCAGGTGCTCGTTCCCGAGATGATCGGCGCATTTTATTTCAACCACAACCGTATCCTCGACGAGGATATCGCTGATGTATTCCCCGACGCACTCGCCCTTGTACATGACACGCATCGAAGCTTGAGAGACTGCGGCGATGCCGCGAAGCCTTAGCTCCCGCAACAAAGCGCGCTCATAAACTTTTTCCAGGAAGCCGGCGCCAAGAGTGTTGGATACTTCGAAGACAGCGCCCAAAATCCGACCCGTCAAGGCAGCTTGGTTTTCATCTGCGTTCATCTGCGTTCATCTCTGCGGCCAATTTTTTTGGTGTCACGGCAGGGCGGAAAATCTCAAAAAACCTTGCCGCAGATGAACGCAGATGAACGCAGATTAAGAAAACAAAGTTTTAGCTTTTGGCCTTGACGATCTCTTCTACCAGCGCCGGGACTACCTGGAACAGGTCGCCTACGATGCCGTAGTCGGCGACTTCGAAGATCGGCGCGTTCGGATCCTTATTGATGGCGACGATAATCTTCGAGCCCTTCATGCCGACCAGATGCTGGATGGCGCCGGAGATTCCCACCGCCATGTACATCTTGGGGGCGACCGTCTGGCCGGAACTGCCGACCTGGCGCTCCATCGGCAGCCAGCCGTTGTCGCAGATCGGGCGCGACGCCGCCAGTTCCGCGCCAAGCGCATCGGCGAGCTTCTGAACGAGCGGAATGTTCTCCGCCTCCTTGATCCCGCGTCCGACGGAAACGATGATATCGGCCGTTGTGAGATCAACCGCCCGCGCCGATTCGCGGAACAGCTCCAGCGGTTTGGTGCGGATATCGCCGGCGTCAATCGCCGGATGGAATGTCTCTACGGGGCTTGTGCCTGCTTCAGCCTGATCCGCCCGGTAGGCGCCGGCCTGTAACGAGGCGAAGTACGGCGGCTCGCCGGCGAAGCGGACGTCCGCGCTGATCTTGCCCTGGAATAGCTGGCGCACCAGGGTCAGCCGGCCATCCTCGGACTTGTGACCGGTGACGTCGCTCACGAGCACGCGGTTGAGGGATGTGGCCAGCTTGGGGGCGAAATCGCGCACCTGGTAGGTGTGCGGAAACAGGACCAGCCAGGGCTTCGATTTCTCGATCAACTGCCGCAGCGCCTTCGAGAATCCGTCCGGAGTGTAGGGCTCCAGCCGGTCGTGCTCCACGGTGTATACTTTTTCGAGCTTCTTGGCCGCCAGTTCACCGGCCAGCGCGCCGGCGCCTTTCCCCGCGATGGCGGCTTCCACCGGCTGCCCCAGCTCCCTGCCAATCTGCTGCGCGGCCGCGACCGTCTCCCACGACATCCGGTTGAGGACGCCGCCGCGCTGCTCCGCTATCACCAGAATGCTCACAGGACCCGCGCCTCGAATTTCAGCTTCTCCACTAGTTTCGCCGCTGCCTCCTTGGGGTTCCCTTCGAAGATCTGAGCCTGTTTGGCGCGCTCCGGGACATAGATGCGAGCCATCTCGATGGTTGCGCCCGCGGCTCCTCCGAGGTCGGCCGCGGTGAGCCGCTTGATCTCCTTCGTCTTCGCCTTCTTGATTCCCATCAGGGTGGCGTATCGCAGCTTACTGATGCCGGATTGAATCGTCAGCAACGCGGGCAGAGGCATCTCGACGTGCTGGAACCAGCCGTCCTCCAGTTCGCGCTTCACGCGGATCGACTCGCCCTGCGCTTCCACCTGCATGATGATGGTGGCGTGCGGCAGGCCGAGCAACTCGGCCAGGATCACGCCGGTCTGGCCGTATCCGAGATCGTCCGACTGCAAACCGGTGAGGATCAAATCCGGCTTCTCGGCTCCGGCAGCGACCGCCATCAGCCGAGCGACCGCCAGTGGATCGAGCGCGCGGAGGTTCTCTTCCTCGATGTGGATCGCCCGGTCGGCCCCCTTCGCCAGGGCTTCCCGAATGGTCTGAGCCGCGCGGGCAGGACCGGCGCAGAGAGCGACTACTTCACCGCCGTTCTTCTCCTTGAGCTGCAGCGCCGCTTCCAGCGCGTATGCGTCGGGCTCGTTGATTTCGAAGGTGAGATCGTCTTCCTGAATCCAGTTTCCCGAACTTTGGATGCGCAGCAGCGAGTCCCGCGCCGGAGCCTGCTTGATCGAAACGATGATTTTCACGGATTACTCCGAGTACTTCTTGAAGATCAGCGCGCCGTTGGTTCCGCCGAATCCGAAAGAGTTGGAAAGCGCCAGATCGATCTTCATCGGACGGGCCTTGTTCGGTGTGTAATCCAGATCGCACTCCGGATCGGGCGTTTCGTAATTCATCGTCGGCGGGGCGACCTGGTCGCGGATCGCCAGAACCGTGATGCCCGCTTCCAAGCCTCCGGCTCCGCCCAGCAGATGGCCGGTCATGGATTTTGTTGAGCTGACGGCCATCTTGTAAGCATGCTCGCCGAAGCAGCGCTTGAGCGCGATCGTCTCCGCGCGGTCGCCGAGCTCGGTTGACGTGCCGTGGGCGTTCACGTAGTCGATGTCCTGCGGTTGGAGGCGGGCGTCGCCGATGGCGTTGCGCATCACGCGATAGGCGCCGTCCCCGTCATCCGGCGGTGAAGTAATGTGATGAGCGTCGCTGCTCATCCCGTAGCCGACCATCTCGGCGATGATTTTCGCTCCTCTCCGCCGGGCAGTTTCCAGCTCTTCCAAAATCAGCACGCCGGCGCCCTCGCCCACCACGAAGCCGTCGCGGTTCTTGTCCCACGGACGGGATGCGTGCTCCGGGTCGTCATTCCGGGTGGACAGGGCCCGCATGGCCGCGAATCCGCCGACGCCCATGGGTGTAATGCACGATTCGGCGCCGCCGCAAATCATCGATTCCGCGTAGCCGTGCTGGATTAGCCGGAATGAATCGCCGATCGCGTGCGCGCCCGTGGTACAGGCCGTCGCCGTGGCCGAATTCGGCCCTTTGGCCCCTGTGCGGATCGAGACGTATCCCGACGCCAGATTGACAATACTGGCGGAAATGAAAAAAGGCGAGATGCGCCGGGGACCGTGCTCGAGGTAAGTCTTGTGCTCTCGCTCGATGACGTCGAATCCGCCGATGCCGCTTCCGACGTAAACCCCGGTGCGCTCCTCCTCCCCAGGGCGCACCTTGAACCCGGAAGAGGCGATGGCGCATTCACTCGCGGCGATAGCGAACTGAATGAACCGGCCCATCTTCTTGATTTCTTTCTTTTCGATATAGACGCCTGGGTCGAATCCCTTGACCTCGCCGGCGATCTGGCAGGCGAACGGCGCCGGATCGAATGACTGAATCCGGGCAATTCCCGAGCGTCCCGCGAGTAGCGCCGCCCAGGTCTCCTCCGAACCGATCGCCAGCGGCGACACCAAGCCAACCCCTGTAACCACAACCCTGCGTGCCAAGAACCCTCTCTCTTCTGATATTTAATCTTGATTCGTCCGATGCTACTTCTTGGACGTTTTGGCTTCTATGTAGTCGATTGCGTCCTTGACGGTGGCGATCTTTTCAGCGTCCTCGTCGGGGATTTCCAGCTCGAATGCTTCTTCAAACGCCATGACCAGCTCGACGATATCGAGCGAATCGGCGCCCAGGTCGTCGACGAACGAGGCTGTGTTGTCCACCTGATTCTCGTCGACGCCCAACTGTTCCACGATAATCTGCTTCACCTTCTGCTCAACTGCCATGCTTCCTCCTGGATGGGGGTACGAAATCATTGATTCTAGCGATGTGGCCGGGTTTTAGCAACCGCATGGGAAGGTGGGCGACCCGATGGCGCTGCGCAACAGGAAGAGTTATCACGGCCGCGAGAATCCCGGGAACAAGTATCCGCACGCGCGGACCGGCGCCCCGCGGGATTCTGACCGTGCCGAGGGCGGCTGGCTCACCAGGCGAAAGCGGATTCATCGGGCCAAGGACTGGCCCATTCCGTCAATTTACCGGAGCCGCGGCTGCTTTCCGGGCGATCAAACCGAATCCTCTCCCCGTGGCCTCACCGCGGAGCGTCCCCAGACGGGCACGGCCTTTTGCCGCCTGTCCGGACTGAATCTCGATCTCTCCGAGGGCCAGGCGGATTTCAAGCTGGTTGGGAACCAGACCGATCTGGCCGGCCTCCTGAAGAAGCGCTTCCAGGCTCCTGATCGCTTCGGCGTGACGTCCGTTCAGAGCCGCCACTCGAGCCAGGGCGGTCCCGGAGGCGATGCGCATGGGGCGGAATTCCAGTTTTTCGAGAAGTTGAGACGCGCGCTGGGCGGCCTGCTCAGACTCAGGGATCTTTTTCCGTGCGGCCAGGTAGAAAGCCAGCCTGGCTTGCGCCCATGCCTCCCAGTGCCTGGCCCTCTGCGCGCGAAAGCGGGTTACCGCCTGTCCCGCCATCATCTGGGAAAGCTCCGCAAAACCCATTTCAAAGTTCACCTCCGCGAGAGCCAGCCGGCTTTGCGCCTCCGAGGCCTTTTCTCCGATCTCTCCGCGGATGGCCAGCGCTTCCTCCTGCAGCGCTTTGGCGCCTTTGACGTCACCCTCCGCCAAGGTCACCAGACCCGACTCCCATAGCGAGTAGGCGATACCGCGCTTATTGGCCATCTGGCGATGCAGTCCCAGGGATTCCTTCAGAGCGTTCTTCGCGCCGGCCAGGTCTCCCTGATCGAGCAGCAACTCGCCGAGACCCTGCAGCACGATCGCCAGCCCCGCCTCATCGCCGAGCTGGCGGCGGGTAGCCACCGATTCCAGGTAGGTGCTTTTCGCTGTCGCCAGGTCTCCCAGATTCCGCAAAGCCTCGCCGAGATTCGCCATGATACTGCCGGCCAAGCGGCGCGAGCCGGTATCGCGGGCAATCGTCAGCGCTTCGGTATACATCTCCTTCACTTCGCCGAGCGAACCCTGTTCCAGAAGAGTGTTCGCCAAGCCATTCAGCGTCACCGCTACTTCCTGCCGCTCGCCGATCTCGCGCCGGATCGCCAGCGCCTCGCGGTAGAGTTTTTCGGCCTCGTCGAAATCGCCGCGCTGCTTCATGATGACCGCGATATTGTGCAGAGAGGCGGCGATGCCCGTCCTGGTGCCGATCTGGCGGAAGGTATCGAGCGCCTGCTGATACAGTTTCAGGGCCGCTTCCAACTCCCCGCCTTGCATCTTCACGTCTCCCAGGCCGAGCAGCGCGCGCGCCATGCCGCGCTGGTGTCCCATTTCCTGGTAAATAGACCTCGATTCCTCCAGCCGCTGGATCGCCCGCTCGGTCTGCCCCAGCGCGGCCAGCGCTTCCCCCTCCTCATTCATGGCCCGGGCCACCATGATGCGCGAACCCTGCGCCCGTCCCTTGGCTGTGGCCCGCTCGGACGCCGCCAGCGCGCGCTTGTAGTCCGACACCGTCTTGGCCGCGATATTTTCTTCGAGGTCGATGCGCGCGTCATCCCGTTCCGGAGGCGGCAGGCGGCGCAACTCGTCCAGCGTCCGCAGCGCGTCCTGGCCGCGGCCCATATGCCACTGGGCCGCGGCCAGCCGCACGCCATAATCGAGACTGTCGGGGAAAAATCCGAACAGGGCCTGATAAATACCGGCCGCCTTCTCCCAGGAATTGATCGTCTCGTAGTAGCGTCCTTCGACGAAAAGGCGGTTCTCACGGGAAAGATCTTTCGACAGGTCGAACGCCAGTTTGGCTTCTCTCTGACCGCCGGCGTCGTCGCCGAGCGAAGTCAGGGCCATGGCGAGCGCAGAGTGGGTCAGGGCGTGATTCGGATCGGCGGCGGCGGCCTTTTCCAAAAACTCCTTGGCCGCCACCGTATCGAAGACTCGCAGCCGTTGCACGCCTTCGGAATAGAGCCGCGCGGCGCTCGCGTTGGCCGGCGAGGCGGCGCGCGTGCGTTCGGCTTCAAGACCGGACAGACGCCCGATTCCCAACCGCTCCCGGATGCGCGCTCCGGCGCGGGCCACCAGCGCCGGCAGGTCGGATTCGCGGCCGGAATCGGTGGCCGTGACCAGCGTCTCCCCGGCCATTACATCCTGAAGGCGCACGTCCAGGCGAATGCCGCTGTCGACGCCGCCGGTGGCCAGATAGGAGCCCACCACAACGTAATCGGCGCCCAGTTGCGTCCGGATCCGGGTAAGAGTGTCGCGGCCAAAGCTGTCTGTTTCAGCCAGCGAGAGGTCGATCCTTGCGCCGGCCACCCTTTCCCCGGCCACCGTGCGCAGCTGCTCGCCCGCCGCCAGCTCGGTTCCAAGCATCTCGGTCAGCGCCGTGGAAAGCCAGGCCGCCTCCGGACGTCCCGAAAGGTTCTTGAATCCGACCACGGCGACTGAAGGCCGCGCTTTGACCTTGGACCCGCTCCGCGCGCCGGTCGTCTTCAACTCGTACGCCTGCCAGCCGACCACGCCGGCCACGGCCAGGGCCGAGATTCCCGCCAGGGCTCTCGCGCGATGCCGCCATGCCAACTTGCGCCAGCGGTACCCGGCGGTTTCACTCCGCGCCTCCACGGGCAGGCCATCCAGATGACGTTTGATATCGTCGGCAAACGTTTCGGCGGAGGAATAGCGCCGCTGCGGTTCTTTCCGGATCGCCATGAGCACGATTGAATCGAGATCGCCTTCGAGCGACTGGCGAAGCTTCTTGCCCTGCTCTCCTTTGCCAGCCGCCGTGCTGGGACGGTCCGGATCGGTCTCGCAGATCAGATGCGCCATCTCGTGAGGCGCGCGGCCCTTCAGCTCGTACGGACGATGGTCGGTGAGCAGTTCGTAGAGCAGGACGCCCAGGGAATAAACGTCGCTGGCGGGTGTAATCGGCTGGCCCCGAACCTGCTCCGGACTGGCGTAGGCCGGCGTCATCATGCGGAACGAGGTCTGCGTAATGGTCGGTTCAGCCGGCCCGCCTTCCTGATCCGGATGGAGAATCTTGGCGATTCCGAAATCGAGCAGCTTCGGCGTTCCCTGGTCGGTGATGAGAATATTGCCCGGCTTGATGTCCCGATGCACGACCCGCTTCTGGTGGGCGAAATGGACGGCCGAGCAGACGGGCAGGAAAAGGCGCAAACGATCCCGGGTTGAAAGCTGCCGCATACGGCAGTATTCATCGATGGGCTTGCCTTCGATGAACTCCATCACGTAATACGGCAATCCGTCATCGGTCGCTCCGCCGTCGAGCAGGCGGGCAATATTGGGGTGGTCGAGATCGGCTAGAATCTGGCGCTCGTTACGGAACCGGCGCAGGATGAAATCGGTGTCCATCCCGCGCTTGACGATCTTGATGGCCACTTGTTGCTCGAAATGGTCGTCGGCGCGGGTCGCCCGGTAGACTTCTCCCATGCCCCCGCGGCCGACTTCACCCGTGATCCGGTAATTCCCGACGCGCCGGCCGATCACGGGGTTCTGCAGATTTTCGATCAGCGAGGCGGCGCTTTGGCGCAACGCCTCCAGCTCCATCGATTGCCGGGCGTTGCCGCTGGCTGTCAGCAGCGACTCGACTTCCTGGCGTATCTCCGGCTCGCCCGCGCATGCCTCGTCCAAGTAGGCTTCGCGGCGGCCGGGCGGAAGGGCGGCCGCGATCTCGAAAACCGCTTTGATTCTCTTCCAGCGCTCCATACAGGGGGAACTTGGATGTGGGTACATCCAACATCCTACATCCGTTTCGTGTTCGCCTTGCGCGCGATCAGTCCGTATCCTTTGGACCCTGCTTCGGCGCTCAGAGCCGTCAGCCGCGCGCGCGCCCTGGCGGCATCTCCGGAGGCCAACTCCAGTTCGGCCAGCGCCAGCTTGATGTTCCATTGGGCCGGGACCAACCCGAGCGTGGACGCCTGAACCAAAAGATCCTCGAGACTTCGGCGGGCTTCGCGCTGTCCGCCCAGCAGAGCGTTGGCGCGGGCCAGCAGCGTGGCTGTCGTCAGGCGAGCCTCACGGATCTCGATCCTGCGACCCAGCGCGGCGGCGCGCTCCATGGCTTTCCGTGCCTCGCCTGATTTCTTTTGCGACGCAAGAGTGAGCGCCAGCACGGCCTGCGCGGACGCTTCCTGGTAGCCGGTCTTGTCCTGCCGGAATTGAGCCGCTGCCTCCTCCGCCAACCGGCGGGCTTGTTCGAGGCGGCCCATTTCGAAATAGGTCATTGCCATGGAGAGCTTGCTCTGGGCTTCCGTGTTTTTCTCGCCGATCTCGTTGCGCACGGAGAGGGCCTCCTTCTGGAAGCGCTCAGAGCTTTGCAGATCCCCCTCGGCCAGGGCAAAGTTTCCCAGCGCCCATAGAGCGTATCCGATCCCGCGCTTGTTCTTTTGCTTTCGCTGGATGGCAAGCGATTCCAGCTCCGCCTTTTTTGCTCCGGCCAGGTCTCCCTGATCCTGCAGGACCTCCGCCAGATTATGCAGAACCAGGGCCTCGCCGGTGGAGTCGCCGAGCTGTTTCCGGAGCGCGATCGACTCCTGATACATGCTCTTGGCGTCAGCGAAGGCGCATTCGTGACGCATGGCCAAACCCAGATTGTTGAGCGACCTCGCGATCATCCGCTTTCCGCCCGATTCGCGCGCGATGGCCAGCGCCTGCGTATACAGATCCTTGACTTCCCCCAGCTCACCCTGCTCGAGCTGCGCATTGGCCAGGTTATTCAGGATTACCGCCAGCGGGCCCTTTGCGCCGCCCTGCCGCCGCAGGGCCAGCGCCTCCCGGTATTTTTTCTTGGCGCCGCTGTAATCGCCCTGCTGTTTGAGGATGATGGCCAGGCTGTTCAACCCGTCTGCGATGCCATCCAGATTGCCGATCTCGCGAGACAGCGAAAGGGCCTGCTCATGCAGGCGTTTGGCGCCGTCGAGGTCGCCCATATTCCTCTTCAGATTGGCCAGGCCGTTGAGGGCTTGCGCCACCCCGCGTTTGTGGCCGGCTTCGGAGTACAGCGTGCGGCATTCTTCCAGAGCCTGGATCGCCAGGTCGGTTTTTCCCAACTCGGTCAGCGCCTTGCCCTTGAGCAGCTTCGCCTTGGCCACCAGGATGCGGGACCCCTGCGCCAGGCCTTTCGCTTCGGCCCGGGCGGCGGCGGCCAGCACGCGCGGGTAGTCGGACGTGGTGGCGGCGGCGTTCCCCTCGCCGAGGTCGATCAGCGGATCCTGGGACTCCGGTTTCGGCAGGCGCCGCAAGCCGTCCAGTGTTTCCAGCGCTTCGCGGCCGCGGCTCGAGGAGGCTTGCGCCGCGGCCAGCCGGAGGCCGTATTCGAGATTATCGGGAAAGAATCCATAAAGGGCGCGGTAGCTGGTGGTCGCTTTCTCCCACTGGTTCTCTGTTTCGTAGTAGCGTCCTTCCACGAACAGGCGGTTCTCTCGTGAAAGATCCTTGGAGAGATCGAAAGCCAGCTTTGCCTGCCGCCGCGCGCCGGCGTCGTCGCCGAGGGAAGTCAGCGCCATGGCGAGGGCGGAGTGGGTCAGGGCGTGGCTGGGATCCGCGGTCTCGGCCTTTTCCAGGAACTCCCTGGCGGCCAGGGTATCGAACACGTGCAGCCGCCGGATGCCTTCGGAATAGTATCGCGCCGCCTCGGCGTTCGATGGGGCCGCCGCCCGCGCGCGTTCCGCGTCCGGCCCGCTCAGACCCGCGACGCCGAGCTTGCTCCGCACGCGCGAGCCGGCGCGCGCCACCAGCGCCGCCAAGTCGCTCTCGCGTCCCATTTCCGTCGCCGCTACCACTATCTCCCCGGCATGTGCGTCCTGCATGCGCAGATCGAGCCGGATCCCGTTCTCGCCGGCGCCGGTGGAAAGATACGAGCCCAGGACCACGTAGTCCGCGCCCGCGCTGGTGTGGATGCGCTGCAGCGTGTCCGGGCTGAAACTGTCGGCGTCGCCGAGGGACAGGTCCTGCTTGACCTGGGCCACTTTTTCACCGCTGATCGGCCGCAGTTGCTCTCCCGCGGCCAGTTCGGTGGATAACATCTCGGTCAGCGCCGTCGAAAGCCAGGCGGCCTCAGGACGGGCGGACAGATTCTTGAATCCCAGGACGGCGATGGCGGGCCGGGCTTTGGCGCTCGCGGTGGACGGGCCTTCCCGTGGCCTGTAGGTCTGCCAGCCGAAGAATCCCACCACCGCCATGACCGCCGCGGCAGCGGCCACTCCGCCTTTGCGCCCACGCCGGGCCCGGGCCAGGACGGGCTCCCGGTCCAGATATCGCCGTAAGTCCTCCGACAGCGCCTGCGCCGACGGGTACCGCTCGCGCGGATCTTTATGCAGCGCCGTGAGGATGATGGAGTCGAGATCGCTCTCGAGACCGGGCCTTTCCGGCTGTGTCTCGCAGATCTCCCGCGCCAGTTCGTAGGGATCCGTGCCTTTCAAACGATACGGACGGCGCCCCGAGAGCAGCTCGTAGAGCAGCACGCCCAGTGAATAGACATCGCTCGAAGGCGTCACCTCGGCGCCGCGCACCTGCTCGGGACTGGCGTACGCCGGAGTCATCATGCGCTGAGAAGTCAGCGTGCGCGTCGGATCGTCCGCCATGGACGACATCTCCGGTTGAAGAATCTTGGCGATTCCGAAATCGAGCAGCTTCGGCAGTCCGCCCGAAGTGATCAGGATGTTGCCCGGTTTCAGGTCCCGGTGCACGACTCGCTTCTGATGGGCGTAATCGACGGCGGCGCATACGGAGAGGAAAAGCCTCACCCGCTGGCGTGTATCCAGGTTTCGCGCAGCGCAATACTCGTGGATCGGCTGCCCCTCGATGTATTCCATCACGTAATAAGGCAGGCCGTCATCGGTGGCGCCGCCGTCCACGAGGCGCGCGATGTTCGGATGCTCGAGCCCCGCCAGGATCTGGCGCTCATGGCGGAAGCGGCGCACGATGAAATCCGTGTCCATGCCGCGCTGGACAATTTTGATGGCTACCTGCTGCTCGAAGTGCTCATCGTCACGCACGGCCCGATAGACGACACCCATACCTCCGCGGCCGATTTCACCGGTGACGCGGAAGTGACCGACCCGTTGTCCGATGATCGGGTCCGGCAGTCTCGCGGCCAGAGTCCCGGCGTGTTCCTCTAAAGCGGGACTCTCGATAAAATCTTCAGCTTCGCTGCTGGCGGCGAGCAGCGCTTCCACCTCGCGGCGAAGATCGTCGGCGCCGGCGCAGGCTTCGTCCAGATATGCGGCGCGCGGGCCGGATTCGAGATCGGCCGCGGTCTGGAAGATGGCTTTGATTTGCTGCCAGCGTTCAGGGGACATGAGACAGTGACGTCGATTAACTATTTCGGCTCGCGGCGTACGCTCGAGCGTTCCATTGCGTTTCCACCCGCCGGGCCGCGCCCGCCATGGTATTTGCCGGGGCGTCCGTTACAAGCAATTCGCCCGGGCATTGAAGCCGCACCTTTGCGTCCGGTAAAAATCATCCCGTTCCTGCTGGCGTCTGGCGGCGCCGGCCTCCCTGGCGCTGCGTGCCGCGTCGAGCTGCCTCGAAAGCTCCTGCTGCTGCTGATACGCCCGCTGTGAGTCATCGGCCGGGCTGGCGCTGACCCGGCCGCCGGACGAGGAAGAACTGCTCGGACCGCTGAGCAATTCCACCAGGGCAATCACGCCGGCCAGGGCGATGATGCCCCCGAGTATGGCCTCGGTGTCCTTGGAAGAGCTTGCGGAAGCCCGCGCCGCCGGGACCCTGGCCTGTAGAGATCTGGCGGAACTCGCAATCTCCGGATATGGACTGCGCGCCCACCCGGCCTCCACCGCGACCTGATTCCACCTGGCCGCTTCCACATGATTCGCCGGCGTGCTTTTTACGAAGATCGCGGCCAGCCCCGTGTAGCCCTGGCTGTACCCGCCATACCCCGACTCCCGCCAGTTTGCCGCGTTCTTAGGGCCGTCTGAACCCGACTCCCATAGCCTTGCCGGGTTGAACGCAGCCGTTGGATGACCTGCTTCCGCCGCGGCCAGATAGTACGATCGGGCAGGTTCGAAATTCTGGTTCGCCTCGAGGACACGCCCGTAGTGGTACAGGTTCTGGGTGCGGGATGATTGAGGCTGGTGTCTGGGGGCGTCGAGGCAGGCGGAAGGCGCATCCTGGATACGAATGCGATCGATCGGCACGCCGTCACCGGCTCTCCTCGGGTCCGCCGGAGAGGAGGCCAATTCGGCGCAACGCCGCTCGATCAGGTCGTATTGGCCCGACGCAATTGATGGCGACAGGAGCAAGGCAATTCCCGCCGGGACGGCGAGAAGCAATTCACGGCCTGGCATCCTCGATGTCCCTCCCTTTTGGAGTCCTTTTGAACGAAGTATATCCAACTACATTAACCGAGTTCCTGATAAAGCCACGCCTTGGCCATGACCCAGTCCCGTTTCACCGTGGCCGGGGAGATGTGCAGGACTTCGGCTGTTTCCTCGATCGAAAGGCCGCCGAAAAATCGCAGTTCGACGATGCGTCCCTGCTGGGGGTCGAGGGCCGCCAACCCCTCCAGGGCGCGGTCGAGAGCCAGCAGGTCCACCTCGCGCTTTTCGGGCACGCCGATGGCCTCGTCGAGCGAGAGTTTGGCCGCTCCCGCGCCACGTTTGGCCGCCAGATGGCTGCGGGCATGGTCCACCAGTATGTGACGGATGGATTGAGCAGCCACGCCGAAGAAGTGGGCGCGATTCTGCCAGCGCACGTTTTTTTGGTCCACCATGCGGAGATAGGCTTCGTGGACCAGCGCCGTGCTTTGCAAAGTGTGATCGGAACGCTCGCGCCGCAGATAGCGCTGGGCCAGGCGGTGCAATTCGCCATAAACAAGCGGCATCAGACGCTCCAGGGCGTGGCGATCGCCGTGGCTCCAGTGTTCGAGCAGTTGAGTTACGTCGTCCGGCAAACTTCGAGTGTATCAATTTCGACCAGGTAACTTTGCCTGAGAACTTTCGCGGGTGGGCGCCACTATCCTCTACAGCCTTGGAGAAGAAATCGAAACTGAAGCCGGGCGCGCCGGCCGGCGCATATCTGGAGATGCTGCTGGAAAAGCGGCAGACCGTATTAAGCTCTCTCGGAACGAATGCGGACGCCCTGCTGGCTGGAGATCGTGTCTCGGACGAAGACCAGGCGCAACACTCCCTGGCAGAGGCAGTCTCGCTTCGGCTGAACCGCTTCGAGTACCTGCAGCTTCGTCAGATCCAGGAGGCGCTGGAACGGTTGGAACTCGACGAGTTCGGCGTCTGCCTTTCGTGCCGGGAGCCAATCGCGCCGAAGCGGCTCCGGGCGCTGCCCTGGGCAAAATTCTGCGTCAAATGCCAGGAGCGGATCGCCGATAGCCCGCCTGCAGAATACCCGCCCTAAGGGTGAACGCAGCGACGGCTCCGGCGCGCGGTCTTTCGATCGATGCTACCATACGGACAAGAATTCACCGTGTGATGAAAGGGCTTACGGATATTGCCGGAATTCGCGTCGGGCATATATCGGATTTCGACGCGCTGACCGGCTGCACGGCGATTCTGTGTGACGGCGGCGCGGTGGCCGGAGTCGATATCCGGGGCTCAGCCACGGGTACGTCGGAAATGGACGTCATGAGTCCGGGCCACGTTACCGATCGGGTGCACGCGGTAGTCCTCGCGGGGGGAAGCGCCTTCGGCCTGGAAGCGGCTGCTGGAGTGCGCCGTTTTCTCGAGAAGAAGGGCATCGGATTCGACACCGGCCCCGCCCGGGTCCCGATTGTGCCTTGCGCCATCCTCTACGACCTGGGAATCGGTAAAGCGAATGTTCGTCCCACCCGTGAGATGGGCGAAGCGGCGGCAGCGGCTGCTTCTTCCGATGCTGTTAAGGAAGGGGCGGTGGGCGCCGGCACGGGAGCAACCGTAGGCAAGCTGGTGGGCGGCATGCGACAGGCGATGAAGTCAGGCATAGGTTCGGCGACGGTAGCGCTCGAGGGAACGATGTCCGGCGTGCGAGTTGCGGCTCTGGTTGCGTTGAACGCGGTTGGAGACATCCGCGATCCGCGTACGGGCGCTTTGATTGCCGGCGCGCGAAAGTCGCCAGAGAGCATGGAGCTGGCGGACACCGAACAGCTCATGAAGCGCGGTGCGCGCGGCGGCTTCCGAGGGGGCAACACGACCTTGACAGTGGTCGCGACCAACGCCCGGCTCACGAAAATACAGGCAACCAAGCTGGCGCAACTCGCCGGACTGGGAGTGGCCCGCACGATCTATCCGGTGAACACCATGTCGGACGGCGATATCGTAATCGCGCTGTCGCTGGGCAGCGAGACGGCCGGCATTAACGCCCTGGGTGTGGCGGGCGCCGAGGCGGTGGCGGAGTCCATCCTAAGAGCAGTCCGGCTCGCCCCTACCATGGGCGGTGTTCCCGGCTTGGCAAGCTTGACGCGGTAAAGACGCTACTTCGCCGCGATGTTATAGCAGTAGAGATTGTCCTGCTCGCGAAGGTACATCTTGCCTCCCGAGATCACCAGCGGAGTCCAGGTCGGAAATTCGCCCTTCTGGATCGTGAAGCGTGAGACCTCCTTGTAAGCCGCCGGCGTGGCTTCCGCCAATCCCACCACGCCGCCTTCGCCCAGCAGATACAGCATGCCGTCCGCGTATGTCACCGAACCCTTTCCGACGCTCCGGTCGCGCCAGGCGACTTCTCCGGTTTGAAACTTCATGGCGGTCAAAATCAAATTGGAGAAGCCGTAGAGATAATCGCCTACCAGAACCGACGAACTGTAGTGATTCATCATTTCGCGATTGAAGTAGACTTCCGTCATCTTTTCGCCGCCACCTTCCGGAGTCAGCTTGAGCAGCGCGCAGCCCGTGCCGTAAGCCGTGGAGACGAAGATGTGACCGTCCCGATAAATCGGCGTGGCGATGTTGGCGGTGCGGTTGGACACCTTGTCGTAGCGCCACAGCAGTTCGCCGTTCTTGAGATTGAGCCCGATGGCGGCCTCGCCGGTGAGGATGGCCATCTGATGAATGCCGCCGAGATCGAAGGCGATCGCGGAGGAGTAGCCGGCCTTGTCGCTCTGAGATTTCCAGACCGTTTTCCCGGTTTTCTTGTTTAGCGCCACGATGGCGGCGCCCTTGCCGCCGGGCGTCACGATGAGGTTGTCTCCATCCACCAGGGGAGATTCGCTCATTCCCCAATGGATCACGTCCGTGCCGAACTCTTTCATCAGATCGAGCGACCAGACCTTCTCGCCGGATTTCTTCTCCAGGCAGACCAGCGTGCCGTCAGCCGCCATGGCGTAGAGATAATTGCCGTCAATGGTTGGCGTTCCGCGGGGACCGTGGCCGCGCCGCTCCCGGAAGGGCTTGCCGGTCGGGGTTTCCCAGGCTTTCTTACCGGTCTTGGTGTCGATAGCCAGTACGAATTCCTGTTCACCGCGCTGGCCCTGAGTGTACAGAAGGCCGCCCGAAATCGAGAACGCGGAGTAGCCTTCGCCCAGTCCCTGTGTTTTCCAGACGAGCGGCGGACCGTCCTTGGGCCAGACCTTCAAAAGTCCTTTCTCCGGGGAGATGCCGGTGCGCTCGACACCGCGCCATTGCGGCCAGTCGGTCGCGAGCAGGGGAAGCGCCAGCAGGAAGATGTACTTTTTCATAGAGTGGATCCGGTACCCGTTATTGTAATTCAGCATGAAGGCTGAATTGGGCGGTCCGGCGCGGGCGCGGGAATGCTACGGCGAGCAACTCGGACTGAAGCCCGCGGGCGCCGTGGCGGAAAGAGACTTCAGGTATTCGACTTGATCGTCCGGGAAGGAAATCTGACGGGCGTTCTTATTCGAGTGGGAGCAAGACCGTATTGCTCTCGCCGTCACGCACCCGAATTTTGATCTCCGCGTTAGCTCCGGCCGGCAGCCGGTCGTCGATCTTGAACCGGATAGCTGCCATTCCGACCCGTCCCGACGCGATGCCGGCATACGAGGGCTCGAAGGCACTGTCACCGGAAAGGATGGTCACTGCGTCGGAAAGAGCAAATCCGGCCGATTCCTGGACGCCGAACCCCTCCGGCGGCATCTGCAGGAACGGTCCCAGACCGGTGCCCAGCAGAGTTACCGTCTCGCCACGCCGTGCGCGGCTGTCTACCGCCACCGGATCGCCGTTTTCGTGGAAGAAGAGCCCGAACGCCTGGCCGTCAATCACTTTGTTGAAGAGTCCGGGAGCGTTCCGCGCGACTTTGAATTCGGCGGACACATCGGGCTTGCCGCCGGACTGAACGGTCAGGGTGTAGACGCCGTCCGCGAGGTCGGATGGAAGCTGCGCGTTGATCTGCTCCGGGGATACGAAGACGAGGGGTAAGATCTTCCCGTTCATGTTCACCGTGACGCCGCCCAGTGTCTGGCGGAGAGGGCTCGTTGGACCTGCCTGGTATTCCTGAGCCAGGTTCACCCCGAAAATGGAAACGATCGATCCCGCGGCGACCGCATCGAGGGGTGTGTCTCCGGCGGCGTTCCTGACGGCACGGTCCTGCAGCGCGGGTACCCGGTCCAGAACGGCGCGGATGAATCGGGGCGACGTCATGCCGATGGTCAGCGTGCGGGAATTGCTGGTCATGTCGCCTTCCCAATTCTGGAACTTGAAGCCCAGCTTGGTTTCGATGGTCACCTGTACCTGGGATTGCGCGTCATAGTAGCCGTCGGCGGTGGACGGCTCCATTGACAGCCGGGCGCCTTCCGGTGGAGTAATGGTGATGTTCAGCCGATTGCGAAGCTTGTAGTTGAGAGACAGCGATTGAGGTCCGGGTATCGCGGTGAGAGTCCGGTCGCCTTCGCCGGAATCGCCCCAACCCTGGAAATCCAGCCGTGAATCTTCAGTCAATTTCAACGACGCCGGGGCGGTCAGGCGGATGCGCGAACCGTTCGGCTTTTCGATCACACACGGCAGGGCGCAATCCTCGCCGTCTACCTGGATCACGACGCCCGGAACCTGGCTGCCGATGGAAATCCGGCTCTGCCCCTCGTAGACCGCCGTATACCGCAGATCGATCGGCAGGCCGTTGTTATCGAGCGTTTGGCCGGCCACGATCGTCTGGGCGGCGGCGCCTCCCTGCGACCAGGATTTGAACACGTAAGTGTTGCCCTCGGCGTCCGTCTGGGTGAGCGGCGCGGACACCGTGTGCAGCGAATTCACAGCCCAGGCGAAGTTGTTGCTCAGCCAGTTGGAACGCCCGTCCACTGTCAGGGTCAGGCCGGGGGGGCTGGTCAGAAAACTGACTCGCTGCCCGGCGACGTAATTGGCGGTGACACTCAGCGATCCTTGCAGTTCGCCAACGACGTAGGCGTGATTGATGGCGCCCCCATCGTTCCAGGAGTCGAAGACCCAGAGCTTTCCGTGGTTGTCGATCTGATCGGGCATCGAACCGAGAGTGTGGGTTGTCCCTGCTCCCCAATTGAGACTGGCGGGGGTAGTGACCGGCGAGCGGTCTGCCAGGACTTGCAAACCCGACGGGACCGATTGAACCGTAATCGTCCGCGCGCGGACAAACTTCGGATAAATAGAAAGCGGTCCAGTGACAGTGGCCGAATTCTGGAACGCCTGGCTGTCGTTCCCGAGTCCGCTATACCACCCTACGAACACCCATCCCGGGTTGGGGCTGGCTTGTAAGCTGAGCGACCCTTTTGCCGCATAGAAGGATCCGGTACAGGCGAACGCGTTACCGGAAAGGGATACGGTTCCCGGCGAATCGGAGCCGCAAACCGCGAAAACGACTCTTACCTGGTAGGCGATGCTTACATTCGCGTTGATTTCGGTGATGTCCGGATCGGCGGTGGCCACGCAGGGATCAGGACAGGCGCCCCGGTTGGTGACAAACCCGTTTACTTGCCACTGCGTACTGCCAGTCACGTCAAGCTGGCTATAAGTGCGGAGAGTGTGCGAGCTGCCCGCGGGCCACAGCAACGTGACCGGAGTTTTGTAGGTTTGCCCGTCCACATTGACTTCCACGCTAATGCCGCCGGGAACGGTGCCGATCCTGGTGCTGACGATTTTCGGCGTTTGCGCGAGCGCAGAACTGCAAAGACCGAATACTACTATCGAGGAAACTAATATGGATGCTTTAGTAGTAATAGTCCTTCCCATGGCCTTTATCACCTTCCTACCAGAGTGGCTGCTTCGATGTTCGCTCGCAATGCAGGTATCCACTTAGAAACAGAATTAGAAAACCCAAAGTACAAATGATTGAAAACATTCGCATTACAGCGATTATCGGGTGTGCTGTCACGATCTGAGTCCGGTTCGGTTATGCCTTCACCCAGGGAGGCGGATTGAGGAGAGGCAGGAGCGGACCCGGGAGTACGCATGCTCGATACCGACGTCATACAAGAACGCGAGGAGACACCCAACTATGCCGAGAAAAGCAGGAACAGATATTCATCGCCATAATGGGGCCAAATCTGTAGGGGAGAAGAAAAAAAGTGAGTGGGCAAGCGGCAGGCAGTGCGGCGCGGGCCGGCGATACCACAATCAAAGCGGATTGCCTGGCTCGGCCGGCGGAGCAACCGAGACGGCGCCGGCAGCCAGAAAACGTCTGCGAGAAAACCTGGAAGTGCCCCGAATTGTATCGGCCGGCCGGGCCGCTCTGAAGAAATCCGGGCTGACTAACCGTCGAGCTTCCAGTTCGTTCGGTACTGGCGCTTCAGGTAGCCGTTCGCTTCGGGCGAATTCGAAACCCGACCGGCGGCCGGGTCGTACTCCAGCTGTTTGCCGACCCGGTGCGCGACCAGTCCCAGCAGCATCTGCTCCATCATCGTGCCTGCGTAATCGAAATCGCAGTGAGTCTTGCTGCTGGTTCCGTGCTTGACGGAGTTGCTCTTCCCTTTGCAGGCGTCCAGCCAGTCCTGCTGGAAGAGATCGGCGCCGCGGGCCGGGGCTGAGCTGCTGCTCTCCGCGGCGAGGATGGCTTTGACCGAATCGTTTGGCATGCTCAAAGCCGCGGGTCCCGCTCCGGTGATGCTCTGGACGACGGGGAAGCCGTTCGGCCCGGGTTCGGCGCTGGGCATGGCGGTCATGCCGGGAGGAAGATTGCGTGCCGCCTGCCGCCGCGCCGGAGCGCCCCCGCGGCCACCACGCGGCGCCTGCGTCACCTGACCCGTGCCGCCGATCAAGGGAAGCACCTCGGAAGAACCACGCCGCTTGTAGTACGTGAGGTCGCCGTCGTCGTTGTTGGGGATAATCACGCGGGTAGTGAAGTCGGCCACGATGGCGCCCTTCGAGCCCTCGAAAATGGCGCCGTTGGCGATGCGGGAGACGTCCACGTAGTTCTTGGGTGATTCCGGCTTCAGCCCGCCCTGATACCAGACCACCTGGACCGGTCCCCGCCAGGAGTTGGCCGGGTGATCGAAGCGGACCTTGAGTTTCACCGGCGTAATATTGGGGTCGTATTTGTCGCTGACTTCCTGATCCACTTCGACAGCGACCGGCGCGCCGGCGTCGATGGAGTTCCAAAGCAGGTCCATCGTATGGGCGCCCATGTCGCCCATCTGTCCGACCCCGAAATCCCGGTACATATTCCAGAAGAGGCAATTGAGTCCGGCGGAGCCGCCAAAGTACTGCGGACTGTAAGGATGGTAGGGCGACGGCCCGATCCACTGCTCATAATGCAGCGACGCCGGCGGCTGTCCCTCGGCCACCGGATAGCCCGGCCTCGGCAGCTTCCGGCTGTCCCAACCGTGGATCGTTTTCAATTCGCCGACCGCGCCGTCGAGGATCAGCTCCCGCAGCCGCTCGAAATTGGGATAGGCATGCCGCTGTGTCCCATGCTGCGTGGCGACCTTGGCGCGGCGCTTGAGGTAATTGGCGCGCACCGTGCGCACCTCGTCCACGCTGATGCCGAGCGGCTTCTCGCAGTAAACGTGCATGTCCCGGTTGAGGGCCCAGTTGGCGATAAAGGCGTGATGGTGGTCGGCCGTGCAGATGATGACGGCCTCGACATCTTTCTGGTCGAGGCAGCGGCGCCAATCCCAATACGTCTTGGCCTTGGGGAAAAGCTCGAGCGCCTCCTTCGTGCGGAGGTCGTTCGTGTCGCATAGCGCGACTACGTTCTCATGCCGCAGGAAATTGTAATGCGCGGTTCCGCGGCCCCACACGCCGATGAGGGCTATATTCAGCTTGGAGCCGGGCGTATTCTGGCCGCGAAGCGAGCCGCTCTTGAGAATGGTGAGGCCGGCTGACGCAGCCGCGGATTTGAGCAAGTCACGTCGATGCATAGGGCGATCCTCCCGTTCATCCTATCGGAGTTTGCGATGAATTTCCCGGGCGGGAATCCCGGGAACTCTCAACCGGAGGAACTGCTCAGCGCGCCAGGCGCTTCGGGAATGCCTTTCCGGCGCAGTTCCCGGGGCGGCAAGCGCGGGGGCGTGGGATTGCCAGGGCGCCAGCCTCCGGCGTCCGTCCGATATAATCATCCAATGGAAGAGCAGAAGCTCGAACGCCCCGAACCAGCGGCCGAGGAGGAGTTGGCGATGCTGTACTGCCCGGTCTGCTCGACGCGGCTCACCGGCCGCCAATGCAAGCTTCTGTGCGAAAAATGCGGCTACTATATGAGCTGCGCGGATTACTACTGAAATGCACTCCCTAGCTGAAGACCTCGAACGCTTCCGGCGGGGCGCCGAAGTGCTGGCCACGGTGCTGACCGGAGCGGCCGGCGAAGAAGTCGACTTTGCGCCTGCCCCGGGCAAGTGGACGATTCGCCAGATCATGGCGCACCTGGCCGATTCCGAGCTTGTGGGGGCCCAGCGGATGCGGCGCGTGATCGCCGAAGAGAATCCCACTCTCACAGCCTTCGATCAGGACGCCTGGACAAGAAACCTGGACTACGCCAGGCGCAAGCCGACCCAGTCGCTCGAAACTTTCCGGCGTTTGCGGGCCGAGAATTATGAACTGCTGAAGGAACTGCCGGAAGCGGCTTTCGAGCGTTCTGGCGTGCACACTGAAAACGGCCGGATGACACTGCGAAGCCTGCTCGAGGGCTACGCCGATCACGCGGAAAGCCACGCCCGCCAGCTTCAGAGCATTCGCGCGGAATACAAAAAAATCAAGGGCAGGAAGTGAAGCGCCACCTGCTTATCGCGCTGTGGGCGGCGTTTTCGCTGCCGGGCGAGCCGAAGCTTCCGGAGGCGAAGCGCTGGTGGTCCCACGTGCTTTACCTGGCGGACGACAAGCTCGAAGGCCGTGAAACCGGCAGCGAAGGTCATCGGCGCGCGGCCGCCTACGTAGCCGGCGAATTCGAGCGCAGCGGCCTGAAACCGGCGGGCGATTCCGGCTACATGCAGACCGTGCGGCTTCGCTCGCGATGGATCGTGGAGACGCAGTCCAGTGTCGTCCTGGTTCGAAACGGCAGGCGCGAGCCGCTTACCCTGGGAGAGGACTGCATCGTAAGCATGCGGACAGAGGCGCCGGAGCAGCTCTCGGCGCCGCTGGTGTTCGTCGGTTACGGACTGGTTGTGCCGGAGATGAAGTACGACGATCTGGCGGGACTTGACCTGCGCGGCAAGATCGCGGTTTACATCGCCGGCGGTCCGGAGTCGATTTCAGGTTCGCTGCGATCTCATTACCAGTCCACGGCGGAGCGGGCCAAAACATGGCAGAGGGCCGGGGCGGTCGGCTCGGTTGCGATCGCGAGTCCGAGATCGAGCGACCTGCCGTGGCACCGGACGAGCGGAGCGCGGCTGCAGCCGGCGATGAACCTGGCCGACAAGGCGGCCCCGGAGCGGCTCTCGATCATCGCCAACACCGCGCATGCGGACAAGTTCCTGGCAGGGTCCGGTCACACCGTGCAGGAGTTGTTCGCGCTCTCCCGGTCCGGGAAGCGGCTTCCCAAGTTCCCGATTCCGGCCGTGCTCGAAGCGCGCGTACGCCTGGACCATAAGGAACTGGAGTCCCAGAACGTGGCAGGCATCCTCCCGGGGACGGACCCCAAGCTGAAAAACGAGTATGTGGTTCTGTCGGCGCACCTCGATCATCTGGGACGCGGGAAACCGGTGAACGGCGACGCCGTTTACAACGGCGCGATGGATAACGCGTCGGGAATCGCCACCCTCATCGAGACAGCAGCCGCGCTGCGCGGTTCGGGAGCGAAGCTCCATCGCTCGGTGCTGTTCGTGGCGGTGACGGGCGAGGAAAAAGGGCTGCTCGGCTCCCAGTATTTCTCTACCCACCCCACCGTCAAGAAAAGCGACATCGTGGCGAATCTGAACATGGACATGTTCCTGCCGCTGTTTCCGCTGCGGATCCTGACGGCGATCGGCGCCCAGGAGTCCGATCTGGGCGACCGCGCGCGCGCGGTGGCAGGTCCCCTCGGTATCGCGGTCGAGAACGATCCGGAACCGCAGCGCAACCGTTTCATCCGGAGCGATCAGTACAATTTCATCCTGCAGGGCGTCCCGGCGCTGGCGTTGAAAGTGGGCTACAGGAAGCGGTCGCCGGAAGAGGGCATTGCCAGGAAATGGCTGGAACAGCGGTATCATGCTCCCTCCGACGACGTGAACCAGCCGGTGGACTTCAAAGCCGCCGCGGATTTCAATCACGTGATGGCGCTGCTTACCGAGGCGATCGCCAACCAGACCGACCGGCCGAAGTGGAAGGACAGCAGCTTTTTCCGCCGCTTCGCGCAGTAAGAGGATTCGGCAAGGGCGACGGGGCCATCCGCCTGGCGGGAGGCCTCAGTACTTCAGATAAACGGTCTTGTAATCGCTGTAAAACTCCAGCGCCGCCGGACCCTGCTCCTTCGGTCCGAAGCTGGATTCCTTCGATCCGCCGAAGGGGAGCTGATACTCCACTCCAGCGCTGGGCAGGTTCACCGTCAACAGACCGGCCTCCATGCTGTAGACGTAATCGAACACCCGGGACAGGTTGGTCGTCTGGATCGAAGCGGACAGGCCGAACGGAATCTCGTTGGCGATCCGCATCGCATCGCTGAAATCCTTGGCCCGCATCACCGCCAGCACGGGGCCGAAAATCTCCTCCTGAGCGATGCGCATATTCCCGGTCACGTCCGCGAAGATGGTCGGCTCGACAAAGTAGCCTTTGCCGAGGCCATCGGCCGTCAGCCGTTTTCCGCCGATCTTCGGCTCGCCCGCTTCCTTCCGGCCGATCTCGATGTACTCGAGCACGGTGTTCAACTGCGCCTCGTCCACAGCCGGACCGATGTCGACGCCGGGCTGCATTCCGTCGCCGACCTTGAGCTTCTTCGTCCGTTCGACCAGCGCAGCCACGAACTTGTCGTAGACGGAGTCTTCGACGATGGCGCGGCTGGTCGCGGTGCACTTCTGGCCGGTGGAGAAGAACGACGCGTTGACCACGTTCTCTACCGCGGCTCCAAAATCGGCGTCACCGAGCACGATGGTTGGATTTTTACCTCCCATTTCGAGCTGGATCCGCAGCCGCCGCTTCGACGCTTCGCCATGCAGCCATTGTCCGATCTGGCACGATCCGGTGAACGACAAGGCTTTCAGCGGCTTGGCGTCCACCAGCGCCTGTCCCAGCTCACCGCCGGAACCGGCCACGAAATTAACCACGCCTTTCGGCACGCCCGCCTCATGCAGCGCCTCGACGATGCGCCAGGCGCTCAACGGAGCCGCCGACGCGGGCTTCAGCACGACCGTGTTGCCGCAGATCAACGCCGGCGCCAGCTTCCAGGCCGGAATCGCCGAGGGAAAATTCCACGGCGTCACCAGGCCTACCACTCCAAGCGCCTTGCGGATGGCGAACATGTGGACGCGGTCGCGCTCGGAGGGAACCATCATGCCCGGCATCCGCGAGCCCTCCCCGCCGAAATAGCGAAGAATGTTGATGGCGCGCCGGACTTCGCCTTTGGCCTCGGGCAGCGTCTTGCCTTCCTCCCGCGTCATTTCGGCGCCGAGCTGATCGAACTTGCGGTCCATGATTTCGGCGGCTTTGAAGAGCAGGTTCCCGCGGGAGGGGGCGGGCATGGCCGACCAGGCCGGAAAGGCGGCCGCCGCGGCCGCAGCCGCATCGACCACGTCCTGCGCCGACCCTTTCGAGAACAGACCGACCACCTCGTCGGTGTTGGCCGGATTCCGGTTCTCGAACGTCTTTGCGCTCCCGGCCCATTCGCCGTTGATGTAGTTCCTGTATGTTTGCATAGTCAAATTTTCAGGTTACAGCTAAAAGGCCACCTTCGGCGCTACCCGCGACGTGGGATCGGTTTTGAAGTAGGCGTCGTTGCGCTGGAAACCGGACATGGACGCGATCAGGTTATTCGGGAACAGCGCGATCTGGGTGTTGTAACGCTGCACGACTTCGTTGTATTTCCGCCGCTCGACGGCGATGCGATTCTCGGTGCCCGCCAGCTCGTCCTGCAGGCGCAGAAAGTTCTCGTTCGCCTTCAAATTCGGATAGTTCTCGACTACCACCAGCAGCCGCGACAGCGCGCCGTCGAGAGCGCTGTTGGCGGCGATTTTCTCCTGCGGCGTTCTCGCCCCACCGAGCTGCGCACGGGCCGCCGTTACCGAGTCAATGACCGCTTTCTCATGCGCGGCGAATCCCTTGACTGTGTTCACCAGATTCGGAATCAGGTCCGCGCGGCGCTGGAGCGCCACGTCCACCTGGGCCCACGCCCCGGCGATAGCCTCGTTCTGTACGGCCAGCTCGTTGCGCACGGAAACGAATTTTCCGCCGAACAGCAGTCCGACCAGCAGCAGAACTCCCAAAACGATCAGAAGTGGTTTCATTTTCTCCTCACTTTTCCAGGCCATCGACGGCATCGATGACCACTGAAATCTCTCTCAAATACGGACCCAGCAAGGCTGCTCCGTTTACTTCCCTGTCCTTGATCTTCTCTTCCCGCAAATCCAGCAGCCGGTCGAACGGGGCCGTGTCGATACCGAACACGTTGCGCGCCTGCGCGATCACGTCCCGCTTGGCCATCTTCGCATCCTCGCCCTTGAGGAGCAGGGCATGCCTGAACAGAACGCAGAAAGTGGAGAGCGAATCGGCCAGCAGCTTCCGCAGCAGGTCCGCTTCGGAGAGGATTCCCGACGCCTTCTGCCGCAGACGCAGCAGCTTGGCCCGCAGTTCGTGCTCCACTTGCGCCCGGTAGAACGAATTATCCACGCGCAGCGAGCCGATCACGTCCTTGCCGTGGAGCAGGCGGTGCTGGCGCGTCATGTCGTGGAACTCGATCGGAAAGCAGTCCGTCGACGTCATCACTTCATGCTCGCTCAACAGCAGCGGAGCCGGATTGCCCTGCTCGTGCCACCAGCGGAACACAGGCTCCGATTCGGCCATCTCCCGCGGCGTGACTTCTGACAGAACACACAGGATATTCAGGTCCGAATACTTGCCCGAATGGTCCTCGCCCGCGCCCGAACCATAAAGCACGACCGATACCAGCCGGTCCCCATGTGCTTTCTTCAGCCGCTCCACCAACCCGGTCAGTTTGCGTTCCATCTGTTTACCAGTCGCTCGAAGCTCCGCCGCCGCCCGAATCGCCGCCGCCGAAGCCGCCGAACCCGCCTCCGGAGTCCCCGCCCGAATCGTACCCGCCGAACCCGCCGCTCGATCCGCCACCCCAGCCCCGGTTGCGGCCGCTCAACACGCTTCCGAGCAGGATCCCTTGCAGGAACCCGCCGCCGCCTCCGCGGCCTCCTCTCAAAATCGAGAACAGTACGACGATCCCGATGATTACCAGGGGCCAGGGAATGGAATCCTGCGGCCGCGGCTGCGTTCGCCGGCGGATCGAGGTGTCCAGCGTCACCCCCTTGGATTGCGCGATCCGGGTCCCCAGGGTAGCCGCCGCCGCGCGCATCGCCTCCCCATACTGCGATTGCCGAAGGGCCGGCCGCATTGCCCGGAGCACCTCGCCATCGAACCCGTCCGGCAAAACGGGCTCCAGACCGTACCCGACTTCCAGGCGGCTGCGCCGGTCGGAAACCGCCAGCAGCAGCAGGATACCTTCGTCCTTCCCTTTCTTGCCGACGCCCCAGGCCCGGTAGATGGCGTTGGCTACGTCCTCGATCGGCTCACCGTCCAAGCTCCGGATCGTCACCAGAGCCATCTGGGCGCCGGTCTGCTGCTCCACGCGGGCCGCGTAATTTTCCAACTCGGCCTTGCTCTGCGCGTCGATCACGCCCGCGAAATCGCTGACGTAACCCTGGGGTTTTAGAGCTTTCCAATCGACCGCCAGCGCCGGCAAGGCGCTGACAAGCAACAGAACCGGCGCGAAGGCCCGAATGGCAAAGCCTGGCCGGAGGAACCTGCGGCCGCCGACCCTAGCCAGCATCCACGATCCGACATCCGGCATCCGTCTTCAACATGCCAGATCATCGCGCCCTATTTTGAATCCGTCCAGGTTTCCGAGGACGGTCAGCGCGATCTGCTTCTGGTCAAAAAACTTCTGGGCAATGGCTTGCACGTCTTTCGCGGTCACCGCCTCGATGCTGTCGACCAGTTCGTCCAGGCTGAAGAAACGGCCGAAGTACATCTGCTGACGAGCCAGGTTCGACATGCGGCTCGAAGTCGATTCCAGGCTGAGCATCAAAGAGCCCTTCAAATGGTCTTTGGCGCGGCGCACCTCGTCTTCCGGCACGGGATCCTGCTTGAGCTGGCGGAACTCTTTCAGAATCGACTCGATTACCCTGCCCACGGCTTCCGCCGACGTGCCCGCATAGATTGAAAGGCAACCGGTATCCCGGTACGGGTTCAATTCGGAAAACACCGAATAAGCCAGCCCCTGCCGTTCCCGGATATTCTGAAAAAGCCGTGAGCTCATGCCGCCTCCGAGCAGCGTGTTCAGCACGTAGCAGGTAAACCGCTCATCGTGGGGCAGCGGAAAGGAAGGTACGCCGAGGCACAGCTGCACCTGCTCCAGGGACTTTTTGTTGCGCAGTGAGATGCGCGCATGCGTCGTCGGAGGGGGGCCGGATGGCGCCTGCCGTCCCGGGGGCAGCGACTCGAAATGCTCCCGCACCAGGTTTACCATCCCTTCGTGTGACAACCTGCCGGCGGCAGTGATCAGGGTGTTCGAGGGAAGATACTCGGCGCGGTAATAACCTTCCACCGCCTCGCGGTCGAAGCGCTTGATCGTGTCCTTGGTCCCCAGAATCGGCTTGCCCAGCGGATGGTCCTTCCAGAAGTTGGCGGTGAAAATCTCGTGGACGAGGTAGTCCGGATTATCTTCCTCCATCTTCAGCTCTTCGAGAATCACGCCCTTCTCCTTGGCGATGTCTTCGTCGCGGAACATGGGGTGCAGCACCAGGTCGGCGAGTACGTCGAACGCCAGCGAGAGGTGCTCGTCGAGCACTTTGGTGTTGTAACAGCACAGCTCCTTGGCTGTGAAAGCATCGAGGTTGCCGCCGATCGAATCCACCGAACGCGCGATCTCCTCGGCGGACCGCTTCGTGGTTCCCTTGAACAGCATGTGCTCGATGAAGTGGGTGATCCCGTTCTGGTCAGCCGATTCACGGCGTGAACCGGTCCCGACCCAGACTCCGACCGATACCGAGCGGACGTGCGGCATGACTTCGGTAATCACTCGAACCCCGTTCGGCAACGAGGTCAATTCTATATCGCGGACAGTAGTCGCGGAAGCTGGTAAAGTGGACAAGAGGAAAGAGTACCCTCTTTATTTTGTACCATTTTCGGGGCGTTTTTGCCAGTTTCCGGAGGAACGCCGCCGGGATCTTCTCCCTGGTAAAATGAGATTTCATGACATTCGATCTCGTGGTGATCGGCAGCGGCCCCGGCGGTTACTCCGCCGCCGTGCGTGCAGGCCAGTACGGACTCAAGACCGCCATCATTGAAAAAGACCCCAAACTGGGGGGGACCTGCCTTCACGTGGGTTGCATCCCGACCAAGGCTTTGCTGCACACGGCCGAGGTTTGGGAGCATTTTCTGCACCCGGAAGAAGACGGGATCGAATGCCAGAATCCGAAGCTGAACTATCCAAAGGTCATCGACCGCAAGAACGGCATCGTGAACAAACACGCCAAGGGCGTGGAGTTCCTGATGAAGAAAAACAAGATCGAAGTGATCAAAGGGCGGGCCACGCTCAAAGGCGCGGGCAGGATCGAGGTCAGCGGAGACAAGGGCGCCCGGACGGTGGAGGCGAAGAACACCATCATCGCCACGGGATCGGAGGCCCGCATGCTTCCGGGGCTGCAGCCGGATCCGGAGTTCATCCTCACCAATATCGAGATTCTGAACCTGACACAGCCGCCGAAATCGCTGCTGATCATCGGAGCGGGCGCCGTGGGCGTGGAGTTCGCGTCCATCTTCCACCGGTTCGGGTCGAAGGTGACGTTGCTGGAGATGCTGCCCCGCGTGGTCCCGGTCGAGGACGAAGAAGTTTCGAAGGAGCTGGAGCGGGTCTTCAAGAAAACAGGCATCCGCGTCGAGACGGGGGCGAAAGCCAGCAATATCCGCAAGACCGGCGCCGGCGTCGCTCTCACGGTGACGCTTGCCAACGGGAAGACCGAAGAGATGGAGGCGGAAAAGCTGCTGGTGGCCGTCGGCCGCAAGCCCATCACGGAAAACATCGGTCTCGAAGCGACGAAGGTGGAGCTCGATCGCGGCTTCATCAAGGTCGATCCATGGCAGCAGACCGCGGAGCCGGGTATCTACGCGATCGGTGACGTGGTGGCGGGTACGCCGCAACTGGCGCATGTGGCCACGCGCGAGGGCATGATCGCGGTGGCTCACATCGCCGGCAAGCCGGTCGAGCCGCTCAACCGCAATCGCATTCCGTCGGCGACTTACACCGAGCCGGGCATCGGCAGCGCCGGCATGACGGAGGCGCAGGCAAAAGCGCAGGGGCGCAGGGTGAAGGTGGGCAAGTTTCCGTTCCTGGCCAACAGCAAGGCCACGATCATCGGCCAGCATGACGGCTTCGTCAAGGTCGTCGCCGACGAGCAGTACGGTGAGATTCTGGGCGTCCACATCATCGGTCCTTCGGCCTACGAGCTGATCGCCGAGGCGGTGGCGGCCATGGAAGCCGAAGCCACCGTGGAAACGCTCATGAAGACCATCCACGCGCACCCCACTTTATACGAAGGGCTGGGCGAGGCCTTCAATGCGGTTTACGGCCTGGCGATCAATGCTTAGCGGTTCTGAGAATTTCGTTGCAGGCGCGGCCCGGCAGGCGGAGGCTTTACCCTGTCCCGCTACATCAACGGGTGGACATGGCAGTGAGGGGCGTTCCCGACTGCCGGGCCGCGCCGGAAGCCGGGTCCGATGACAGCGGGTAGCGGCTGCCAGGTCCGCGAGCTTGGCCGGATGGATTACGCGGCCGCGTTCGCGTTACAGCAGCGCCTGGTCGACCAGCGGAAGCGCGGTCTGATTCCGGACCAGCTGCTGCTGCTCGAGCATCCCCACACCATCACCCTGGGACGCAACGGGAAGATGGAACATCTGCTGGCTAGCGAGCCCGCGTTGGCATCCGCGGGAATCATGTTTCACCCGACTGACCGCGGCGGCGACATCACCTATCACGGGCCGGGCCAGGCGGTCGGCTACCCGATATTGGATCTGCGGGAGTGGAAGCGCGACGTCGGCGCCTACGTCCGCGCCCTCGAGCAGGTGATGATCGACACGCTGGCCGGATTCGGCATTGCCGCCGGCCGGATTTCCGGATGCGCCGGGGCGTGGGTGGACGGAAAAAAGATCGGCGCCATCGGAGTCCATCTCAGCCGCTGGGTCACCTCCCACGGATTTGCGCTGAATGTGAACGCCGACCTGAGCTATTTTGGTTATATCGTGCCCTGCGGGCTGACGAAACCGGTCACCTCGATGGCGCAACTGGGAGTGGATGCGGCCCTCCCGGAGGTCAATGCGCGGCTGGCGCTCGAATTCAGCCGAGTATTCGATCGTAAGATCCTCGAACCCGCTTTGGAGATTGCCTCATGACCGACGTAGTGATGCCCCAGATGGGTGAAAGCATTGTCGAAGGGACGTTGACGAAGTGGCTGAAGAAGTCGGGCGACCATGTCGAGCGGGACGAGCCTTTGTTCGAGATCTCGACGGATAAGGTGGACACGGAAATTCCCTCACCGGCGGCCGGCACGCTGTCGGAGATTCTGGTGCAGGAGGGGGCCACCGTGGGGATCAACACGGTGGTAGCGCGTATCTCGGATGGCGCAGCCGCGCCGGCTGAGCCGGCTAAGCCCGCCGCGCCGGAGACGGCCAAACCCGCCGCGCCGACGCCGGAGACGGCCAAGCCCTCGCCTGAAGCCGGTTCTACGGCGCCGTCACCCGCGCCAGCTGCGTCTCAGCCCGAGGAATCGGCCGAGCCGGGCGGTCCCCTCTCGCCGCTGGTCCGCCGCATGGCCAGGGAACACAATCTCGATCTGAGCCGGGTGAAGGGAACCGGCGCGGGCGGCCGAATCACCAAGCACGACGTGGAATCGTATCTTGCCCAGCCCGCCGCGGCGCCGTCCGCGCCCCGTGCGGAAGCGCCCAAGCCGGCCGTGCCGGCGCCGGCAGCGCCTCCCGCCACCGAGCCCGCGCCGCCGCAGGCGCCCGCCATTCCGCCGCCCGTTCAAGGCGGACCGGCCAAAGTGCGGATCGAGCCGATGAGCGCCATGCGGACCAAGATCGCCGAGCACATGGTGATGAGTAAGCGGACCTCCGCTCATGTCACGACTATTCACAAAGTGGACATGACCAAGGTCGAAAAGCTGCGCCAAAAGCACAAGGCCGATTTCCAGGCGCGCTACGGCATGTCGCTGACCTATCTTCCCTTCATCACTCGCGCCGCCGTGGAAGGATTGCGGGCCTATCCCCTCCTTAACGCCTCCATCGAAGGCTCAAATATCGTCTATCACAATGAGATCAACATCGGGATTGCGGTGGCGCTCGAAAACGGACTGATCGTTCCCGTGATCCGCAATGCGGACGAGAAGAACGTTCTCGGCCTGCAGCGCTCGATCGTGGACCTGGCCGCGCGCGCCCGGTCGCGGCAGCTCAAGCCGGACGAAGTGCAGGGCGGCACCTTCTCCATTACCAGCTTCGGCGGCTTCGGAAGTGTGATCGCCACTCCGGTGATCAATCAGCCGCAGGTCGCGATTCTGGGCGCCGGAGTCGTGGAGAAGACGCCGGTGGTGATCGACGACGCGATCGCCATCCGTTCGATCTGCTATCTCTCGCTCACTTTCGATCACCGCCTGATCGACGGTGCGCTGGCCGATCAGTTTACGGGCAAGGTGAAGTCGGCGCTCGAGAACTGGTCCGACGAGGTGCTGTAACCATGGATCCTCTTCCCTCCGGCGTGTTTCTGGACTTCTCGATTCGAAAGCTGGAACAGCTCGGATCCCGCATCCGGGAGTGTGTCGCCAGGCTCAGCGACGAGCAGATCTGGGCGCGGCACGGCGAGCACGAGAACGCGGTCGGCAACCTGGTGCTGCACCTGGCGGGCAATGTCGGCCAGTGGATCGTCGCCGGAATCGGGGGCCGCCCGGACACACGCGCGCGCGATGAGGAGTTCAACGCGCGCGGGCAGGTGACGGGGGCGGAGTTGATGGCGCGGCTGGACGGCGTGGTGGCGGAAGCTGTCGCCGTGCTGAAGGGGGTCACGCCGGAGCGGCTGGCCGAAACCTATCAGCCGCAAAAGTACCGCGTGACGGTGCTCGAAGGGATCTACCACGTGGTGGAGCACTTTTCCCAGCACACGGGCCAGATCATGTTCGCCACCAAGCTGCTGACCGGGCGGGAACTGGGATTCTACAAGCACTTGAGCAGGCCGGTTCACGGCGAACAGACACCGTAGGCGGCACAGGCAGCACATCCGCACTGGCACATCCAGGTTTCCTGACATCGATATGGCTGAGGAGCGGAGGACCGGATTAGGCTGGCGGGGCGGCGGCAAGACATCTATGAGGAGTGCGGCCGGAAGTCGGAGGCAGTACCTGCCGTCGATTACACACGTTAGGAATGCTGCACAGTCGCCCGCCACCAGACGTGGC
>DATJFH010000047.1:0-2323 GCA_035495815.1 Bryobacteraceae bacterium
TCGATTTTCCATCGGGAGACAAATCCATCCGCGCGGGACTCAGTCCCTGCTCATCCGGCCGATGCACCAGGACGGTTTTTCCCGTTTCCAGATCGACCCGGAAGTATCCCAGCCCGGGTCGCTGCGAAACCCAGCCCGCCACCAGCACAGAGCGTCCATCCGGGAACCACTTCGGTTCCGCATTGATCTTGTAAGCAGGCACCTGCAGCGGTAGCGGAACGTCGCGCTCCTGACCCGTCTTCGTCGAGTGAATCACCAGCACCGTACTGACTTCGGGCGCCAGCGGTCCTAACGGACGGCGATAGTAGCCTTCGCGCCAGGAATAATAAGCGATGGACTCACCGTCCGGCGACCACGCGGGATGAAAGTTGGAGTTGAGGAAACGTTCGCTGAGCAGGACCGGAGGCTTCGTCGCCTTCATATCGCGGTTCAATTCCGCGACATACACATTGCGTGCGCCCGAGCCGCCGATCTCGTAATACAGCGCGCCGGTGTTGGTGATCCCTTTCGGCAGAATCTGCCCGGCGTCCGCCTTCACCAGCACCGGCTCGCCCCCCGCTTTCCCGTTCGCGACCGGCACGCTCCATAACGAAATCCGTCCGGTGCGGTCGCTCAGGAACACGATCGAGCGCCCGTCCGGTGACCACATCGGGGAAAAATCCCGGGCGGGATGGCGCACAATCACGTTATCGCTGCTGCCGTCGGCTGCCAGAATGGCTATATCGGAGGACGGCGCGCCTTCCCCCGCTGGTGGGTCATACGCGATATACCGGCCATCGGGTGAGACCCGCGCCTGCGCCGCCATCCACCCCATGGATTTGAGCACGCTTACCGATCCGTCACCCAGGCTCAGAACAGCGAGTTGAGAGGTTCCGTCTGCCGCGCGACGTTCCAGATAGAGCCGCTTGGCATCGGGCGTCCAGCCGAGCGGGACGATGCCCCCCTGATCGTATGTAAGCAACGTGCGCGGTGCCGCGATTTCCTTGCTGTGCAACGGCACGACTCGAACCTCATAACTAAAAGGCCGGCTGGCGTCGAAGGGCTTGCTGCTATCCCACCAGCTATAGGCCACCTGACTGCCATCGGGCGAGATGGCCGACGCTTCCGCCCAGCCGCTCGCCGGTGGCGTCCATCCACCGGTGTTGGTCAGCCGTCGATTCGTTCCGGCCACAACATCGTGAACCGCCAGGTTCCCTGACTCCCAATCCGCATAGACGATATAGCGCCCGTCCGCGGACACCGAGTCTGCGCCGCCGCCCAGCGCGTTTCCCCAGATCTGTCGCGCCTGCGGCGCTCCCTGCTGCGCCGAAACCTGCCGCACCCCATTGCCGACCATGATCACGCACAGCGCCAGGGTCACCGCGAACGCCGGAATTTTCCACAGGGGGCGAGCCACCGCCGGCTCCGCCGCCACCCTCCGGCCCGCTCGCCACGCATCGATCTCACTGGGATAGGCGTACACGCTCGCCCGGCTCGTATGAGAGTGCCGGTGGACCGGAAGACCCTCGCGCTTCTCCCATCGCCGGACGGTAACCTCGTTGCGCTGGAGGTAAGCCCCAATCTCTTTCCAGGAATGGAGTGGCGTCTCGCCGGATCTCTTTTCGCCTTCGTTGAGATTCATGCTGCCCAGCGTAAGGCGGATTCGCAGTCGAAACAACGAACATTAACGGTCAGGGGGCCCTCAGAACGGCGATTTTCGGTCATTTGGGCAGGAGATTCTCCAACGCCCAGATCTCCATCCCGCCGCCCTCCGTCGCGGAGTACGCGATCCGGCGGCCATCAGGATGGAATTGAAATTTTTCCGCCTGAAATTGATCCGAGGCCAGCTTCGTCCGCTCTCCGCCTCCTGCCGGGATCCGCCACACTTCGCGGTTGACGTTTCGGAGACCCATCCTTTGTGTGGTCTCGAAGATCAAGTGCAGCGAATCCGGACTCCAGCCGAGAAAGTTCAGGCGGCCTCCCGTCGCGTTCGATCGAAATAACTCGAGCGGTGCACCCCCCGCGATCGGCACGATCCCCAGTGCCGCGGCTGCGCGAAAAGCCAGTTGCCTGCCGTCCGGAGAAATCGCGGTATCGATGAACCCGGCGGCGTCCTGGCCGGTCTCCAGTTCGCGCTCCGCGCCGGTATCCACGTTGCGTACGATGACGTGACTCGGATGCGCGGTCTTGTCCCGCCGGTAGAATACGATTTGTTCGCCGTCCGGAAGCCATTCGGGCTGGAAAATCGTCTGGTCGCGTCCGGCTTGGGCCAGTGCCCGGACGCTGGCGTTCTGGATATCCGCGCTGTAGGCGCCTTCGACTTTCTTTTCATCGAACGCCATCA
>DATJFH010000048.1:0-3536 GCA_035495815.1 Bryobacteraceae bacterium
GCCGTTCCAAGGGCCAAAAACTGGCCGCGTATTTCGATAAGAGCCGGTTCGCCAATCCGGCTCCGAACACCTACGGCACTCTCGGACGAAACATTCTGTTCGGCCCGGGTTTCGCCAATATCGATACTTCGCTGGCCAAGGGCTGGCGGCTGCCGTTCCTGGGCGAACAGGGCAATATCGAATACCGCTTCGAGGCATTCAATGCGCTGAATGCCACGCACCTGGCGAATCCGGTTACTGGTTTGACCAATCCGAACTTCGGTAAGATCACAGGCACAGCCGGTGACCCACGCATCTTACAGATGGCGCTCAGACTGGCGTGGTAGCGGGCTGACACGCCGGCTCTTCCTCGCATCCGCGATAGCCCCCGCGCTTTCCGCGCAGAAGCCGGAGATCAGCAGTTTCGATCTATCGCTGCTCGATCAGCCGGCGACTCCGAACGATCTGTTCTTTGTTCGCGAGCACTTCCCGCCGCCATCCGTCACCTCGGACGGCTGGACGCTGACGGTGGGCGGAGCGGTCGCGGAGCCATTGAACTTTTCGTTCGACGATATCGCCGGGCGGCCCCGAAAATCGCTCGGAGTCACGCTGGAATGCGCCGCGAACCCGGTCGGGGGCGGCCTCGTGAGCCATGCGGAATGGGCCGGCGTCAGCCTGGCATCGCTGCTGCAGGCGGCCCGTCCGGCAGCCTCGGCGGGCGCGGTTCGCCTAGCCGGAGCGGATGGTTTCTCCCGGGTCATTCCGCTTGCCAAAGCCACCAGCCCCGAGACCTTGCTCGCCCTGACCATGAATGGCGAGAAGCTGCCCGTCAATCACGGGTTTCCCGTGCGCGCCATCATCCCAGGATGGTACGGAGCGGATTCGGTAAAGTGGCTGCGCAGTATCGAGGCGCTCGAGGGTGAGCCGCCACCGCAGGAATCCCAGCGCGAGACGCGTTCCCTGCTTCTTGGCCGGCAGCGCGCCGGCGCGGTTACCGCCATGAACGTGAAGTCCGCGTTCTCGCGCCCGCTCGACGGCGCAATACTCTTCGGCCGGCGCTTCACCATCCGCGGCGCCGCATGGGCGGGTGAGAGCCGCGTCCGGCGCGTCGAGGTGTCGGTGGATGGCGGGGTGTCGTGGCAGGCGGCGCGTCTCGATTCGGAGCCAAAGCCGTATGCATGGGTCTGCTGGTCTCACGAATGGAAGATCGCCGGTCCCGGATCTTACCAATTGCTGGTCACCGGCACCGACGAGCGGGACCGCGCACAGCCGGCGGAGCGACCGTCGGAGCGCGTCGACGAGTTTGAACAGAATCAGCGCCAGTCGATCCAGGTGACCGTCACGTGATCCGCTTTCTCCTCGTTCTCTCGATCACCGGCGGTCTCGCCGCGCAGCCGGGAGGTCTGCTGGAGCAGGCCGACGAAGCATTTCGCCAGGGCGACCTGGAACGCGCCGGCGCCCTGGCGAGTCGCGCCATCGAGGCCGACCCCGCCGCAGTGCACGGACATATGATCCTGGGCGTCATTGCGGCCCAAAAGAGCCAGTGGCGCGTCTCAGACTCGCACTTCGAGACTGTGGTCAAGCTCGATCCGGCAAGTCCGCATGGATATTTCTATCTCGGCCAGTCCAAGCTGTATCAGAAGCAATGGGACGCGGCCATTCGGTTCTTCACCAGCGCCCTCGAGCGGCAGTATCCCGAAACTGGCCGCCTCCTAGTGGAACTCGCGCTGGCGCAGAATGAGGCGGGACGCCCCCGAGAGGCGCTCGGGACTTTGGCCAAAACCCAGCCGCCTCCCGATCCGCGTCTGGCGGCGCAGTACTATGGCGTTACAGGCTTCGCCCAGGGAAACCTGAACCAGTTGGACCAGGCGCTCGAAGCGATTCAACACGCCCTGCAACTCGACGATGCCGCTCCCGACTATTGGACGTTCCTCATCGATCTCCTGATCCGCACGGAGCAGAATCCGCGGGCGCTCGCCGAAGCCATTCGGGCTCAGCGCAAGTTCCCCGATCAACAGGAGATCCAGTTTCTGTTTGCTTTAGCCAGCTACCACGTTACGGAGAGTCCCCTCAGCCGTCTGGCGCTGCGGAACCTGCAAGAGGCCGACCCCGCCGACCCGCGCGTTCTGCTGGCAGAAGGACTGGCACAGCGCAAGGAAGGGAATGCCGCGGAGGCAACCGCGGCGTTTCGCAAGGCTGCCGCCCGCGGCGTTCCCGACGCACACCTGCTGCTCGGGATTCTCCTCCGCGAAGCGGGCGACGACGCCGAGGCCGAAAGGGAGTATCGCGAAGCCGAGCGAATTAACCCGAACAACGGCCAGGCGCTGATGGAGATGGCAAAGGCGCTGACGAACAAGGGCGATCTCGAGGGTGCCTTGACCCGGCTGAAGAGGGCGGTCGAGCTGATGCCCTCCACGCCAGCCGTTCACTACCAGCTCGGCGGGCTTTACCGCCGCATGGGACGAAATGACGAAGCCGAGCAGCATCTGAATTTGTTCCGCAAACTTCAGGCAGACCGGGCGCGGCAGACCAGACCCGCCGCCAAACTGTAGAACGATCCCGTTTGCACATTGTGCCAGCGTTCACCTATTCTGCGAAACTTAGCTGCCCCTTGGGCGGTGCGCAAGGTCCGGAACGTTATTGGCGTGCTCCTCTTGTCCGACGAGACTTTCTTACGGCTATGAGCGATCCAGCGATGGCTGACGCGAGCAGTAGAATACTCGTTGGCTCCGGCGTCACTTCAAAGTGGACGATCGTAAGCGTCCGCCGAACCCGTCTTGAGAGGGCGTACTCACTGCCGATCCTCCATTCTCGGACGAGGCGGGTATCGTCCTGCCGCTCGAATATTTCAAGGGAATCACTCTTACGACCTGGATAGAGCGGTACGGTCAAGGCCGCCAGAATTATTCTATTCGTGTATGATCGTAGGGTCAGACCCGAAATGCTTCTTTAGAACCCGCTCGTACGGGCGACGGAGTAGTTCAGGATACGATGACGTATCACCCTGGAATACAGCATCGTACAAAAAGCGCCCAACGAGTTGAGTATTTACGAGTTCAACGGAATGGCCGGTGGTATTGAGGAAAACTCGGTCAGCGCTACTACCACTGCGGGCTTACCCTTTGTTGTGATTGCACTCCTACGCCTTGAGTTCCTCGATTTGCTTAGTCGCGATGCCGACCGGGCGGTCGACGGGAATACCGGCGCAGGCGAGCAGAGTGGTCAGCAAGTCACCCTGATTACCCTGAACATCGGCGAAGAAGCGTCCCGTTTTGATGGAACCGCCGCCCTCGGTCACTTCGGGCGGAATCCGCGTGGGAGTGACTGGGGCGGCGATTGGGATGTGCGACTCGGCGAAGCGCCCGGCTCAATTCCATCGCGTAACTGCCCCAGAAATCGGGCACGTCTGGGATATCCACACGCCTCGCGGGTCGGCAGAGAACTCATACTCCATATCCTCAATCCACTCGTCGCTCTCTCGGCCAGCCGTAAACATCCACGGCTCGTCAGGAATGCAATCGCATTAGTTCCATTCCTGAAAGAGCAGCAAGTTCTGA
>DATJFH010000049.1:0-3697 GCA_035495815.1 Bryobacteraceae bacterium
TACGGCCATCATTTACAAAAAGCAGTTCGGCGACCGCGGCTCCGACATCCGCTTTCCGGACCGGCCGGATTTGCCGGTGTTGACGGAGCACAATCGCAACGTCCGTTTCCGCCCGGACACCTATCAGGCGGAAGCTCTTTCCGGGAGTTCCCAGTATGGACAGGCGTTCGACGATTGGGGCCATCACTTCACAACCAACAATTCCGACCACGTCCGCCATGAGGTAATTGCCGCGCGTTACCTGGAGCGCAATCCCGATCTGCCCGTGTCATCCGCGATGCAGCAGATTGCGGATCACGGCGCCGCCGCCAAGGTTTACCCCATCACGCTGCATCCCAGGTTCGAGATGCTCACCGAAGTCGGCCAGTTTACGTCCGCCTGCGGGATCACCTGCTATCACGGCAGCCTTTTCGTCGCCGAGCCGGTCCACAATCTCGTGCATCAGGATCTGATTTCGGATGCCGGTGCGACGGACGTGGCGAAGCGCGCTCACCCGGATGTCGAGTTTCTCGCGTCTACCGACGCCTGGTTCCGGCCGGTGAATTTCTATGTCGGCCCTGATGGCGCGCTCTACGTGATGGATTTTTACCGCATGGTCATCGAGCATCCCGAGTGGATGTCCACCGAGGCGCAGAACTCGCAGGACCTGACCAAGGGGATCGACCGCGGACGCATCTATCGCATCGTCCCGGATGGCAATCCCGCGCCGAAACCCATCAAGCTGGGCTCCGCCTCCAACGCCGATCGCGTCCGTGAGCTGGCTAATCCCGTCATCTGGTGGCGCCGCACCGCGCAGCGCTTGCTCGTGGACCGCAAGGCCGTTGACGCCGCTCCCGATCTCGCGCGCATGGTGCACGAAAGCCCGTCGCCCGTGGGACGCCTGCACGCGCTTTGGACCCTCGACGGCCTCGGCAAGCTGCAGCCCGCCGAAATCGAGGCCGGCCTCGCCGATCGCGAAACGGGCGTTCGGGAAAACGCCATCATTCTGGCCGAACCGCGCCTCTCGAATACGCCCGCGCTGGTTCAGAAACTCATCGCCATGGCCAAGGACCCCGATGCCAAGGTCCGGTTTCAGTTGTTGTGTACCTTGGGATCGCTGAATTCTCCGCAGGCCCGCGCGGCCCGCGATGAGCTGCTCTCGCGCGACGTTGAAGACAAGTGGTTCCAGATCGCCGCGCTCAGCTCGTCCTCCGATGACGCGCTGCGCCTCTATCAGAAGGCGGCCTCGAGCCAGCAGGAGACACCAGGGCGCGTGAGTTTCATACGGCAGGCCGCGTCGGTCGTCGGCGCCCGGCACAAGCCCGCGGAAGTTCAGAGCGTCCTGGAAAAAGTGGCGCGGTCCACGCAAGAAAATGCTCAGTGGTGGCGAGCCGCCAGTCTTGAAGGCCTCGCGCTCGGTATGCGCGGCAGGGCAACCGGAGCAGCAGCGTTCGGCGCCGGCCAGCCGTTGCTGCTCAAGCTTTTCGATAGTCCGCAAGCTTCCATCCGCCGCGCTGCGCTGCGCCTCATCGAGATGAGCGGCCTTCCCACGGGTTCCGCGTCCGCCTCCGCTCTCGGACGCGCGGCGACGGTCGCGGTTGATAAGCAAGCGGTGGCGGATCTACGCGCTGACTCCGTCGGTCTGCTGGCCCTCGCCGGTCCCGACGCGCGCGCGGACCTGTTCAAGCAGTTGATCGATCCGCACGAGCCCGACCAGGTACAGGCCGCCGCCGTCCGCGCCTTCGGCAAAGTCAAAGGCGCTGAAACGGGCACATTCCTGCTGTCGAAATGGCGCGAGCTCACTCCCGCCGGCCGCACCGAAGCGGCTAACGCCATGTACCTCGAGCCAGGCCGCGCCTGGTTACTGGTAGCCGCGCTCAAGAGTGGCGATGTGCAGCCGTGGACCCTCAGCTTCAGCAGCCGCCGCAGATTGGTCATGAATAATGATCCCGCCATCCGCGCCGCGGCTCGGCCCCTGCTCGATCAAACCGCGAGCGAGCGCGAGAAGGTCGTCAAGCGCTACGAGGCGGCATTCGACCGTACCGCCGACGCCGCCCGCGGCCGCGAAGTCTTCAAGTCCATCTGCGTGAAATGTCATCGCTTCGCCGGTTTGGGCGTGCAGGTCGGCCCCGATCTCGCCACGGTCCAGAATCAGCCAAAGCAGGCGCTGCTCGAAGACATCCTCATGCCCAACAAAACCATCGCCCAGGGCTACGAAGCCTACGTCGTGGAAACCACCGGCGGCACGTTCGACGGCGTACTCGGCGCGCAGACCCCCACCACTATCGCCTTGCGCCATGAGGACGGCAAGGAAGACATCATCCAACGCAAGGACATCAGGCAGATGTACGTCACCAATGTCTCGGCCATGCCCGGTGACCTTGAAAAACAGATCGACATCCAGCAGATGGCGGACCTGCTTGAGTTTCTGAAGACCGTGCATTAATGGGCTCGCATTATGTTCGAAATCGTACAGACAAGAAATCGTGATACCGTCAGGATCTGTAGGATAGAAATTGCATCCAAAATATACAGGAGAGCCGCCTATGGGAGCATCGCCCACGTCCGATCCGAAGAAACCATTCCTGAGTGATATCCAGGAAATCCGCCGCCGCGCCCGCAAACACATCGAAAAAGGGGCGGTCACGGAGAGCTACAAGCCCGATCTCGAAACCTCGCTACGCGTGCTCAACGAGGCGCTGGCTACTGAAATTGTTTGCGTCCTCCGCTACAAGCGCCATCACTACATGGCCAGCGGCATTCACGCCCAGGCAGTCGCCCAGGAATTTCTGGAGCATGCAAACGAAGAGCAAGGCCATGCCGACAAGATCTCCGAGCGCATCGTTCAGCTCAATGGCGCGCCCAACCTCAACCCCGAAGGCCTGCTGATGCGCAGCCACTCGGAATACGTGGAGGGCCAGACGCTGCTCGACATGATCAAGGAAGACCTGGTGGCGGAGCGCATTGCCATCGAGTCTTATTCCGAAATCATCCGCTACTTCGGGGAGAAGGATCCCACCAGCCGCCGCCTCATGGAAGAGATCCTCGCCAAAGAAGAAGAGCACGCCGAGGACATGCGCACTCTGATCGAGCGCATCGCAAAAGAAACCTAGTAGCCCTGTCGGTTCCTCGCATAGGCGGTCGACTGCCCCAGATGCGTCAACAGCCCATACTGAGCCACGCGTGTCCGCAAGTGGTGTTGAACATAGCACGGACCGTACAACGCAGTGAACCCTACCGTGTCCCAAGTGCGGGACCGCGAGTCCCATGAGCGAACAGGCAGAGGCATGGCGGCGCCGGCAAGTGTAACATCCGCAGAACGGGAGGCATGGCAGGTCGCTTGCTGAAATAACCTGATACCTGTTGTCTATCAGGAGGCGCCATGTCGAAAATCGAGCGTATTCGGGAGGAGATGCCGGCCCCACCGGCCGCAGACTACTGGAAGCGGAAGGCCGACGCCGGCTGGCGTCTGTCCGCCGTCGAATGGACCCGAGAACTGCCGGGGACCACGACTGTCCCGATGTATCCGGCCGAAGAGATCCCTTATGGCCTAATGATTTCCGAAGATTGCTCCCGCCTGGAAGTCAACCCCGCCGAGCGCGAGGCGCTAATGGCTATGCTCGAACTCATCGTGCAGGACCGGACCCTTTCGCAGGTTGCCGCCGAGTTGAACGACCGTGGTTTTCGCACGCGCCGCGGCACGGAGTGGGGCCCGGCC
>DATJFH010000050.1:0-2658 GCA_035495815.1 Bryobacteraceae bacterium
TGGGGCGCAACCGCAGATCGCAGGCTGCCCCGTTTTCCCGTGGAACAACATCTGGAATACCCGTATCGACCAAATGCCCGTGGACAGAGGGTCCAACGATTATATAGCCACCAATGGCGATAAGAAGAGCTTGCATCCGGACTTCGGCCCCTCGAATGGCATCCCGTTCGACATCGTACCTGAGTCTCAGAGCACCGTGAGGCTCAAGTTCACCTATTCGGCGGAATCCGATCCGGGGCCGTATCCGATACCGGACAATCCGCACATCGAAAAAAATGGGGACGCCCACGTCCTGATTATTCAGCAGGGATCGTGCCGCCTGTTCGAACTGTACGCCGTGAGCCTGGCGGAGGGCACGGTGAGAGCCGCGGGGTCCGGAGCGATCTTCGAAATGCGCGCCAACAAGCTTCGCCCGAGCGGCTGGACATCGGCCGATGCCGCCGGGTTACCGGTTTTTGCGGGACTGGTGCGGTACGACGAAGTAGCATCCGGCGAAATCCGGCACGCCCTGCGCCTATCCGCGCCGCTGGTCCGGATGGGATACGTATGGCCGGCGCGCCACGCGGCATCCAAATTGACCGGCGCGGAGAATCCGCCGCTGGGCATGCGCTTCCGCCTCAAAGCCGACTACGACATCAGCGGCTTCCTGCCGGAAAACCAGGTGATCCTGACCGCTCTGAAGAGGTACGGCGCCATCCTGGCGGACACCGGTTCTGCGTGGTTCATTTCGGGTGCGCCGGACCAGCGCTGGGATAACGACCGGCTCAGCGAGCTGAAGCGGGTTCTCGGGTCGGATCTGGAGGCGGTGGACACATCCTCGCTGATGCTCAATTCCGACAGCGCCCAGGTGCTTCCTCCTGTGATTCCTGTTTCCAGTACCATGGGCTACTCTCCAAGCCCCACATTCGATTTGGCGGCGGGCGCCACCCAGCGCCTGGTACTGACGGGCGACGTCACAAATTCGACCACATCGAACCTGAGCGAGGGCCAGACGGTCACGTTTCTGATCTGCCAGGACGAGGCGGGAGGACATGCCTTTCAATGGCCTGAGAACACCCTGGGAGGCATGAGGATCGGCCAGGCGCCCGGGAAGTGTTCTGCCCAGCAGTTCGTCGTATCGGGAAAATTTCTCTACGCCACCAGTCCGGGTGTGGCGGATATGTGACAGACTTCCTCCTGCGAGCGGGTACGATTGCCGCGGCCGTGTTCACCGGGCGGAAAATGCCAGTGCGGGAGTCACGATATCTTCCGCCGCTTTGGGATCGCCGCCCGCGGGGCCATACCAAACACTGCCGCCGAAGGTGGTAATGAAAACCCGGTCGCCATTCCGCGGGTCGGGAATGATCCGATGGCCGCCCTTGAAGTTGAACCCGCGCAGGCGGTACCAGGTCTGGCCGCGATCGTCGGACCGCCATGCCGAAGATTGGAAGCCGGCTGCGTAGATGCGGTTCGGATGAGCGGGGTCCACAGTCACGTCGTACATGTTCGGGTCCTTCAGCGTATTCTGCCAAGTTTTTCCATCATCGCTGGACAGGAAGACGCCGCCGCCGGCATTTTTCGCGAAGACGGGATCGGTGCGGGCCCAGGCGGACACATAGATCCGGTCCTGCGGGCCGAACGCAATGCCGGTCGGTCCGTTCAATCCAGGGGGCAAGTCCATCCTCAGCCACGTCTCGCCGCGGTCTTTCGAGCGATAAACGGCGCCGTCGTTCGGGGTCCCGAATTTGCCATCATCCTTGCGCCTGGCAACCACTGCGTAGAGCGTGTTTGCGTGGAGGTTCAGCCGCCACACGAGCGGCTCCGGGCCGGGAAGGCCGGCACTCTTCAGCTCCCAGGTCTTTCCGCCGTCGAGGGAACGGTAGACTCCGCGGCCCATCGCGGCCACGTACAGCACGCGCTTATCCTTCGGGCTGGCGGGATCGAGCAGAATGTGCGTGCAGGCGGCCTCTTCCATCCCCTCGCTGGATTTGCGCCAGGAGCGTCCGCCGTCGGTGCTGGCCATCACGCCGCCTTTGAAGGCGCCGGTGCCCCGGCGAAGCATGCGGGTGCGCGGCAGGTCGTGCGTGTTGCTCATGACGGCCCAGACGCGCCCGCGCACTTCGGGATCGAACTCCATCCAATAGGTGGTATTGCGCCAGGCGCGGTCCACCCCATCGGTCGAGCCGATCCAGGTGTCACCACCCGTCTCGCTGCGGAAGAGACCGATATCGGTGTAACTGATGAACAGGCGGTTCGGATCGAATGGATCGAAGTGGACGCCGTAGGAGGTGGTGACATCCAGACCGGTTGTGGCGTAGCCGTCGCCGGCGCGCCGGGAGTACACTGCGTCCCAGGTTTTGCCGCCGTCCGTGCTGCGCATGGTACGGCCGAGGTCGCCCTCGATGAGCAGGTTGCCGCGGATCGCCATGGCCAGCGGATTCTCGCCCCAATAGGTCCCGAAACGCTCCGTCAGCCAAGCGTCGTGAATGTTGGGCGGCTGGTTCGCGGCGCTCTTCCACAGGTACTCCCAAGTGGCGCCGCCATCCCGCGTGTGCGCCACACCGAAGTACGGCGTCTTGGGTTCGCCTTTGGGCTTGAGTTCGCCATAGGAAAGGAACAGCTCATCGGGACGGCCGTCTACCGTGACCAGGGCTCGCAAATCGGGCAGGAACCAGCGGT
>DATJFH010000051.1:0-47147 GCA_035495815.1 Bryobacteraceae bacterium
CTGGTTTCATTACCGATGTCGGCTCTGAGGTGACCGAACTGCGGACGGGTGACGTTGGCTCCGTTCGAGTCCAAAACGCCGAACCAGGGAAAGTTGGCCGCATTGTGCGCATCGCACCGGATCTGCCACTTCACCCTCTCACCGATGCGGAACTCCTTGTACAGCGAGAGATCGGTGACGTTGAGGGGCTTGCTGCGCACATCGGCAAAGCGCGTCGGGAAGTTCCGAAGAGTGAACGGCGCCTGGGCCGCCCCGGGAAATAGCGATGTATCGAACCAGACGTCGTAAGAAGGATCATATTGCGGGCGGCCCGCGGACCGGGCCAGCGCATCCCGCCGCGAATCGCTGAGCCTGGCGCTACGCGCTTCAAGAGGCGCCGCGTTGGGGAAGGGCAGCGGGAACCCGGAATGCGACATGAACACCCCGCTGAATGTCCAGCCGCCCAACAGGCCGTTCATCCAGCGATTCGCGTTCCCGCCCAAGCGGCGTCCACGGCCGAACGGGAGATCGTAGGCGCCGATCACGGAGAATTGCCGGGGCACATCATAGAGGATCAGACGCCGTTCAAGAGCGGTGGCGAGCGGACTCCTCACGTTCACCGACTGAGGGTTGAGCGTCGAGGTCTCTTCCAGCGTTTTCGAAAGCGTGTACGCCACCGTCACGGCGAGTCCTCGGGAAAATCTGCGGGTAAGCTTGAACTGAGCGGAATCGTAGCGCTGCCGTCCGATGGGCACATCCGTCATCTGCGTTCCCGCGCCGTACTGCGGGAAGGCGAACAGTAATTGCTGCCGCGCCACGGTGGCGCCGTTCAGCCCGGAATCGGGCAGCAGACCCGCCATCGGATTCGGCATCTGCTGATTGAAGTAAGCCTGCCGCTGCTCCACGGGAACCGCGTTCAACGCTCCGGAGGAAATGAAGTTCAGACCGAGCGTCACCGGCAGACGCCGGGTGAGGTTGCCGGCATACGCGGCCTCGACCAGCCATCCGTCCGGCAATTCGTATTCAAACCCGGCGGAATACTGTTGGGCATACGGCAGCGGGCGGTCCAGATACTGAAACGTCGCGTTCTGGCCGAGATTGGTGGAAAGTCCCCGCGTCGCCCCGATCGGTTTCAGCAGACCGCCGGGATACACGCCTGCCGGAAACGGATCGCTCAACGAAGCCGCCGGCGTGAGCCCGTTGTCGAGAGAAGCAACGAGCGGCGTCTGCCGGCTGAAGCCCACCGGCGGCCCGTTGGCGCTTTGCCCCAGGTAGCTGAGCCCGTAGCCCGCGCGGAAAACCAGTCTGGGGGCCACACGATAGGCAACACCGGCGCGCGGCTGGAAGTTCATACGGTGCGGCTCGAAAGCGTAGCGCCGGCCGGCGCCGGCATACAGCAAGCCTCCTTGGAGCCCCGTTGCACAGGCCGGACATTCCGAGGCCGAGGACGCCGCCTTGACCGCCGCGGCGATGGGGCTCGACTGATCGAACGCGAACCCGCGCACCATCCGGTCGTAGCGCTCGGCTCTCGGCGCTTCGTAGTCCCAACGGAGTCCCATATTCAGCGTGAGCCGGGAGTTCACTTTGAAGTCATCCTGGAGGAACAGGGCCGCATATTTCGACCGGTAGGCAGGGTCTATATTGCGGTCCACCGAACCCAGCGAAGGGTAGCCCAGCAGGAAGGACGAGAACTCGTTACCGGATGCGCTGTCGGCGCGCTGGGGATTGGCCTGCGTCCAGGCGCCGGAAAAGGTATACGATCCGCTGGCGAGTCCCGGATTCCGCGTGTTGTCGTTATACCGCCGGAATTCGGAGCCTAGTTTCACTACGTGCCGCCCGCGTGTCCAGCTCAGGTTCGGCTGCAGGCTCCACACGTCCTGCGTGGTGTAGCTGAACACCCCCTGGGAACCGATCTCCGAGTAGGTCCCGAAGTTGAAGCGCGGGAATTCGAGCGTAGTGAACTGGGCCACCAGCGCCGATGGGAAACCGAGCTGCCGCGGGTCGTAGCCGGCCCCGAAGCTGTTCCCCGACCCGGCCTCGTAGCGCGCCAGGCCGCCGCGAAGATTGAAGACCATCGCCGGCGTCAGAGTCCAGGTCCAGTCCGCGCCCCAGTTGCGGGCTACCCGCGTGGACGGATACTGGTTGCTCGGTTCGGCGGCATTGTTCCCCCAGACGAGCTTGGCGTGCGTAACCCAGGGAGTCTGCCCATAGCGGAACGAGGCGCGGCTGCGGCTGGTGAAGGCGTAGTCCATTTTCCCGAGCCACGAATCGTACCCGTTCGTTTCCGGCAGGACTTTCTGGTAATTGTTCTGGCGCGAGGGTCCGTCTCCCGGCAGGTTCGGCGCCGGATAGAAGGAGGCCACCTTGGCGGCTACCGGGTCGATGCGATTTCCAGGCAGGATGTTGCGGGCGAAAGGAGTGCGCACGTAGGTGCGGCCGTCCGCATCGAGCCGGGTGGAGAGCGGGTCGTAAACCCGGACCGGGATTCCCTGCCCATTGACCAGTCCGGAGAAATCGCCGCGGATCTGCTCCGGCAGCGGCAGGGTCCGGACCTGGCCGCCCTGGGAGTGCTCGCGCAAGCCCTCCAGCGAGAGCATGAAGAACGCCTTGTTGCGCCCGTCGAAGAGCCTGGGAATGAACAACGGCCCGTCCACCTCGAAGCCGAACGTATTGTTTTTGAACGCCCTCTTCGAATCACCGTTCTTGTTCGCTACCCAGTCGTTGGCGCGCAGTTTTTCGTTTTTCAGGAATTCGAACAGCTGTCCGTGCAGCCGATTCGTTCCTGACTTGAGGTTGATCAGCGTCACGCCGCCGCCGACGCGTCCGAACTGGGCGTCGTAGGAGTTGGTCTGGACCGTGAACTCCTGCGTGCTGTTGATCGACGGAATAAAGGCGACTCCGCGATCGCTCTTGGTGTTGGTCACCCCGTCGAGCACCGTCTCATTTTCGCCGGACCTGCCGCCGCCGATAGCCACCGCGTTCACGTTGCCGAACGCGTACAACTCCATCGAGCCCCAATAGGCGCTGGTTTTGACGACGCCGGGCTGGTCGTACTGGAGGGCGTACAGATTTCGTCCGCCAGCGGGAACGCTTTCGAGAATTCGATTTTCTGTCGCCGCCTGGCGGGTCGCGGTCTCGGTCTGGAGCAGGGGCATTTCGCCGGTGACCGTGATGCTCTCGGCGGCGGCTCCCAGCTCGAGCTTTGCGTCGAGCGCGATTTTGTCGGCGGCCAGCAGGGACACACGCTCCCGGACGAAGCTTTTGAAGCCGGGCTTCCGGATGGTTAAAGTGTATTGACCAGGTAAAAGAAACTGGATCAGGTAGCGTCCGGCGGAGTTGGTGGTTGCTTCGTAGGGAACGCTTCTCTCCACGCTGGTGGCGACCACCCGGGCGCCTTCGACGGGCGCGGCGGAGGGATCGCTCACTTCACCGGAGATTGTGGCCCGATATTCCTGGGCAAACGCTGCGGAAGCTGCCAGAACGAGGAGACTGCGGAATCCGATCATCCTGAATCAGGAAGTGTATCAACAGTGGGACAGCCTTTTCATCCCTGGATTCGTTCATCCGTTTTCACAAATATGAGCGTCCCGGTCGCACTTACTCGCGTGGGGGTCTGACTTCGGGTTTACTGTATGCTTGGAAATACGACTCATGAAGATGACCCGTGTTTTCCTTATTGTGTTGGCGGGCGCGGGAGCGGTCCCGGCGCAGGATACGCCAATGACCGGAACGCTGAAAGCCGCGGGCGTTTCCACAGTACGGGTCAAACAAAAGATCCAGGCGGGTGCGTTGACTTTGAATCCGGTCGCGGACACGTTCGGCGGCGCCTTCAGCTCCACGGATTTGAGCAGGGTGATCAAGGGGGAGCCGGCGGAAGTCACTAATATCGGTCCCTGCAACGTGTCGAAACTCGGGCAGCAGCAGACGCCTGCCGGGGACACCGGGGCGGTGACGTACCTTGACGCGGGGCCGTTCCTCAACCTGACGGGACCGGAAGGCAGTAAGCAGATTCCCGGGAGCAGGCTCCTCTACGGGGCCATGCTCGGCGGGGGCCCGGCGATACCGGGACAGGCGCCGCCGTCACCGCTGTTCCTCAATCCCGGTGATTACACTCTGGACAACGGTGGCGGCAGCGCCGACGTGGGGCCCTTTCGGATGAATTTCACGATTCCGCCCGACTTCGAGTGGACGAACGCCGATTCGGTGTCGCCCATCGACCGGGCAACGGGCGTCGACATCACCTGGAAGGGTGGAGATCCGAATTCCAAGGTAGCGATTGGCGGCTCGGTTGTGATCATCGATCCTGTCACCCGCAAAGTATCCGGCGGCGCCGTGTTTTCCTGCCTGGAGGACAACGGCACAGGCCATTTCAACGTCCCGCCGGAGGTGCTCCAGCTTCTGCCTGCGACCGTCGTCACCGGTGGAGTCCCTAACGGGACGATGCTTGTCGCGGACACCGTCACCACCCAATTCGATCTGCCCGGGTTCGACCTGAGCGAAGTTACCTTCGGTTCGTCGACCACGCGAAGCGTGGAATTGAAGTAGGCCGCGGCTGACCGGCGCGCGGCGCCATACTATCTGGAACGGATTGGCCATGCGCGGACTTCTGATTATCGCGCCGCTCCTCTCGAGCCTAGCGGTCGCGGCGCAAGCGGCTCCTCATCGGCCGCGTGTTTATCCCAACACGTCCCTGATCGTTGAGGACATCACGGAGGGACCGGACGGTCTGATCTGGCTCGGAACATCGGACGGCGTGTACCGTTTCGACGGGTTCCACTACCAGAAGATCGGCGCCCCTTTCGGCTCGGCGCGGTTTATCGGGTTCACACGGGACGGCTCGCTTTGGTGCGGGGATTTCGAAGGCCTGGGCCGTTTTCGGAATAAGCAATTCGAGATCATCTCCTCCGAAGAGGTGAACAACATGGTGGTGTATCCGGACGGCGTGTTCGTCCGGATGAACGACCTCGCCCAGGTCGGCCTCGACGGGTCTTTGCGTCATCTCAAATACCGCACGCGGAGAGACCTGACGGCCGACGGCCGGGGGATGATCTGGGCTGCCTGCCTGGAGCCGAAGGGGGCCTGCCGTATCGACCCGAAACAGCCGGAGGCGCTTCAGCGGTTCGAACTTCCCTCCGACCACGAGTTAACTCAGGTTCTGCCCAGCCGCAAAGGCGGCTTGTGGGCCGCGGACGGAGAAGAGGCTTTCCTGGTGGAGAACGGCCGGGAGAGGCAGCGAATCGTGCGCCAGCGGAGCCGCCAGACGAGCCGTCCGGGTCCGCTGCTTCAGGGGCGGAACGGCCAGTTGTGGTTCATCGGGGAGACCATTCTGGGCCTCGATACACCGATCCAGTTTCGCGATTCGGCCGATCACCGGCGCTATGCCCCCCAAACCGGACAGGAGAACAGCCGGGGTCATCTCTGGGTGGCCAACCTGGGACGTGGTCTGGTGGAATGGACACCGGACGCGCAGTGGCAGCGTTGGTATCCGGAGGATTTCGCCGGCGAAGCCGCAGTCCAGATCGTTCGGGACCATGCGGGCGCACTGACGCTCGCGACCCATAAGAATATTTACCGTTACGACGAAGCCGGAAGCACCTGGCGTCCGATGCAAAGGGAAGAATACCGTTATGATTACCTGCTGCCGCTTGCGGACGGCGGGTTTTGGGCTTCGATTCGCACGATCGGACTGGCCAGGCTATCTCCCGGCGGGGCCATTCTGGAGCGAGTGAAGGCTTCCAAGCCGTTTGTGGAGCATCGGGAAATCCTCACGGACGCCAAAGGACGCCTGTGGCTGGGAGGCAAGCGCGGGCTCATGCGGGTCGAAGGCAGCCCGGGCTCGCGACGGCTTCAGGAAGTAGATTTGCCTAATCTGACAAACGCGGAGCCTGTGCAGGCGGTGGACTTGGAACCGGACCGCAACGGGCGTCTGTGGGTAGGGTACGCCGGCGGTATCGCATGGCAGGACGACCAGGACCGGTGGCGGCCTCTTGAGACGGATCGTCCGGTCCGCTCGGTCCGCTCGTTCACGCTGGCGGGGGATAACGATATCTGGGTGGCGCACCGTGGGGCCGGTTTTTTCACCAGGCTCCGCAAGCAGGGCCAGCTGTGGAAGGTCAGCCAATTCCTGGCCAGCGCCGGGTACGGTCCGGCCGATACGGACTTCATCAAGCGCGATTCCCGGGGATGGATCTGGCGCGGCACCACGGACGGCCTGTATATCGCCGATGGGCGTCACTTCGAGCCCTCCGACTGGCTGCACATTCAAGCCAATAACGGACTCGCTACCACGGACAACAACCAATACGGATTTTTCGAAGACAGCGATGGCACTGTATGGATCGCGGGCGACCAGGGCGTGACCCAGTTTCGTCCCGAGGCGTCGTGGTTCGATGCGCCCTCCGGCACTGTGGCGCCACAGGTCACACGGGTGGAAGCGGATGGCGCCGTATACCTGTTTCCAGCAGATCTGCCGGACAGGCTTCCCTCGGGAGCGCGAATTCTGCGCATTGACGTGGGAACGCTCCGGGCGCCGCCGTTTCGCGACCGGCCTCTGCGCTACCGCCTCCTGCCGGAATCGGAAGAGTGGCGTCTTTCCGGGGACGGCACGCTGGAGTTTGCGAACCTGGCAGACAAAACCTACACGCTCGAGGTGGGCTACGCGGGAGCGGGGACCTCGGCGGTGGGGACCTATTCGTTTCGTCTCGGGACGTCGTGGCTCTCCTGGCTTTGGCGAATCGGGGCGGTGATACTCGCAGCCGCCGTTATTCCCGTAGTCCGATTCGTACCGTGGTTCGACCGTGCCCGCTACCGGGCAGAGAAAGCGGTCTTCCTGTTCAGGCGCCGCTATGGCCGGGGAAGAAGCACCAGCCCGGGGGCCGTTTCCGCGGGCCGCGATTACTCCGGATCCACCCTGCTGGGACATTATTGTCTGGATCAGATCGTGTCCCGCGGCGGATTCTCGGCGGTGTACGAAGCCCGGGACCTTCGCCACGGAAACACGCGCGTCGCAGTCAAGGTCCTGCATCGAACGGCTGGAGAGGACCGCTGGATTCGCGACCGCTTCGCGCACGAGGTAGCGGCGCTGCGCTCGGTTGATCACCCTGGCGTGGTCCGGGTTCTCGATTCCTGGATCAGTCCGGAGGGCGAGCCATGTCTGGCCATGCCGTTCCTCGAGGGACCGACACTCCGGGCGGCGCTGGACGGCGCGAGTTTCACGGTGGAGCGCACGGCGCGGCTCGTCAGGCAGCTCGGATCCGCATTGGCGGCCGTTCACAGCCGGGGGATCATTCATCGCGATCTGAAACCGGAGAACCTGATCCTGCTGCGCCGGGAAAGGGATCTCGAGCAGCCGGTGATCATCGATTTCGGAACCGCCGGGTTGCGCATGGGAGGAAACGAGCTGGCGGCCACGACGCTGATGGCCGGCTCTTTCCACTACATGGCGCCGGAGCGGCTCACCGGCCATTACTCCGCGGCGACCGACGTGTTCTCGTTGGGAGTGATCATCCTCGAGATGCTGACCGGGAAGCGCCTGTCGGATCTGAAGGCCATGTTTTCGGATGCCTCTTTCGCCGATGAGTTGAACGAGGCGCTCGGCGCAAGACTCACCGCTGAAGCCGCCGCGGGGATAGGGAGTGTGCTGCTCGCGGCCTTCGACCCCGATCCCCGACGCCGGCCGGCGGACGTCCCGGAGTGGGTGGAACGGCTCGCGTCGGCGCTCGGTCAGCCATAGGCCCCACCCTCCGTCCTGGCTTTGATCAATAACGCTTCAGCCGGCCAGCCATCCACTGCAGACCGAAATCGTAGTCGGCGCGCACCCGCCAGCTCTCGCGCCCCTGAAGCGCGGCCAGCTCGTGAATCGTCAGGCCTTCGACACAACGCAGCCAGACGGTATCGGCCACCTGGCGGTCCAGGGACTGCAGTTTCCCGAATACCATTTTCACGGCTAGCGACGTCTCCTTACTTTCCACATTCCCATTCGCCGGCAGCAGCAACTCGGGGATGCGGTCCGCGGAAATATTGGCGGCGGGCTTTCGAACGCGCGAGTGATCGATCAGCACCTGGCGCATCGCCCGGGCCGAAATACGAAAGAAGTGGTCCTCGCTGAGGATTTGTGTTTCGAGACGATTCAACTTGATAAACAACTCGCTGACGAGAGCGGTGGGCTGCAGGGTATGGCCGGCGCGCTCCCGGCGGAGCAGCGCCGACGCGATCATGCGAAGGCGATAGAAAGCCAGCGTATAGACCGTATCTCTGGCGACACCATCCCCCAGCCGCGCCTTCTCGAACAAAGAAGCAAACGCTTCCGCCATTAAGCTCTCCTCGGTGAGTAGAGCCAGTATAACAGAGGCGCCTACTTGCGATACAATCAACGCCGATGAATACTACGCGCCGTTCCGCTCTCGCCGTCCTCGCCGGGGCAGCCATGGCCCCACGCCCGGGACGCTCGGCACAAAAAGCAACTGCTTTCGCGCTTATCGGCGATCGGTATCACAATTCCGATTACATCCGGACCGGGCTGAGCCGCACGATCGGCAAGGACCTGGGCGTGTCCATCGATTTCTGCGACGAGACTCCCATGCTCAACGCCGAAACGCTCAGCGGCTACAAACTCCTGATCATTCTGCGTGACGGCATGATCTGGCCGGACGGATACCCGGACGAGACGTCGAACGCGGCCTGGGTCAACGGCGGCAAGGTCAAACTGGTCTCCGATCCGGCTGTTCCGCATACGAAGGCCAAGCCGGCATTCTGGATGAAGCCCGCGCAGGGCAAGGCCGTGCGGAAGTTCGTCGAAAACGGCGGGGCGGCGCTGTTGATGCACAACGTGACACATGTCGGGCTGACCGATCCGGACTTTCGTCACGTTCTGGGCGCCGCCTACGCCGGGCATCCGCCGATCCGGACGTTCAAGGTGAAAGTCAAGAATCCGAACCACCCGATTACCAAGGGAGTGCGCGACTTCACGGTCACCGACGAGCAGCACTACATGGAGTACGACAAGGACCGCAAGAATATCTTTCTGGAGACCGTGAATGAGGAAGGCCTGGACTACCGGGGGCAAGGCGCGACCGCGCCCGGCGGCTGGTCTCACGACTACGGCAAAGGCCGGGTGTGCTATCTCTCGCCGGGCCATCTGCTGACAGTGCTGTGGAATCCGGAGTACGTCAAGATGCAGCACAACGCAGTCCGCTGGCTGCTTCGTCAGAGTTGAGGCAGATACACACTGCGTTCCGGCGCGGGGGTCAGGCGTCTCGAGGGGCCTAAGCCAATCCAGTTCCGGATTATGATTCTTCTCATGCGAGTCGGTATTTGCCTGTTGCTTTCCACGGCGGCCGTGTTTGCCGTGGACCATGCGGTACGAGTTTCAGGCGGGCTGGTTTCGGGCGCTTCGGGAAACAAGCGGGAGATCAGGGTTTACAAGGGCATCCCGTACGCTGCGCCGCCTGCCGGCAGCCTCCGATGGCAGCCGCCCGCGCCGGCCGCGTCCTGGCGGGGGATACGCGACGGGACGCGCTTCTCTCCTGTCTGCTGGCAGCTGCCGTATCCGGCCGGATCGATCTACCGGTCGGCGCCCCAGCCCACCAGTGAAGACTGCCTGTATCTGAACGTCTGGACGGGAGCCCGGTCGGAACACGAGCGCCGGCCGGTGATGGTTTGGATCCACGGTGGGGCGCTGACACGCGGCTCCGGATCGACGCCGACTTATGACGGAGAAGGACTGGCCGCAAAAGGTGTCGTACTCGTCACAATCAACTACCGGCTGGGCGTCTTCGGATTTCTGGCGCATCCGGAATTGACGCGTGAATCGAACCGCAAATCATCGGGAAACTACGGGTTCCTCGATCAGATGGCAGCGCTCGAATGGGTTCGAAAGAACATTTCTGCGTTCGGAGGCGATCCGGAACGGGTAACGATCTTCGGCGAATCGGCGGGAAGTTGGAGCGTGAACCTGCTCGCGGCGACACCTCTGGCAAAGGGACTTTTCGCACGGGCCATCGGCGAAAGCGGAGCGAACTTCGGATTGATGCAGACGCTGGGACAGGCCGAGAAGAACGGAGCGCGCTTTGCCGCATCCATCGGCGGCGGCTCCCTGCAGACGCTGCGTGCGAAGAGCCCGGAAGAACTCCTAAAAGCAACCGAAGGCTTTGCCTTTCCGGCGATCGTGGACGGCTGGGTGTTGCCGGCGGATGTCTATACGATCTTCGCCGAAGGCAAACAGAACGACGTGCCGCTCATCGCCGGGTCGAATGCGGACGAGGGCACGGCTCTGTCGCCCTGGCCTGCTTCCGGCAGCGCGGCCGCGTTCACCGGGAACATGCAGCAGCGTTTCGGCGCCTTCGCCGCCCGGTTCTTCGAACTCTATCCGGCAAGAACCGATGACGAGGCCAGGATCGCGCATTATTCGAGTTACCGTGATTTCGTGTTCGGATGGCAGATGCGGACATGGGCGCGAATGGCCGTCCGCAGCGGCAAGTCGAAGGCGTACCTGTACTACTTCAGCCGGACACCGCCGGGTCCGAACAGCTCCACGCTTGGCGCTTATCACGCGGCGGAGATCGGCTACGTATTTCACAATCTGAGCCTCAGCTCGCGGCCTTATCAGGAGAGCGACCGCAAGTTGTCGGATCTCATGTCGTCCTACTGGGTGAATTTCGCCGCCCGGGGCGATCCCAATGGCGGAGATCTGCCGAAATGGCCGGAATATCGACCCGAGAGCGACACCCTTCTCGAGTTCGGTGACGGCGCGGCTCCACGCAAAGGATTGCACCGGCCGAGGCTGGATTTTTTCGATGACTACTTTCGTGCAATGCGCGCGAGGCTGGAAACTGAACGTAACTGACGTTTATCCTGCCAATTGAACTCTATTTATGCCCGCAAATGCGGGCAGTCGCCGCGCTCGCTTGGAGGGTTGTCGTTCAGGGCTTTCTTTAGGGCGGGAATTCTGAATGGACTTAATCATTTAGCGTTCTTGAAAAGCCCCTCGATCCACAGTCACCACTCTTCCAAAAAAATAATCCGTGTGTTTCCAGGTACTTTGTCAGCGGCCGGCAATTCTGCCCCGACCCGGCTTTGTAGCCTGGAAGCAGAAAGGGTTTCGGTTATCCGAAATCACTGGAAACACAATGGATCCGGATGATTTTCCCGAAGACGATCCGTGGTTTGTCACTTCACTCTTCTGAGTTGAAGCCGTAGTTCGGCGCGTACCATGACGCGCGTATACTTTACCCACAAAAAAGGAATGCCGTAAATTCGGCTTCGTCTGGTATTCTTCTTCAGGGATATCCTGGATGGCATATCTCTGAAGAAGACCAGGTCTCTGGTACTTTCCCTCTCACAGCTTAAAGACCTCAGCTAATAGAAAAACGATGAGATCCATCGACGTACTGGCCTGTCTTGTGGCGCTAGTCCCGACGAACGGCTGGCATTCAACGTCACATCCGTCCGCCGAGACGAGTTTCCTGGCCTCGAGGATGACGCCGGCAAGGTCCGCGTTGACGGAGTTGCTGCGCAAGGGCGGCTCTTTGCGGCGCACCGGGAATCCATCGCTGGCGCTGGAGATCTTTCGTCAAGGCCGCCAACAGGCGTTGATTCAGAAGGACCGCAGGTTTGAAGCGCACTTTCTTTGGGGTATGGCGCAGAGTCACATGGCCCGGCACCGGTACGCCGATGCTTTGCAGGAACTGCTCGCTGCCCGCGACGCCTTCGAGGGGTCGGATGCGCCGGCCAAATCATTAAGCGGGGTCCACGGTACGCTTTCGACTCTTTATAGCTTGCTGGGCGAGTATGATGCCGCTGCTGAGTCCATCCGGCGTGCGATGCAGTATGGTTTGGCCTCAGGTGGAGGAGACCTGCGCGCGCGGCTTCTGGTCCGGCTGGGAGCGGTCGAAATCAGTACCGGGAAACCGGAAAAAGCCGAGGCGGCCTTCCGTCAGGGAATCGAGGAGGCAGCGAGGTTCGATGATCTGGAGCTATTGAGTCGTGCGATAGACGACCTCGGCGAGGCCCTGGATCTGCAGAAACGGGAGCAGGAAGCGGAAGAGGCCTATCTCGAGGCATACCGCATCCGGAAATTGAACCAGCTGACCAGCCTCCCGGGGTCCTACCGCCGCCTCGGCCTGGTGAAACTGCAGCAGGGTGATTTGCGTTCGGCGGCCGGGCTGCTGGATGCCGCTGTGGATCTATCCAAAGAAGGGCGGGGACGCTTTCCGCAATGGTGGTTCTATGACGCCAGAGGCCGCTTGCATCTGAGCCAGGGAAAACTGAGAGAGGCTCACCACGAATTCGGACTGGCGCTTGAACTCGCGAGAAATTACCGGTTGATGGCTCCCGCCAGCGACTCCACCCGAATCAGTCTCGAAAATGTGCTGGAGGCTGTGTATGCAGGCTACGTCGAGACCGGAGCGCGGCTTTATGAAGCCACCGGTCAGGCGGAGTTTGTTCAGCAGACGTTCGCGGCGCTGGAGGAAGAACGAGCGGGCAGCCTGGCGGCCGGCCTGGACCACAGGAAAGGCTTGCATGCAAAGCTTTCTCCGGAGTACTGGGAACAATTGGACGAACTGCAGTCCGCCGAAGGAGCCGCGCTGCTGAACGACAGCGAAGAAACCCGCCAGCGGATGCGGCGGCGGCGGCAATCACTGATGGAAATGGAAGCGAGAGCGGGCGGGGCCGGCCTTATTCCGCCCGCGAATCCGCTTCACACGGTTCAAGCATCCCTCGATGCGAATACCGTGCTGTTCAGCTTTCACCTGTCGCAACCCCATTCCTGGGTGTGGGCGGTCGGCAATTCGAGTATCGAACTGTACCGTTTGCCGGAAGCGGGGACAATCGAAGTGCAGTCGAAGGCCTTCCGCGCCGCTGCGTCGGAACCGGGAGGACCGGTCGGGAAAACGGGCCGCGAGCTCTATCAAACATTGTTCGGCCGGATCGGGCGGGCGTACCGCGACAAGGGCCGCTGGCTTCTTTCGCTCGACGCCAGGCTGTTCGATGTGCCATTCGCAGCCCTGGTCACGGGCGAGAAGGGCGATGTGCCGCGCTACCTCGTGGAGAGCCATACGATCCGCATCGTTTCCGGCGGGACGCTGTTGTCCCGGTCCCCCGGGCCCGTGGATCAGCGGGTCTTCATCGGCGTAGGAGACGCGGTCTACAACCGTGCGGACGAGCGCTGGAAGAGGAGAACGGGGCCAGACAGGACAGGCTGGCTGGAATCCGCGCTGAGTTGGCCGTGGAAGGCGAATGCGGCTGCCCCGGCATCGCTCGGATTAAGCCGTCTGCCAGGAACCGGTACGGAAATAGCGGCCTGCGCCAGGGAATGGAAAGGAACGCCGGTCCTGCTGTTGGGGCATGATGCAACGCGTGAGAACGTCCGGAGGGCGCTGGAGATGCGGCCGGCGGTGATCCACTTCGCCGCGCACCTCCTGCAGCCGCCGCCGGAACGGTCCCACGGGGCCCTGCTGGCGTTGAGCATGCTGGAAAGCGGGGAGGAGCAACTGGTCGGTCCGTCCGAAGTGGCTCGTTGGCGCGCCGACCGGACGCTGGTCGTATTGAGCGGCTGTAGCTCCGGATCGGCGGAGGCGCGTCCCGGCTCCGGTCTGTTGGGAATGACGCGCGCGTGGCTGATGGCGGGCGCAAGAGCGGTGGTGGCTACCGACTGGCAGACGCCGGATGACGCCGAAACATTTTTCAGGCATTTCTACCAGAGCCTTCAGAAGGACCAAAATCGTGATCCGGCCGAGGCGCTCCGTTCGGCCCAAGTCCAAACCCTGCAAGCCGGGGGTTGGCGCGCCAGCCCTTCATATTGGGCCGCGTACTTTGCTCAGGGGAATTATTAAGGAAGAGTATGTCGCCAAAGCTAGACTCCCGGGGACCGGAACTGGTCAGACCAAGGGAAACCGATCAGGCGGAAAGCGCGCAGAATTGGCTCGCTCTGGTGCAGAGCATCCGAAACGGCGAGAGAGGCGGGATGGAGGAGTTATACCGGATCTTTTCCCGGGGCGTTCGATTCTATCTCTGCCGGCAACTGGGCCCACAGGATCTGGACGACAAGGTGCATGACACCTTTGTTATCGTGGTGCAGGCAGTCCGTAACGGTGAACTGCGGGAGCCGGACCGTTTGATGGGTTTTGTGCGAACGGTGGTGAGGCGCCAGGTAGCGGCGCAGATCGACCGGGCGGTGCAAACCCGCAGAGAACAGGCGGAATTGGAAACGACGGCCACCATGTCCGATCACCGGCAGACGCCGGAGGAGGCGGCCATCCTGCGCCAGCACGAAGAAGTAGCGGAGGTCGTACTGCGTAGCGTCTCGGGTCGGGATCGAGATATTTTGACGCGGTTTTACCTTTTGGAGCAGACGCAGCAGGAAATCTGTGAAGAAATGCACCTTTCGGAAACGCAGTTTCGTTTGCTTAAATCCCGCGCCAAAGCGCGATTTGGGGAACTGGGACGAAAAAGACTGGCTCGACGTTCATTCTTTGAGAAAAAATAAACACCGTGAGCACTAGTACTGGCACAGAGTCGTTTTTGCCGGGTTCAGCCACGGGAAGGATGCTGTTATGCAACTTGGGATAGGGCCGCATCTGGACGATGTGGACTTGGAGCAGTACGCAATGGGGCAGTTGCCGGAGGATCGTGTGGCCCCTTTTGAGGAGCATTTCCTTGCCTGCGTTTCCTGCCAGGACCGCTTTCTCGAGACGGATGTTTATGTGAACGCGGTCCGAAGTGTGTCACCGCGGCTGCGGAAGGAGCGTCCGCTGCTGTGGCGAGACCGCTTGTTCGGGTCGGGACCGGGGTGGGTTGCGGCTGTGGCTGTGGGAGCCATGCTGCTTTTCCAGGTCCGCACGTGGGTCACGGCTCCCGGCCCGCCGGCGACGGCGGTGTTCTTGCGCGCCAGCCGGGGAATCGAAGGGTTGAGCGCTGCCAAAGCGCCGGCGGACAAACCGATTCGTCTGCAGACGGCGATTTCGGAACTGCCCGCGCTTCCCGCGTATCGCCTGGAGGTGGTCAGCGCCAACGGCAAGCCCGCCTGGCAGGCCGAAACAGCGGCGAGGGAAGGCGCGATTGCGCTTACTGTCCCCAAAGGGCTGCCGGCAGGGCAGTATTTTGTCCGTCTGTACGGCGGTGGGGAGTTGCTGCGCGAGTTCGGATTACGGGTCGAGTAGACCTGTGATCTACAGCCGCGCCGACTTCATCTCCTGCGCCAGGTAATCCGTAGCCCGCCATGCCAGCGCCAGGATGGTGAGCGTCGGATTCTTCTCCGTCGCCGTCGTGAACGCCGAGCCGTCCACGACAAACAGATTGGGGACGTCGTGGGACTGGCAGTAGCCGTTCAAGGCGGACCGCTTGGGATCCTGGCCCATGCGGCAAGTCCCATGTTCGTGAATGGCGGACCCGTTCACGTCCAGCCGGTTGCGCTCGAAGGGCAGAATCTCCGCCTTGGCCGCGCGCAGTATGGCTTCGGCCGTATCGTACATTTCCGCGGTCATGCGGCGTTCATTGTCGCCGATCTTGTAGTCAATGCGGGCGATCGGGACGCCGTAGGAATCCAGCGGCGTACCCTCCACGGTGACGCGGTTCTCGCGCCGCGGCAGCACTTCCCCGTAAGGATGCAGCGCAACCAGCGCCGGATAACGCTTCTTCACGCCGGCTTTGAATTCGGCGCCAAAACCCGGCATGTCCTTGGCAAAATTGACGCCCGCGCTTGCTCCGCAGCCCCAGAACTGCATTCCGAAGCCGCGCAGGTAGTCCCGCTTGCGGCCGTCCCGGTGATTGAAACGGGGCATGTAGATGTGTTCCCCGCCGATGCCGTCGTCATTCTGAGTCTTTCCGCCCATGAGCTCCGGCACGAAGCCGTACATGTGGAATCGGACCTGCTCGGTCAGGTAGCGGCCGATAACACCCGAAGAATTCCCGATTCCGTTCGGCCAGGCGCCGGATTTCGAGTTGAGGAGAATGCGGGTCGAGTCGATCGTGGAGGCGGCCACGATGACCACACGCGCGTAGACTTTGTGCTCCTCTTTCGTGTTCCGGTCGAAATACTGGACGCCGCTGGCCCGGCCGTTTTCGTCCACCAGGACACGGGCTGCCACCGCGTTGTTGACCACTTCCAGCTTGCCGGACGCCAGCGCCGGCTCGATCAGATAATCCGACGAATTGAAGAACGCGGCGATGTCGCAGCCCTTCCCGCAAGCTCCGCAATAATGGCAGGCGGGGTGGCCGTTGTGCGCGCGGGTGAGCACGGCGCGGCGTCCGGAAACGATCGAAATGTCGATGCCGCGCGCCGCCTTCTGCAGCAGTCTCTCCCCGCAGCGCGGAGGCGGAGCGGGCAAGTGGTAGCGGCTGCCGGGCAGCGTGTCCTGATCGTCGCTGCCTCCGCACACTCCGATAAACTGGTCCACCTGATCGTAGTACGGGGCGATATCCTTATAGCGGATCGGCCACGGAATCTCCCATCCGTCCCGGGCGGCGCCGGTAAAATCCACGTCTGAATATCGCAGCGAGACGCGGCCCCAGACATTGGTTTTTCCACCCCGCCCCCAGACCCGGACCAGATCGAACGGCTGGTTTTTCAGAGTCATGTAGGGCTGCTCTTTGGTGTCCACATAGAATTGCGGAGGACGCTGGCCCCGCTCGAGCCGGTCTTCCACTTCCCAGGTCTTGACGTGGCTCCAGAACCTGGCCCGGTCGAATTTGACGCCGGCGTCGAGCATCAGGACGTCGACCCCTTTGCGGGTCAGGTTCCACGCGGCCATGCCGCCCGATGCGCCGCTGCCGATGATAACTACGTCGCGTTTGCGGGGAGATCGCCGAATCTGCATCTCAGCCCTGGTGCTCCGGATGCTCGCAGCCTTTGAACTCCGGAAGGAACGTGTTGGCGTTCCATCCCAGCTCGACAGCCAGGCCCGTCTTCGAAGTGTAATACCCTTCGATCGTCAAATCCTTCACCTGCTTGAAGAACCGGCCTGCAGGCGACTTCTCCCCGCTGACGGCGGTCAACAGCTCGGTCTGCCGCGAAGAATCGAGACGGGAGAAAACGGCGCCGAATTTTTTCCGCGACGCGGCATCGAGTTCCGTCATTCCGCTCAAAAAACGGGAACGGGCCTGAGCGTTGCGGCTGAGTACGCGGTCAATGTAGATCGGAACTCCGGCGTCGGATGCGCCGGGGGTGTCGGTCCTCGGAATGATGAGGTCGACCATCCTGGCAACCCACTCCATCTGCGCCGGTTTGAGCGTTTTAAGTTTGTATGTACCGGAAACCTGAACCAACTCCGGGGAGTGCCGATGCTCCTGCGCGCCGGCCTGGGACAAGGCTGCCGCCGACGCGGCCCATTCGAGCAATTTTCTTCGGGTACTCATGGAACCATAATTATAGCTGGTGAGTGGATGTGCAGTCGCTCACGCATTCTGGGAAATCCGCAGGCAGCGCGCCGGAGTGGCATTTCGAGATTTGGATTCGCCACGAGCGAGCTGTCGATATCCGACATTCCGTCTGAGGTATCATCAGGAGGAGCATTTCTGCAACGCAGGTGATCGATTCTCTAATTTTGATCCAACAGTCAAAATTACAGGGAGTCGTCTCGATCAATGCGCTGGTGTGCAAGCTCCGGCGGCGCAAGCCGGACGGAGAAGCCTGAAGGCGCTCGGAGATTCCCGGCCCTTTTACGAGGGGTCAAAGACGGGGGTCGGCACGGCCGAGTGGTTTGCTCCAATTCATGCCAGCTTTCAGCCGCCGAAGACTGAAAGCTGGCCGCCTGCCGCGTGCTAAATTGAATTAGACGTCATGAAACGAACGAAGAATGTCGACGAGCTGAAAGCTATCGCCACGCGCGTCCGCCGTGAGATCGTGCAGATGATCGGCGAGGCCAAATCCGGCCATCCGGGAGGATCCCTCTCGGCGGTGGAGATTCTGACGACGCTCTACTTCGATGTCATGCGCCACGATTCGTCGAATCCCAGCTGGCCGGACCGGGACCGTTTCATATTGTCCAAGGGCCACGCGGCGCCCGTGCTATACTGCATGCTGGCCGAGACGGGATATACACCGGTCGATCAACTGGACACACTTCGCAAGCTCGGTTCCATTTATCAGGGTCATCCCGACCGCAGGTTCATCCCGGCGCTGGAAGCCTCGACAGGCTCCCTCGGCGTGGGCCCTTCCGTAGGGCTGGGAATGGCGCTGGCCGCGCGCCTCAACAGCAGCCCTTCGAGGACTTACGTGCTGATCGGAGACGGCGAGAGCCAGGAAGGGCAAATCTGGGAGGCGGCCATGTTCGGCTCCTTCCACAAGCTGGATAACATTGTCGTAATCGAGGACTACAACAAGATTCAGCTGGACGGATTCGTGAAAGACATCATGGACGTTTCGCCTCTGGCCGACAAGTGGCGCGCGTTCGGCTGGCACACGATCGAGATCGACGGCAACGACATTCCCGCGGTTCAGGCCGCGTTCGCCGAAGCCGCCGCGACCAAGGGGAAGCCGACGGCGATCGTGGCCAACACCATCAAGGGGAAAGGCGTTTCATTCATGGAGAACAATCCGAAGTTTCACGGGACGGCGCCGACACCGGCCGAGGTGGAGCAGGCCCTGCAGGAGCTGCAGTAATGCCGACCCGAACGAAATTCGACCTCAAGATGGGCATGGCTACGCGCGAGGCCTTCGGGAAGACTCTGGCCAAGCTGGGTGCGGAAAATCCGGACATCGTGGTCTGCGACGCGGACCTGTCCAAGTCGACTTACACGCATCTGTTCGCCAAGGAATTTCCCGACCGCTTCTTCGAATGCGGGATCGCCGAAGCCAACATGGTTTCGATCGGCGCGGGGTTGGCTGCCTCCGGCAAGATCCCCTTCGTGTCGAGCTTCTCGGTGTTCGTGATGAACAAGGGGTTCGAGCAGTTGCGTGTCAACGCAGCCTATCCGGAGGCCAATCTCAAAGTAGTGGGCACGCACAGCGGAATTTCCATCGGAGAAGACGGCCCCTCGCAGATGAGCATCGAGGATCTCGGGCTGGCCTGTTCACTTGCGGGATTCACGGTCCTGTCCCCGGCGGACGAGGTGGCCACGAGCGCGCTGGTGCGCGCCATGTCCGAGATGAAGGGGCCCGTATTCCTGCGCGCCGGACGGATGAAAGCGCCGATTGTTTATCAACCCGATCAGTCGTTCACAGTGGGAAAGGCGGTGGAACTGATCGAAGGCTCGGATATCACCCTGATGGCGACGGGGTTGCTGGTGGCGGAAGCCATCCGCGCGTCGGAAGCGCTCGAAAGCGAAGGCGTCTCGGCGCGAGTCATCGACCTCCACACGATCAAGCCGCTCGACCGCGACGCAATCGCGCGGGCGGCAGCCGAGACCGGCGCGATCGTGGTGGCCGAAGAGCACCTGGTGGATGGCGGCCTGGGAGTTCGCGTGGCGCAGGTGGTATCGGAAACCCGGCCTTGCATCATGGAGTTCGTGGGCATACGGAATACGTACGCCGAGTCCGGCACGCCGGAAGAACTCCTGGACAAATATGGGTTGTTGTCCCGCGACGTAGCGGCGGCCGCCCGGCGCGCGCTGGCCCGTAAAGGTTCCCGTTAAACTGCGAGGTCCGAAATCCTGGCGCAATCCCCGGGATGTTCTAAGTGTTTTGGGGGGAGAACACTTGGAGGAATCTCTTTTTAACTTCTATATCCCCCAAACTCTATTGGCAATACAGCATTCATAGAGTATGATTGGGCGGATTGAGTTGAAAAATGCCCGATCCGCGGTATTCCTCCAGGCCTGTTTCCGTTCCGCCGGGTTCGCAGACAGGGGCTTCCGGATCTGGTAAGCCTCCTTCGGAGCAAGAGCAACGCTTTCGAGAATTGGCGCTGGCCGCGCTTGAAGAAGAACGGGCCAAGCGGGGGCGGCTGGCGCGCGTTTTGCACGATGAAGTAGCCCAGCCCCTCAGCGCCGCGGGCTTACAACTCGACATCCTGCGAATGGACCTGGCCGATCGAATTCCGGGAGTTACCGAGCGGACGAAAGAGATCCAGGCAATGTTGGACCTGGTGGTCAAACGAATCCGCGACCTGAGCTTTCAACTGAGCCCGGACATCGTCGAGCGAGCGGGTCTTCAGGCCGCTCTTGATCTGCTGGCGGGCCACTTCCGGCGGCTTTTTTCGGGCAGCCTGCGGCTGATTTACGACTCCACCGTAAAGCCGCCGCTGGCGGTAGCGGCGGCGATACAGCGAATCGCGGAAGAAGCCATTCGAAACGCCGTGCAGCATGCCCAATGCGCTCAGATTGAAGTCTGCGTAAGCGCGACGCGCCGCGGCTGCTCCCTGCAGGTTCGCGACGACGGCATTGGGTTCGATTACGACGAGGAGGCGCGCCGCACAGTGGGACTGGGGCTGCCGACCGTACGGTATTACGCCGCCAAAGCGGGTATGCGCCTGCATGTCAACAGTCATGAAAGGGGAACCACACTTCGAGTGACGTGGGAGGAAAGGGAGGTCTCACCTGCCCCATAGTATCCTTCTTGTGGACGATCACAAGATCATGCGGGATGGAATCAAGACGATCCTCGAGCGGACCGCCGATTTCCGCATCGCCGGAGAAGCGGAAACGGGCTCGGACGCGGTCGCTGCCTGCAAGAAGCTTCGCCCCGATCTTGTGCTGATGGATATCGGCTTGCCGGGGATGAGCGGCATCGACGCGACCACCGAAATCCTGCGGCATTGCCCCAACGCCAGAGTGATCATGTTGTCGATGTACGATGACGAAAATTCGGTGGTGGCGGCTTTCCGGGCCGGCGTCCGGGCTTTCGTGTTGAAGAAGGCTTCATCGGGCGATTTGCTGGACGCGCTGCGCACGGTGGCGAAGGGCGGCTCCTATCTAAGCTCTCAGGTGTCCGATCATCTGCTGGTCCGTATCCAGCGGGGTGATCTGGAATCGAAGTCCGCGCCGGGGCCGTTGCACGGACTCTCGCCGCGCGAGCAGCAGGTGCTGCGTCTGGTGGCGGAGGGGAAGACCAGCAAAGAGATTGCCGTGATGCTCAACCTGGGCTTGCAGACAGTGCGCACTTACCGAAAGACCCTGATGAAGAAGATCGGCGTGACGAACATTGCCGGCCTCACCCACGTCGCGCTCTCCGCCGGCCTGGCCAGCTGGAACAAGCCGGATCAAAAATCCTAGATAATTGCCAGATGCAGACACTCTGGGGCGAACTGTCCGTCAACGACGCCCACATTCATTTTTTCTCTCACCATTTCTTCAGCCAACTGGCGGCGCAGGCGCGTATCTCAGCCGGCGCGGACGGCGGCCCCGCCGAAGCAGTCACGCGCATCCTCGGATGGCAGGCTCCGCCGCCCGAGCCGCGCGAACTGGCGGAGGCGTGGGCGCGCGAGCTGGCCCGTAGCGGCGTGTCCAAAGCGGCGTTGATCTCCAGCCTTCCAGGCGATGAGCCGTCAGTGGTAGCGGCGCTCGAGAGATTTCCCGAGCGGTTCTACGGATACTTCATGGTGAACCCGCTTGCGCCGGATGCGCTGGCCCGCGTGGATGGCGCGCTGTCGGCGGGGCTCCAGGGCATCTGCCTGTTCCCAGCCATGCACCGCTACTCGATCAACGATCCGCACGTGGAGCCGATTCTGCAGGCCGCTTCAACCCGCGCGGGTGTGGTGGTGTTCGTCCACTGCGGACTGCTGACGGTAGGTGTGCGGCGCAAACTGGGTCTGGCCTCGCCTTTCGATATGCGCTACTCGAACCCCATCGATCTGCACCCGATGGCGCTGCTGCATCCCCAGCTCCAGTTCGTGATCCCGCACTTCGGCGCGGGCTATCTGCGCGAGGCTCTGATGCTGTGCGACCTGTGCTCGAACGTGAGCCTGGACACGTCGAGCAGCAACAGTTGGGTGCGGTACCAGGCGCCCGAGATCGACCTGAAAACGGTATTCCGCCGCGCACTCGATGTGGCCGGCCCCCGGCGACTGCTGTTCGGCACGGATTCATCCTATTTTCCGCGCGGTTGGAATGCGTCGATTTTCGAGGCCCAACAGCAGACGCTGATGGATCTGGGGATCGGAAGAGGGGACGCCGAGGCGATCTTCGGCGGCAACCTGGAGAGGCTCCTGAGCCGGGCCTGACCCGGGATGTGAATCGTCCAGGAAATCGCCGCATCTAACCGGGAGTATGCGGATCCAGGAGATCTGGCGCTACCCGGTCAAGTCGATGGCCGGGGAGAGCCTCGATGCAGCCGACCTGACGGAGTCCGGAGTGGCAGGGGACCGCATCGCCCAAGTCCGGAACACGGCTGGACGCATCCTGACCGCCCGCACGCGGCCGCTGTTGCTTCGTCACCGCGCCACGCTTGAATCCGGCGGTCAGATTCTGGTGGACGGCAGGCCCTGGAACACGGATGACGTGGCCCGTGATGTGGAAGCGGCGGCTGGAGCCGGGACGCGCCTGGTTCGCAGCGATTCCGAAGATCGTTTCGACATTCTTCCGCTGCTGGTGGCGACCGATGGAATGCTCGCGGCAGTGGGCTACGACCGCCGGCGATTCCGGCCCAACCTGGTGATCGGCGGCGTGGACGGGCTCGCCGAGCGCGAATGGGAAGGTGCGCGGTTGAGGATCGGCCCGGCCGTCATCGGTATGGAGGATCTGCGTTCACGCTGTATCATGACCACGTTCGACCCCGATTCCGGCCAGCAGGACCTGGAAGTGTTAAAACGGATCCAGAAGGACTTCGACGGCCGGCTCGGCCTGAACAGTTTTGTCATCTCGGCCGGCCGCATCTCGACAGGCGACGCAGTGGAGCTGATCCCGGCCGGATGATTTGGATTCAATGGCGCAAGCTGCGGATCTTTGGGTGTTGAGCGATCTTTGCACGCCGTGGTGTATACACGTCGTGGCGACCCTGCGAATCGCCGACCACATCGCCGGAGGCGTCAGCCAGATCGACGGCCTGGCGGAAGCGGCGCATTGCGATTCATATATGCTGCACCGGGTGCTTCAGCAACTGGTCGGCAAAGGCGTCTTCGAGGAGCCGGAACCAGGACGCTTCGCGCTCAATGAGGCCGCCCGCGCGCTGCTCGATCCCGGGGTCCTGATCGGCCTCGATCTCGAGTCGTTGGGCGGCCGCATGGCTCACGCCTGGAGTACCCTCCTCAGCCTGGTGCGGACGGGCGCTCCAGCCTACCGGGAAATTTTCGGACTGCCTTTTTGGGAGGACCTGGACGCGCACCCGGAGATCGGCGCGAAGTTCGACGCGCTGATCGGGCCGGCGGGACATGGCGTTCCCAATCCGGAATTTCCACTCACGGGCGGATGGGATCCGGTGCGCACGGTGGTAGACGTCGGGGGCGGAACGGGCGCGATGCTGGCGGAGATCCTGCGCGCCAGGCCCGGCGTTCACGGCACGCTGGTCGACCTTCCGAGACCGGTGGCCACCTCCGCCGGGATTTTCCGGTCAGCCGGTGTGGCGGACCGGGTCACCGCCGCGGGCCAGAGCTTCTTCGATCCACTTCCCGCCGGCGCGGATCTTTACCTGCTCAGAGGCGTGCTGAACGACTGCCGGATCGCGAGGCAGCCACCATCCTAAGGCGCTGCGCCGAGGCCGCGCGCCCTGCCGGCCGGGTCGTGATCCTGAAGAGCGTAGGGCCGGACGGCTCGCCACGCGGCTTGACGATCGAAATGGCTCTGCTCGGAGGCAAACACCGCACGGTATCGGAATTCCGCGAACTGGCGGGTCGGAGCGGCCTCGAAGTCCTGGCGGCAGGGCGGCATTCATCCTACTTCGTCGTCGAGTGCCGGCCTGTCTGCCTTAGAGCCGTGAATCCCGAACGGGTTCAACAAAGTACTTAACCTCACTAAGTCGTTCATCCTATTTCTTAGTTCATCGGTTTTGCCGATTGTTATTCAGGTATCATGGATCAAGCTATGGAAGCACTGCTCTGGATCTGTTTGCCGGTATTGGTAGCGGCCGGGTCGGCTCTGCTGGCTTTCTACATCATGCAGGCGCGGCTCGACGTGGCCGTGGCGAAAGAGCGGGAGGCCGTTTCAGAAGCCCGCATTCTCCTCGAATCGCACATGAAGGCGATGGAGGAGACGATCAAAGCCACCGAGGAAACAGCCCGCCGCAAGGCCCTCGACGAGTTCCTGGCCGATGTCCGCACCGAAGAGCGCCACTACGTACGGGAAAATAAGATGCTCTTCATGAACCGGAAGAGCCTGGTCCTGCAGGAGCGCATCTTCTTCCGAAACATCCCGCTCTCCAATTGGGTAGAGCACGAGATGGTAGTCGAGGAAGGCGCGGACATCGACAAACTGGCCAAGACGTTGTCCGTATTCGGATCCGACTTCCTGCCGAATTCACTGCCGGCTCCGAAGGGAAGCGGGGGGCCGGGCGGGGTCCGTAAGATGATCCGGTAACCTACTTCCCCTCAACCATCATCCGCACGGCAACGATAATCAGGAAAGTCGCGTAGAGTCGACGCAAAGCAAGTGGGGAGAGGGGCATGCTGATCTTCGCTCCGAACCAGGCGCCGACGAACAAACCCAAAGCGATTAACAGGGCATACCGGATATTGATGTGATTGCTCCGGTAGTATTCCATTGCGCCCAGCAGCCCGACCGGCGGAATCAGGGCTCCGAGTGAGGTTCCGACCGCATCCAGTTCTTTCATCTTCACGATAAACAGCAACGCCGGTACGATTACGAGTCCTCCGCCGATTCCAAACATCCCCGCCAGAATTCCAGCTACGATTCCAATTCCAAGAAGGATAAGAGTTTCCACCCAAGCAGTGTAGCGCGGGACAGCCAATGCCGTCAGCCGCGAAGGTGCTGCGGTCCGGTCAGCGTTTACCAGAGCGAGCTGCGGTCGGGGAGCTTATCCACGGTCTCCGTCATGCGCCCGACCAGCCGCATCATCATGGCTTCCCGGGCGTCGCGGGCGCGGGCGCTCGTCCAGAGATTCTCGAATTCTCCCGGATCCTTCTCCAGGTCATACAGCTCTCCAGTCTCGAGTCCGTGGTAGTAAACGATCTTGTGCGTCTTCGTGCGGACGCAGGTTGCCATGGGAGGCGGATCGTAGAGAAACGATGAATCGTAGTGCTCGCAGTAAATCGAATCGCGATGCCGCCCCGTCTCCCCGCGCAGCAGCGGAGTAAGCGTCCTGCCCTGCATGCCTTTGGGGACAGGTATGCCGGCGGCGTCGAGCAGCGTCGGCGCCAGGTCCGTCATCTCCACCAACGCGTCGGACCGGAGACCTGCTTTGGACACTCCGGGCCAGCGAATCATCAGGGGAACCCGGATAGAGCAGTCGTAAAAGTGCGGCCCTTTCAGGTATATTCCATGGTCGCCCAGCAATTCGCCGTGATCGCTCATGAATACTACAACCGTATTCTCGGCCTGGCCCGACTGCTCCAGCGCCTCCAGCATGCGGCCCGCCTCGTAGTCGATCTGTTCGATCATGGCGTAGTAGGCGGCCGTAATCTGCCGGTGCGTCAGGTCGTCGGTCTTGCGGAAGGAGATGCCGGTCCCGGCGTACGCGCCGCCATTGTCGACACGCTGGTAGACGGGCTTCGCATCCAGTTCGCCCTCCCGATAGGCGGGCGCGGGCAGCTTCTCCGGATCGTAGCGGTCGTAATACTCCTTCGCCGGCCAGAACGGGTGGTGCGGCTGGAACATATTCACCGACATCAGCCATGGCCGGAAACTGCGCTGCTGCCGCAGGAACTGAATGGCCGTCTCCGAGCACCAGGCTGTCTGAGTCACCTTCGGGTCCACCGGGACGCCCCAGGCGGGCGATTTCGGAGCCGCCGGCCATTTCACGCCCTGGCTCCGCAGGAATTCGCGCCACATATTCCTGCCGGGCCAGGTGTCGGTGAGATCGTGGCTCCACCACATCTGCCGGTACCCGTCGTCAATGCGATTCTCGGTCCTTCCGGCCGCGCATGGGGAGAGGTGCAGCTTGCCCACGAGTCCGCATTCATAGCCCGCATCGGCCAGGATACGAGTCACGAGGCGCTCCGATTCACGGATTCTCTGCCCGTTCGCCCGCAGTCCGGTGGTATGCGGATAGCGTCCGGAGAGGAAGCTGGCGCGAGACGGCGAACAGACCGGATTTTGCACGTAGGCGTGGGCAAACGTCACCGATTCCGCCATCAGCTTCTTCAGATTCGGTGTGCGAATATGGTCGTTATTCAGCCCCTGAATCGTGTCGAAGCGCTGCTGATCCGTACAGATCCAGAGGATGTTGGGCATCTCGCGGCCGTCCGTTCGCCGTGGAACCGGCGCCAGAGGATGCGGCCGGCTCTGGGCCTGTGCGGCCGCGGTCAGTTGGGCGCTCAGCGCGGATTTCAGCAAGTCGCGGCGTTTCATCCTTGTTCCTTACCAGGTGTCGATGTAATAGGGGTCGGCGGGCGCTTTGCCCTCGCACCAGTATCGATCGAAATCGGTGACGCCGGCCAGCTCGCGCAGCACCGTTTCGTCGATGAGCTGATGGCCGGTGTACGACGGCGGAGTCTGGGCGAAGATGGCCATCGAGGCGTCACAGACAATTTCCGGCGTCCGCCAATTCCTCCGGGCGCTGATACCGAGATTGATGGTCGCCTGGCTCTCGATCGGCGTGCGCGGCCACAATGTGTTAGCTGCGATGTTGTCGGCGCGGTGCTCCTCGGCAATGCCGATGGCCACGCGCGCCATCCCGAGCTTGGAAATCATGTAGGCGACCTTGCCCGGCGTGGCGCGCAGAGAGAGAGCCGGGCACATGTTTAGAATGTGCCCCCAACGCTGATTCCGCATGTGCGGCAGCGCATAGTAGGCGGCGGCGTAGGCGGCCCGAACGTTGACGTTCATCATCAGGTCGAACCGCTTGGGCGGGGTCTCCAGGACCGGTTTCAGCCAGATCGCGCCGGCGTTGTTGACGAGGATGTCCAGGCGGCCGAACTCGGCGATGGTGCGTTCGACCATCGCGCCGATCGCCTGCTCGTCGCGGACATCGATGGCGACCGGCAGCGCGCGGCGGCCCAGGGCTCGCACGGCGGCGGCGGTTTCGTGAATGGACCCGGGCAGTTTTTCGGTGGACTCGACGCTCTTGGCCGCGATGACCAGGTCCGCCCCCTCCTGAGCCAGCCGCAGCGCCAGCGCCTTCCCGATCCCCCGGCTGGCGCCGGTGACGAGGGCTACCCGTCCACTCAGATCGGGATGGAGCACGGAATTCGATTTGTTCATTTGTGATTATCCTAGCAGGGGCCTTGTCGCCAACATCGCGAGCAGCAGCGCCGAGCAAAAACTGATCACAGCGCCGGGCAGCAGCCAGCGCGAGCGGTATCGGAATTCCAGCCGGTGCTCCCCTGGCGGAACGTCGACGCACTGGAACGCTTCACGGCACCGGTGAATGGTGCTTCCGGCGCCATCGAGCGTCGCCGACCAGCCGGGAAAGAACTGTTCGGTCAACCGGAATCGTCCTCCCGAGTTTGAGCGCAGGAGGAAAACGCGTCTTTCCGGCTCCCACGACGCCGGTTCCGCCGATCCGTCTTCCGGGGACTCCCATCCGAATACGGGCCGCGGACTCGAGATTTCAAAAACCTTGTGATAACTGTCGTCAGGCAAGAGAAGGCGGAACCCGGGGCTGGCCGAAAGCCGCTTGTACATGGGTCCTTGCTCCGAGGTGACGAAATAACGCACGCCCAGCAGCCGGGCGGCGGCGAGATTCTCCGGGTCGATGTCGAATTCACGATTCGTCCGAAAATGCGCGATCCGGTTTATGAGCAGCTTGTACTGGGCTGGAAGAAGCGGATCGAAGCCCTGCGGGGTGGTCAGGCTGTTGTGGCGCAGGTCCTGCGGGAACAGCGCTGTCTGGTCGAGTACGATGCGGTATTCGGGATGTTCCCGGATCGTCCGATATGCGGCGGGGTTCATGCCGGGGAACGGCTGCGCCTTAAAGGAGGCGACGTAGGGTCCGCGATAGGCGTTGAAACGCTTGCTCGTCCCGAAGGCCTTGTAGTCGGCCGCAGTGAGAGTCAACACGGCGAGCGCGACGGCGAGACGAAAGCGGCCAGTGGAAGCGGGGTAGATGAAGATCAGCAATCCACAGAGAACCGTCGCCGCCAGCGCGTCGAGCGCGGACAGCCAACCGACGGCCAGCGAGCCCGTAGTCCAACGCAGCAGGAGACTGATCGACCAGCCGAGCGACAGCGCCAGGGCTGCGGCCGAGAGCCAGGCAGGGCAGGGTTTGACCGCGCGGTTCAAGCCAAGATCCAGCCCGAGCGCGGCCAGCAGCGCTGCCGACGCAGTCAAGCCGGCCAGAAAATACCAGGCGCTGAAGACCTGCGCCAGCATGGCCGATTGTTCGATGATGCGTCCGGCGATCCCGAACGGGTTAACCAGGAAGAGCAGCGAGACCATGGCCACAGCGAGCGGTGGACCGGCGCCCAGGAGCCTGGCGCGAAAGAGCAGCGGTCCGGCGCCGGAGAAAGCCGCCGCGCCGAGATACAGGTACTCGCGTCCCGGGTTGGTGTGAACCGGAGTCTCGAGTCCGAAATCATTGAAGTTTGGGGCGAAGTAGGAGAGGAAGAATGCTGGATCTTTCACACCACTGGCACGGTCGTATCTCGCCTCGGGGACGGCAAGACGCGTCGCTTCCCACGCGGGGAGAAGTTGCACGGCGGTCACCGGCAGGGAAGCAGCCAGAGCGACCGCCGTCCAGGCAGCGTCACGGAAAGCGGATTTGGACGCGACGCCGTAGGCCAGCATGCAGAGGGCGAATACGACCCACATGGGCGGATACCCGGCCAGGAAGCACAAGGCGGAGGCGGCGGCCAGCTTCCACAGCGGGCGCCACTTGCCAAGCCGCCGCGCCGCGTCGATGCCGGAGAATCCGAGCGGCATCCAGGCGTAGCCGGCGACCACTCCGAAGTGCTGCAGGTTGAGCAGAAGAAATCCACTGAAGGCGAACACGCCCGCGCCGAGCGCCGCCGCCAGTGGATGAAGCGCCCTTTCGCGGCGCAGCCAGAGCCAGCACAGCAGAAACGCCAGCCAGACGTGCGTCAGCGTCAGGTTCTGCAGGCTTTGGTATGACAGCTGTGATCGCCCCCAGTTCATGGCCGGCAACAGCCAGGACGGCGGGTAGAACAAAGCCGCCTGCGCGTTCCCAGCGTAGCTCAGGCCGCAATAGATAGTCGGATCCCATTGTGGAAAGCGGCCCTGACGCAGCGACTGGAACGCATAATCGGCCAGGGGAAAATGGTAGCCCGCCAGGTCGAAAGGAATATGGACCCGCCGCGCCAAGGGCGTGTACTCGATGAAGAACACGGCCGTGAACAGGAATGAGGCGATCGCGATGGCTCGAGTGGTCAAAGAGAAATGATACCCTTGCGGGCAGATGCGGCAGGCCGGGACTGAAGTTGGTATTCGTCCGCGAGGCGCTGCCCTTAAATATGCGGCGCTGCTGAGCACGGCCGGGCTGCGCTCTGTCGAAACTCATCTCGACGCATGGCCCTGCAGCCGGAATTAGGCTGCCCCGGTGAAGCGGTAGAATCGGAACGTATGCGCAAATTCGTCTGCCTCCTCGGCTTGCTCGCGGCATTCGGGCCCAGTGACGCCTTCTGCGCGAGACGGCCCGTGCATGCCCGGCGCGCTATGGTGGTGACCGTCGAGCCTCACACGACCGATATCGGAGTCGAGGTCCTCAAATCAGGCGGCAATGCCATCGACGCCGCTGTGGCGGTCGGGTTCGCGCTGGCAGTTACTCATCCTTCGGCTGGAAATCTGGGCGGCGGTGGATTCCTTCTGGCCCGATTCGCCGACGGCCGCACGACTTTTCTCGATTTCCGCGAGCGGGCGCCCGCTTCGGCTTACCGCGATATGTATCTCGACGCATCCGGCAAGCCTACCGAGGACAGCCTGACCGGCTATCGGGCTTCGGGCGTCCCCGGAACCGTGAGGGGACTCGAGTTCGCTCACCGGAAGTACGGGCGCAGGTCCTGGGCGGATCTGGTTGCACCCTCAGTGGCCCTCGCGTCGAAGGGGTTCCCGGTCTCATACGGTCTTGCCACTTCGCTGAAAGCCGCCGGCCGGCTGGAAAAATTCGAGGAATCCAAACGCATTTTCCTCAAGAACGGCGAATACTTCGAGATGGACGATATCCTGGCGCAGCCGGAACTCGCGAGCACCCTGGGGCGGATTCAGAAACTCGGCGGAAAGGATTTTTACGAGGGCGAAACGGCGCGCCTGCTGGCGGCAGACATGAGCGCCCACGGCGGCCACATCACGCTCGAGGACCTGAAGAATTACGCCGTGGTGGAGCGCAAGCCGCTTACCGGCGCGTATGGACGATATGAGGTCATTACGGCTCCGCCCCCCAGCTCCGGCGGCCTTGGAATTTTGCAAATGCTGGGCGTGCTCGAGGGGACCGGCTACGCGAAATCCGGCGCCGGGTCGGCCGCGTCCATCCACACGATGGCGGAAGCGATGCGCCATTACTTCGCCGATCGCAGCGAGTTTCTCGGCGACCCGGATTTCGTGCGGACGCCGATCTCGAGACTTCTCGATCCAAAGTACATCGCGGCCATACGGAAGTCGATTGATCCGGCGAAAGCAACCGCCAGTGTCGATGTCCGTCCCGGCAAAGCCGGACCCGGCGAATCCACGGAGACCACTCACTATACGATCGCCGATCAGGAAGGCAACGTCGTCGCCGTCACCTACACTCTGAACAGCGGCTTCGGATCCGGCGTGACTGTCGCCAAACTGGGGTTCATTCTGAACAACGAGATGGACGACTTCGCTACCAAGCCCGGCGAACCCAACGCCTACGGGCTGGTGCAGGGGGAAGCCAACGCCATTCAGCCGGGCAAGCACCCGCTCTCTTCCATGACCCCAACCATCGTTACCCGCGACGGGAAGTTCTACCTGGCGCTGGGGTCTCCGGGTGGGCCCACGATCATCAATACCGTGCTGCAAGTGATCGTAAACGTCCTCGATTTCAAGATGGACCTCCAGCGCGCCGTCGATTGGCCGCGCATTCACCATCAGTGGCTGCCGGACGAGCTGCGGATGGAGTCCGGCTTTTCACCGGACACGATCGAGTTGCTCAAAGCCCGCGGCCACAAGATCAAGATGGCGGCGTCACAAGGCGAAGTGGCGGCCATCCTTTGGGATGGCAAGTGGCTCCAGGGAGCCGCCGATGGACGCACCGAAGGCACTGCAAAAGGATTCTGAACACGATGAATCGCGTCTTATCCACGCACGTGTGCGTGAACCACAGGCTTACCGTGGCCTGGCTGAACAAGGCAATGCAGGCCGGCATCCCGGCTGTGGAGATTTTCTGCGCGCGCCAGCACCTGGACTATCGCAATGGCAGCCAGGTGGCCGAACTGGGACACTGGTTCCGCGACGCGGATCTGAAGCTGCACTCGATCCACTCCCCGATGTACACCGACGAGATCTGGGGGCGCTCGGGGCCGCATGCCGTTGTCACGATCACCGAGCCGGTGAAATCGAAGCGGATCCCCATGGTCGACGAGATCAAGCGCGCGCTGGACATCGCCGAGATGATCCCGTTCCGCTACATGGTGCAGCACCTGGGCGTCGGAGACGAGGATTTCGACGAGCGGAAGATCGACGCCGCGTTCAGCGCGCTCGAGGAGCTGATGCTGTTCGCCAGCCACCGCGGCGTGGAAATACTGCTGGAGAATATCCCCAACGGGCTGTCCACGGCGGAGCGGCTGATGTATTTCGTGAAGACAACGCACCTCGATCTGAATTTCGTGTTCGACGTCGGCCACGCCCATATCGGCGGGGGCGTGGACCGGGAATTCGAAATCATGCAGGAGCGCATCCGTTCCACCCACGTACACGACAACAACGGCGAGGCGGACAAGCATCTGTTTCCCCTGCTGGCCGAAGGCGGCACCGTGAATTGGAAGCAGACGATGAAGCTGCTGCGCTCGCGTCCCGCCCAGTACCCGCTGCTGCTCGAACTGCGGGAAGTGGAAGGCATGGAGCAACCGCTGGACCAGATCAACGAAGTTTTCGACCGCCTGGAGTCCCTGCCGGAGGAAGAGGAAGAATGATCGCCCCGGACGGATCGATCCGCGCCATCTTCGGAAAGCCGCTCGGGACGCGGGTCGACGCGCACGGCTGGATCAAGACGCGGCGCGACAGCAAGGGCATCCACTTCATCCAGCTCAACGACGGATCGAGTTTTCAAGACCTGCAGGTGGTGATCGAGGCGGGCGCGGTCCCGGAAGCGGCGCTGGCGCAGGCCACGACGGGCGCCTGCGTGCGCGTTTCGGGCGAGCTGATCGCGTCGCCCGGCGCAGGGCAGTCGGTCGAATTGAAAGCGTCGGACCTGCGCGTCTTCGGGCCCGCCGACCCGGCTACCTATCCGCTCCAGAAGAAGGGCCACACGATGGAGTTCCTGCGCGAGATAGCTCATCTGCGCGTGCGCAGCAACACATTCGGGGCCGTGTTCCGCGTCCGGAATGCGCTCAGTTTTGCCATCCACAAATTCTTCCAGGAGCGCGGATTTGTTTATGTCAACACCCCGTTGATCACTACGTCGGACGCGGAGGGCGCCGGCGCGATGTTTCGTGTCACCACGCTCGACCCGGGCAAGCCCGCCAATGACGCGGACGACTTCTTCGGGCGTCCGGCGTATCTGGCCGTCAGCGGCCAACTCGAAGCCGAGATCTTTGCGCTGGCGTTCACCAATGTCTATACCTTCGGACCCACCTTCCGCGCCGAGAATTCCAATACGCCCCGGCATTTGGCCGAATTCTGGATGATCGAGCCTGAAATGGCTTTCTGCGACTTGGACGGCAACCGGCGGCTCGCCGAGGAATTCCTGAAGTACATCATTGCCTATGTCCTGGACCACTGCCGTCCGGACCTGGAATTCTTCAACAAGCGGATCGACAACACGGTGCTGGCCACGCTCGAGCATGTGGCCGCCAGCGCCTTCGAACACGTGACCTATACGGAAGCGGTCGCGCTGCTGGAAAAATCCGGGCGCAACTGGGAGTTCCCGGTTCACTGGGGTTCGGACCTGCAGAGCGAGCACGAGCGCTACCTGACGGAGGAGGTCTTCAGGAAGCCGGTGATCGTGACGGATTACCCGGCCGAAATCAAGGCCTTTTACATGCGTCTCAACGAGGATGGCAAGACGGTACGGGCGATGGACGTGCTGGCGCCGCGTATCGGGGAGATTATCGGAGGCAGCCAGCGCGAAGAGCGCTACGACATGTTGCTCGAGAAGATCCGGGCCAAGGGGCTTCCCGAAGAGCACTACAACTGGTACCTGGACCTCCGCAGCTACGGTTCCGCCCCGCACTCCGGCTTCGGTTTGGGGCTGGAGCGCATGATGATGTACCTCACGGGCATGAAGAACATCCGCGACGTGATTCCATTTCCGCGCACGCCGGGCTCGGCGGATTTCTAAGGATGCGGCAGTCGCACGTAGCCATTATCGGCGCTCCGCTTGACCTGGGCCAGGATCGCCGCGGCGTCGACATGGGTCCGTCAGCGCTGCGCGTGGCCAATCTCAACAAACGGATCGCTTCGCTGGGCTATCAGGTGGAGGATCAGGGAAACCTTGAAGTTCACCAGCGCGAGGCGGCTCCCGAGGGTCCGCCGCAGGCTCGCTACCTGCCGCAGATCGCCGATACCTGCCGGCGGTTGGGGGTAGCGGTCGGAAAAGCGGCGGCGGCCGGAAAAGTTCCGCTGGTGCTCGGCGGCGACCACTCGGTGGCCATCGGCACCATGGCCGGCGTGTCCAGGGCGTTCCGAAAGAAGAAGCAGCAGGTCGGATTGATCTGGATTGACGCACACGCCGACATGAACACACCGGAATCGAGTCCGAGCGGCAATGTCCACGGCATGCCGCTCGCTTGCTGCGTCGGGCTGGGCCCGAAAGAGCTGACGCACCTGTTCGGCTATGCGCCCAAAGTGGCGCCGGGTCAGGTGGCGCTGGTCGGCGTGCGCGATGTGGATCAGCTCGAAGCGCCGCACGTACGAAACTCGGGCGTCCGCGCGTTCACCATGCGCCACATCGACGAGCGGGGGCTGCGGTCGGTGATGGAGGAAGCGATCGGGATCGCCTGCGCCGGCACTGCCGGGTTTCACCTCTCGCTGGACATGGATTACGTGGACCCGCGCGAAGCGCCCGGCGTGGGGACGCCGGTCCGGGGCGGCGGCACGTACCGCGAGGCGCACCTGGCCATGGAGATGATCTGCGATTCGGGAAAGATGCTTTCGATGGAAGTGGTGGAGGTGAACCCGGTGATCGACGAAGTGAATCGCACGGCGGACCTGGGAGTAGAGCTGATCATGTCCGCGCTTGGAAAAAGAATCCTATGAAATTGCGCGTGGCATTGCTGCAGGGCGGCCGCAGCGGCGAGCACGAGATCTCGCTTCGCTCCGCCAAATCCATTTTGGAGGCGATGGACGCCTCGCGCTACGAGGTGATTCCGTTCACCATCAGCAAGGAAGGAAAATGGTCGCCGCGGCCGATTCTACCGGAGCCGGAGGGCAATCCGGGCATCGACGTGGTGTTCCCCGCCCTGCACGGCACGTTCGGAGAAGACGGCACCGTACAGGGCCTGCTGGAACTGGCGGATCTTCCGTACGTCGGCGCGGGAGTGCTCTCGTCCTCGCTAGCGATGGATAAAGAGATGATGAAGCGTGTGTGCCGAGAGCGCGGTCTTCCGGTGGTGGAATACACCGTCCTGTCTCGCGGCGCAGAAAGAACGAAGCCTCCGTTCGAATTTCCCATTTTCGTGAAGCCCGCGAACCTGGGCTCGTCGGTCGGGATTTCCAAAGCCCACGATGCAGCCGAGTTGGAAAAAGCGCTGGACATGGCGGCCGAATTCGACCGCAAGGTCATCCTCGAGCGTGGGATCACGGGACAGGAGCTGGAGTGCGCCGTTCTCGGCAACGACGACCCGTTGGCGTCGATTCCCTGCGAGATTCTGCCCTCGCGCGAGTTCTACGATTACGAAGACAAGTACCTGCTCGACAAGGCGAAGATCGAGCTGCCGGCGCGCATTTCACCGGAGAAAACGGACGAACTACGCCGGCTGGCGGTGGAATGCTACCGCGCCGTGGAGTGCAGCGGCATGGCGCGCGTCGACTTCCTGCTGGAAGCGTCGACCGGCCGATTGTACATCAACGAGATCAATACGATTCCCGGCTTCACGTCGATCAGCATGTATCCCAAGATGTGGGAGCACGCGGGATTGCCGATGCCAAAGCTCATTGATCGGCTGATTGAGCTGGCCCTGGAGCGTCACGGGGCGAAGAGGGCGACACGTTTCACGCGATAAAATAGGCGTATGGCCACCCTTACAAAGACGGTCACATATGAAGAGTGGCTGGAAATGCCTGAAGTCCCGCGAACCGCCAGCCGTCTAAGTCATGGGCAGCCGCGGCCCAAGCTGCTTCCGGAGGGGGTGGTCGAAGTCGCCCTGGTTTGGCCCGATTGATGTATCGCATTTCCGCAGCGCTGCTGATTCTATCTCTAACCGCCGCCCGCGCGGGCGACGTGGAAATCCAAATCAAGCGGTTCGTCGAGGCGTACGCCGCCGTCGAGCGAGAGGCGGCTGATCCGGTTCCACCCGAGAAAGCGTTCTATGAAGGCGCGATCCCCGGACTCCTCCGTCGGCTGGATCCTCATTCCGTCTTTTTCGATCCTGGTCAGTTCGACCAGCTCAAGAAGATGGAGACGTCCACGCAGAAAGGCTTCGGCAGCGTGGTTTCGCTGGTTCCCGGACGGATCATCGTGCTGCAGACTCTGCCCGGCACGCCTTCAGCCAAATCCGGCATGGCGCCGGGGGACGAGATCCTGGCGATCAACGGCTATGCCATCGACCGCCTTGACATGGACCAGATGGTGGCGCTGCTAAGTCAATCACGGCAGCAACCGGCGCGCCTCGTCGTGCGCCGGCCGGGTAACGCGCGGGTGCTCGATTTCGTGCTCACACCGGAAGAGATGCAGGCGCCCAGCGTGGAGCGCGTGTTCCATCTGAAACCAGGCGTGGGGTATCTGCGAGTGTCGAGCTTCGATGAGAAGACGGGCGAGCAGATCAAGGAAGCGATCGAGAAACTCGGCGGTCAAAAACTCAAGGGCCTGGTGCTCGACCTACGCAACAATCCCGGCGGATTACTGCCGGCCGCACTGCAGACGGCGTCGCTATTTCTCGAGCCCGGCCAGAAGCTGCTTTCCGTGCGGGGACGAAAGGTGGAGGAGCAGGATCAGACCGTGCCACCGGGCAATGTGCCGTACACATTTCCGATGGCGATCCTGATCAACGGCAAGAGCGCCAGCGCATCGGAGATCGTGTCCGGAGCGATGCAGGATCACGACCGGGCCACTATCATCGGTGAACCCAGTTACGGCAAAGGCCTCGTGCAGAGCGTCTATCCACTCTCCGATTCCACCGGCATGGCGCTGACGACAGCCCTCTACTACACGCCCAGCGGACGCTCCATACAGCGTCCCCTGAAGGGCGCCGGCGAGTTCGCTTTATCGGCGACGGCGTCGAAGCCCAACAAGCAGTCCGAATTCCGCACCGACAGCGGGCGGGTGGTCAAGGGCGGCGGAGGGATTCAGCCCGATTTCGAGGTCTACCCCGAACCTCCGACACGGCTGCGCGCGGTGCTCGAAGCGAGCGGCAGTTTCACCACTTTCTCCATCGACTATTTCAAGAAGCATTCGGACATTCCCAAGGATTTCGAAGTCACCGGCGCATTGCTCGACGATTTCAAGGTGTTCCTCTCGCAGCGCGGTATTCAACCCGGAATCGGAGACTGGTCGCGCGACAGCGACGCCATACGGAACCGGCTGAAGACCGAGATCTACAACCAGGCGTTCGGAATCGAAAAAGGCGACGAGGTCGAGGCTCAGCGCGATGCTTTGATTTTGAAGGCGCTGGATGTGATTGGGCGTTAGCCCGGCCTGAGCGGGAATCCTCCGTTGCGCTACAGTAGTGCCAATGACCAGGCTCGAAGAGTTGCGCCGCAGGCATGCCGCCGCCGAAGCAGGCGGTGGCGCCGACCGCCGGGAGCGGCAGCACAAGGAGGGAAAGCTATCCGCCCGTGAGCGCGTCGAACTGCTGCTCGATGAGGGCTCGTTCGAAGAACTGGACAAGCTGGTCACTCACCGCTGCCGCGATTTCGGCATGGACGGACAAATCGTTCCCGGCGACGGCGTAGTCAGCGGGTACGGACTCGTCGAGGGCCGCCTTACCTATGTCTTCGCGCAGGATTTCACCGTGTTCGGCGGATCCCTCTCCGAAACCAACGCGCAAAAAGTCTGCAAGGTTATGGATCTGGCGCTGAAGAACGGCGCGCCCCTGGTGGGACTGAACGATTCCGGCGGCGCGCGCATTCAGGAAGGTGTCGTCTCGCTGGGCGGTTACGCCGACATTTTTCTGCGGAACACGCTGGCGAGCGGTGTAGTCCCGCAGATTTCCGCCATCATGGGACCCTGCGCCGGCGGGGCCGTCTACTCGCCGGCCATCACGGACTTTGTCTTCATGGTGGACCGCACCAGCTACATGTTCGTCACCGGTCCCGATGTGATCAAGACCGTTACCCATGAAGACGTGACCAAGGAGCGTCTGGGCGGTTCCATGACCCACAATTCGGTCAGCGGAGTGGGACACTTCATCGCGCCGGACGACGCCGACTGCATGCGCATGATCCGCGCCCTGCTCAGCTATCTTCCGCAGAACAACCGCGACGATCCACCGCGACGATCCTGCGCCGACCCGGTTGACCGCATGGATCCGCAGCTCGACACGCTCGTCCCCGCCGAAGCGAATCAGCCCTACGACATCAAAGATGTGATCCACCGCGTGGTCGACGACGGCGAGTTCTTTGAAGTACACGAGTATTTCGCGCGCAACATCGTAGTCGGCTTCGCCCGCATGGACGGCCGCACTATCGGCGTGGTCGCCAATCAGCCGGCGTTTCTGGCAGGCTGCCTCGATATCGATTCGTCTGTGAAGGGCGCCCGGTTCGTGAGGTTCTGCGACGCCTTCAACATCCCGCTGCTGACCTTCGAAGACGTACCCGGATTCCTGCCCGGCACGAGCCAGGAGTTCGGCGGAATTATCCGTCACGGGGCCAAACTGCTTTACGCTTACGCCGAAGCCACGGTGCCCAAGATCACGGTGATCACACGCAAAGCGTATGGAGGGGCGTACTGCGTGATGGGGTCGAAGCACCTGCGTACGGACGTCAACTTCGCATACCCTACGGCCGAGATTGCAGTCATGGGGGCAGATGGCGCCGTTAACATCGTCTACCGCCGCGAGTTGGCCTCCGGACCGGACCAGGACCGCGTGCGGGCGCAAAAGACGGCCGAGTTCCGGGAGCGATTCGCCAATCCCTTCATCGCCGCCGAGCGCGGATTTGTAGACGACGTGATCGAGCCGCACGAGACACGCCCGAAAGTGATCCGTGCGCTGCGGATGCTGGAAAATAAAGTCGACGCCGTGCCGCGGAAAAAACATGGAAACATTCCGCTATAGAATTCTGGCCGTATTCATGATCGCCGTTCTGCCGGCCGGGGCCGCCGAGCGCTATCCGGTGGACTGGAGCAAGGCGGGCGCCGAATCGCTGGCGCGTTTCACCGAGTTGCTGCAAATCGATACCAGCAATCCGCCCGGCAACGAAACCCGGGCGGCCACTTACCTGAAGCAGGTTCTCGAGAAAGAGGGCATCTCCTGCAAGCTGCTGGCGCTCGAACCGGACCGGGCCAACCTGGTGGCCCGCCTGAAGGGCAACGGATCGAAGCGCCCGCTGCTGATCATGGGCCACACCGACGTGGTCGGCGTGCAGGAGGACAAATGGTCCTTCAATCCTTTTACTCCCATTCGCAAGGACGGCTACATTTACGCCCGTGGCGCCGTCGACGACAAGGACAACGCCACCGCCGCTCTGATGGTGATGATCCTGCTGAAGCGGCTGAACGTGAAACTGGACCGCGATGTGATTTTCCTGGCGGAGGCGGGCGAGGAGGGCACGACCAAGGTCGGGATCGATTTCCTGGTGGAGCATCATTGGAACGAAATCGCCGCCGAGTTCGCGCTGGCGGAAGGTGGAGGGACCAGCGCCCGCAACGGCAAGGTACGCTACGTAGGCATCAGCGCGACCGAGAAGGCTCCGCGTCCGGTGAAGCTGGTTGCGCGGGGCCATGCCGGCCACGGATCCCGTCCCACTTCCGACAACGCCGTATTACGGCTGGCGGCGGCGGTCGCGAAAGTGGGTGAATGGCAGCCGCCGATGCGGCTCAACGACACCACGCGCGCCTACTTCAAGCGTCTGGCAGCCATCAGCACGCCGGAGGAGGCACGGCGCTACAACCAGATCAACGACCCGGCGGCCGCGCCCGCCATCGAGCGCTACTTCGCCCAGCATGAGAGTGGCCATAACGCGATCCTCCGGACGACTGTCGTACCAACCATCATCAAAGCCGGTTTCCGCAGCAACGTGATTCCGTCGGAAGCGGAGGCGACACTGGACGTCCGCATCCTGCCGGATGAGGACATGGAGCGTTTCTACGGAGAACTGCGGCGTGTGATCGGCGACCCCAATGTGCAAGTGGTCCCGTCGAAGAACCGGGGGCGGCCGGTGGGCAGGCCATCGCGGCTCGATACGGAAATGTTCCACGCGCTCGAGCAGACACAAAGACGCATGTTTCCCGGCGCCATCACGCTGCCGACCATGAGCGGAGGGGCGACCGACATGGCCCAACTGAGGGCGCGGGGCGTGGAAGCCTACGGATTCGGCCCCATCGTCGACGAGCGGGACGCGCACGGCGCCCACAGCGATGACGAGCGCATCGCCGCCGGCTCGATTCCCAAGCTGGTGGAGTTTCTCTGGTACGCCGTGCTGGAAGTCGCCGCGGCGCGCTGAGTTCGAATCAGCAGCGCCCGCTCACGATTGCGCGGCCACTTGTTTCTCGCAGCGCTGTTCCCAGCTTTCCGGCGCCAGTCCGGTGTCGATCGACTCCATCGTGATGCAGCCTTCCACCGGACACACCAGCCAGCAGAGATTGCAGCCCACGCATTCGTCTTCGTCGACCCGCGGAACACGCTCGGGTGGAGTGGGGAACGGCCCCTGATCGAGCCGTGCCGGTGGAGTTACCGTAATCTTCCGGCGGCTTTCGGCTTCCATCTGCGGTGGAGTGCGATGGCCGCCGCTCACGCGGTCGAGGTGGATGCACTGATGCGCGCCGTCCCAACAGGCGGTGTAGCAGAGCTGGCAGCCGATGCAGGTTTCGGGATCGATGCGCGCCACCAGTTTGTAATTCAGGTTCAGGTCTTTCCAGTCCAACACGCGCGGAACGCTGAGACCGCGGAAATCCTGGAGCGTGGCAAACCCCTTTTCTTCCATCCAGTTGCTCAGACCGTCGATCATGTCCTCCACGACGCGATAGCCGTAATGCATGACAGCCGTACACACCTGCACGGTCTGACAGCCGAGCAGCAGGAATTCCGCCGCTTCGCGCCAGCCTGAGACGCCGCCGATGCCGGACACCGGTATTCCGATCTCCCGGTCGCTCGTCAGTTGCTGGGTCAGATGCAGCGCGATCGGTTTCACCGCCGGACCGCAATAGCCGCCATGCGCCGAACGTCCGTCCACCTGCGGCCGGGGGATGAGAGTATCGAGATCGATACCGGTGATCGAGTTGACCGTATTGATGGCCGAGAGCCCGTCGGCGCCCCCTTGGCGAGCGGCGCGGCCTACGGCGCGAATGTCGCTGATGTTGGGCGTCAACTTCACCAGAACCGGCGTGCGGGCTACTTCCTTGACCCAGCCGGTGATCATCGTCGTGTACTCCGGCACCTGCCCCACGGCGCTGCCCATGCCCCGCTCGCTCATGCCGTGCGGGCAGCCGAAGTTGAGCTCCAGCCCGTCCGCGCCCGCGTCTTCCGACCGGCGTACGATCTCGTGCCATGCTTCCCTTCGGGACTCCACCATCAGGGACGCGATCACGGCGTGCTTCGGATAGCGCTTCTTGACTTCCGCGATTTCGCGCAGGTTTACGTCGAGCGGCCGGTCGGTGATCAACTCGATATTGCTCAACCCCATCATGCGGCTGCCGTTGAGATCCACCGAGGAGTAGCGCGAAGTGACGTTCACGATCGGCTCTCCCAGCGTCTTCCACACCGCTCCTCCCCATCCGGCGTCGAAGGCGCGCATGACCTGCTCGCCGCAATTCGTCGGAGGACCGGAGGCGAGCCAGAACGGATTGGGCGAATGGATGGAGTTGGCGAAGACTACGCTCAGATCGGCCATATGGATTCCTTGAAACCCAATTATATGGTACGCGGCCGAGATACTGATTTTACAGAGCGAGCGCAACTCGGGAAGGTCGCGAAGTGTTTCAAGCCGTAACCGGTCGACCCTGCCGGGAAAAGCGTCGAGATTCCAGGCGGAGATTTTGGGAAGACGGGTATTAGAGGAAGCGGGGAGCAGGAGTCACCATGATGTTGCGTCTATCTCTGGTTCTGATGATGTTCGCGGCCGCCGGCAGGAACGGGTTGGGGCAGAATTTCGGCGGACCGCAAAACCCGGGGTCGTTGAAGCGAGTACCGGTTCCACAGCCGGGTAATCTAGCGAAGTATGTCAAGGACAAGGACGCGCTGGTCATTTTGGGCAAGGCTCTGTTCTGGGACATGCAGGTGGGCAGCGACGGCAGGCAGGCCTGCGCCAGTTGCCATTTCCACGCGGGCGCCGATCATCGCGCGCAGAACCAGCTCAGCCGGACGTCCGAGGCGCTGCCGGTGAATCATCTTCTCTCCCTCGAGGAGTTTCCGTTCCACCTGGTGGCGAACACCGCGGACAACCGCTCGGCGGTCTTGCGGGATACGGACGCGATCACCGGGTCGGGAGGCTTGTTCCGGCGCATGTTCGTCGACATCGTGCCGGGAAGCGCCGCCGACAGCGGATTTGACGCAGCGGATCTGCCCGCCTTCAGCCTTGCCGGCGTGAACGTGCGGCAGGTGGGGACTCGCAACACCCCGTCGGTGATCAATTCCGTTTTCAACTTCCGCAACTTCTGGGACGGCCGCGCCAGCAATATCTTCACGGGCTCGACCCCCTTCGGCGAATCGGATCCGGCGATGAACGCGCTGGTGGTCAGCGAGAGCGGCCTCATTCCGGAGAGAGTGTGGATCGACAATTCCAGCCTGGCCTCGCAGGCAGCCGGTCCACCCAACAATCATGTGGAGATGGCTTACGAGGGCCGCACCTGGCCTAAGCTCGGAAAAAAAATGCTAAGCCTCAGGCCGCTGGCGAAACAACGGGTCGCACCGGACGACAGCGTTCTCGGACCCCTGGCGAGTGTCGCCGGGCGCGGGCTGTTGCCGCAGCATACATATCAGAGCCTCATCCAGGCGGCGTTCACGCCGGAATACTGGAATTCGGATCGGCTCGTCGACAATACGGGCGCTGTCCTCCCCGGCCGCCGGGGGTCGGCCGCCAACACGCGCGAGTTCACCCAGACAGAGTTCAACTTCGCCCTGTTTTGGGGCCTGGCAATACAGGCGTATGAAGCGACGCTGATATCCGATAGTTCCCGCTTCGACCAGTTTTCCGAAGGCGGCGCGCAGGCGCTGAACACCGTCGAGCAGCGGGGGTTGAATGTTTTCCGGCGGAGCAACTGCGCCACCTGCCATTCGGGCGCCGAGTTTACGGCCGCCTCGGCGGGCAGCGTCGCGCTGGCGGGCGTTACGGGGCGCGTCCGCAACGGCTTGGGCCGGGACACCGGCTTCTTCCGCACCGGCGTCCGGCCGATCGCCGAGGACGTGGGCCTCGGTGGGGATGATGATTTCGGCGCGCCGCTCTCCAGGGCGGTCGTGCAGTCCGGTGTGGCGAGACAAATCGTGAACGGCGTCTTCAAGACACCGGGTCTACGGAATAGCGAGTTCACCGGTCCGTATTTCCACAACGGCGGCCAGGCGACGCTCCATCAGGTTGTGGAATTCTATTCGCGTGGCGGCGATTTCCCCGGCGACGGGAATCTCGGTCCGGGGATCCGGCGATTGAATCTGAGTCCGGACGACAAAGCCGCGCTGGTGGCTTTCCTCAAATCTTTGAGCGATGACCGAGTACGATTCGAGCGCGCCCCCTTCGATCATCCGGAGCTGTGCGTAGCGGTAGGTGAGGAACTGGTCCGGCCGCCGGACGTGCTCCGGGTAGACAACACGGATGCGCGTTTCGCGATGAGCGCCGTCGACAGGTGGGCGCTGGTTCCAGGAGTCGGCGCGGGCGGGAACCCGGTCCCGCTGCAGACGTTCGAGGAACTCCTGACGGGGGCGGGTTCGGACGGGTCCCGCGCGCACACTATGGATCAGGCATGTACGATTCAGTAAATGTCTTTCGCGTGTGACAACCTGCTTACGCTGCAGCGGCACTCGAGTGCAGCGCTGCGGGCGCGAACCGCCGGCGGCGAGCAGATTCTATCCTTCTGTGCGCAATTCGTTTTTGACCGAGAAGACACCGGGAACACCGTTGGCGCGCACGTTGGCGACATTCTTGTCTCCTGAGTTCGCTACCACGCCGGTCAGCGTCACGTTTCCGTTCTTCACGATGATGTGGATCGAAGGTACGGCCTGCAGGGCGTATCGATTCAGCGCGGGATCGCCATAGATCGCCCGATAGACAGCGAGCCGGATCCGATCGTCGTTGGGAGAGAGTGGCAGAACCTCGATATTGTTCTGGACATGCTCGACACCCTCGATCTGCTTCACGACGTTTTCCGCGTCGGATTTGAGCGTCGGCCGGGTGACGGCTCCCATCAGCGTCACGGTACTTCCATTGACACTGTACGCGAGGTTGTCAAAAACACCGTAATAAGGCAGCATGACAAGCTCGTGACGGACCTCACGCGCGAGTCTCGAAGCCGAATGTGAGCCCGGCGAGATGTCCGCCTGCTCCTTTCGCTTATCGTGCCGCGAGTCCTGCCATGCCAAGGCGCTCCCGAGCGAGACCGCCAGAAGAGTTGTGAGTACCGTGAGTCTTCGATTCATCCTTTTTTCACCCCCAAAACTGATCACAGCAAACGATGGGCCGTTGCAAGCTATTGACTCCTAAGAAGTGGCAACGAAAAAAGTACGCAAGACCTGCGGCAGCGGTATATTAGGGGTCAGCGAGAGAACACGATGCTTAGCAACATTTGTTTTGTGCTGGTTTTGTTCTCGGCGGACGCCGTAGCCCAGATCGGCTACCCGGGCGGCGGCTATCCGCCGGACCGTTATCCCGGAGGTGGCTATCCCGGAGGCGGCTACCCCGGAGGCGGCTACCCGGGCGGAGGCATTCCGGGCGGTCCTGGAATTCCAATGCCGGGCCGCGGCAAGAAAAGTAAGACGACCAAAGAAGAAGACACCCGGCAGATGATCACCGTCACGGGCATTCTGCGCAAGCTGGATGACAAACAGGTGGTGGTGGAAGCGAAAGACACCCGCATCCTCAATCTGAAGCGCAGCCCGAAGACAAAGTTCACCAAGGATGGCGACGACATGAAGCCATCCTTTTTCAAGCCTGGCGATCATCTGCTGATCGAGGCTACACAGGACCCCGAAGGCTATCTTTACGCCGAGAACGTGATTTTTCAGAAGGAGGGGACCGCGGCGGAGCGCGTCGATGCTTCGCGTCCGGTTCAGGTATCGACTCAGTCGCCCGCCAATAGCGATGACGACGAGCGGCCCAGGCTGAAACGTTCCGATTCACCGGACCCGGACCGCGAGGAAAAAGCGGCTCAGCATGGGGAACCCGCTGCGCCTAGGGCCAAACCCGCTGAACCGGCGGAACCCCAATCTCCGGCGGTCCGCACGGCGCAGGCGCCGGAGCCGCCGATGGCTCCAGCCGCGCCTGACCCCGAGGATCCGGGTCCACCAGTGTTGCGACGCGGCGTTCCGGCGAGGCGCCCGTGGACTGAGACGCGCCAGACCGCCAGCGCAAAAGCGCCGGAGTCGAGGCAGCCGGTCCCGCCTGTAGCTCCTGAAACAACGGCGCCAGCGATAGCGTCGCCGCCTGCCAGCGACGTGAGGCTTGCGCGGCGTCCGGATGCGCACGAAACAGGGGAGGCGCCTTCCGACCCATTAATCGACAAGGCTCGTCAGACGGCCGAATCGTTTTCAGAGACACTGCCAAATTACATCTGCCAGCAGTTCACGGCGCGATTCGTGAACACGTCTCACATCACAAGCTGGACTCCGATCGACGTCGTGTCCGCCGAGGTGGTATATGAAGAAGGCAAGGAGAGCTACCGGAACCTGGCCATCAACGGGAAGCCGATCAAGAAAGGCATGGAGGAGCTTTCCGGGTCCTGGTCCACGGGTGAATTCGGCACCCTTCTTCGTGATCTTTTCTCGCCGGCCACGGCCGCGGAGTTCCGCTACCGGAAAGAGTCCACCGTTGCGGGCATGTCGGCGGCTCTGTACGATTTCACGGTGGAGCGCGATCATTCGCACTGGCGTGTGCAGGTGGCGTCGCAATCGATATTTCCCGCGTATAAGGGATCGGTGTGGATTGAGAAGAAGATGGGCCGGGTGCTGCGCATCGAGATGCAAACCCGAAATATGCCGGTGGAATTTCCCCTCGATAAAGTTGAAACCGCAGCGGACTATGAATACGTCCGTATTGGTGGCGCCCAGCAGTTCCTGCTACCCGTGCATTCTGAGACGCTGAGTTGCCAGCGAGGCACCACTACGTGCAGCCGGAATGCGATTGACTTTCGCAACTACAAAAAATATTCGGGCGAGGCGTCCATCTCCTTCGACAAATAGGCGGCGTGGGAAAGCCGCCAATCTACAGCGTAGTCTAATGCAATGCCGGCTGGGAGCCGATTAAACCTCCGATGGGACTTTTCCGACTTGTTCCCGCCCCCGTACCCTCCTTTTCGTTGAATCCAATAGTGAAGTTGATGCTGGCGGCAAGTATCGCCGCGGCCTCAGCCCCTGCCCAGACTCTGTCGGTGGTGTCTGGAGACGGACAGGCGGCGGCGCAGAATTTTCAATTCCCGAGCCCGCTGATCGTCATGGCGCGGAACGCGTCGGGGCAGCCCGCTTCGGGCGTCACCGTAAATTGGTCGCTGAATGGACCGGGCACGCTGGTGATGGGTCCGCAGACAGTCACCGACAGCACGGGCCGGGCGGAAAACCGTTTCGTCGGCGCGACCATTTTCGGCGATCAGGCGTTCACCCAGACCATCGTGACAGCGTCGGCTGGAAGCAGTTCCGTGACGATGCGGGAGACAACTTCGGGAGCGGATCTGGTCAGCGGCCAGATCTTCGTTCAAGCCCAGATCGTGTCTCCGAATCTGGGTGACGTGATTTCGGGAGCATCCGGCACGGTCGGTCCTACGCCGATTCGTGTGAATGTGTACGGTATCCACAACGCAGGCGTGCAGCAGGTTCCGAACGTGGCCGTACGACTCATCCCGGATAATCCAAGCGGACCGACGGTGGCCTGCGCGGCGGGCACCGGGATCACGGACGCGAATGGAATCGCCAACTGTCAGGTGTTGTTCGGCGGATCCACCGGGACCAGCACGTTCAGCGTGGAGGTGGGCGGCGGGTTCCGCACTTTCAGCCCGTTCCGCTTTTCGGTGACGCAGGGTGGTGGAACGGGACAACCCGCGGCCTTCCGTATCACGATTACGGGCGGCAACAATCAGAGCGGCGCGGCGGGGACACAGTTGCCCGCGCGGCTGACGGCGCGAGTCGAGGATGCGTCGGGCAATCCGCTGGCGAATGTGCCGGTGAACTGGCAGGCCTCTTCGCTTGTTACCTTGAGTTCATTCGTCTCTACGTCGGACGCCTCCGGAGCGGTTTCGACGGCGGTGATCCTCGGCTCGGTTCCAGGACAGGCGCAGGTGCAGGTTTCGACGGCGAACTTCGCGGCGCAGGCGACTTTCAATGTGACCGTTGCCCAGGGAACGACGACCACGCCCGGGCAGCAGGGCGTGCCGGCAACGCTGCGGATCTTGAGCGGCAATAATCAAGCCGGCGCGCCGGGCTCGCAATTGCCCTCGCCGCTGACGGCGCGCGTGGAGGACGCCTCCGGCAATCCTTTGGCGGGGATTCCGGTGACCTGGCAGCCATCGCAGTCGGTTTCGGTCAGCAACGCATCGGCGACCTCGAATGCCAGCGGATTGGTTTCGGCGACGGTAATTCTCGGATCGGCGCTGGGCTCGGCGCAAG
>DATJFH010000052.1:0-9096 GCA_035495815.1 Bryobacteraceae bacterium
GCTCCTCGTCGGCCTGATCCTGCTGTGGTGGATCACCTCCCTCGCCGGCGGTTTCGGACCGGTCCTCTCCGCCCCCAGTAAATTCAAGACTACCGGCGAATTCCTGCGCTTCTTCATTCCGTCGCTGACGGGCATGGTCGGATTCTGGGCCACGGTCGCGCTCAACATCCCCGATTTCACCCGCTACGCCCGCTCGCAGAAAGATCAGATCCTCGGCCAGGCCTCCGGCCTGCCGCTCGCCATGACGCTCTATTCGTTCATCGGCGTGGCCGTGACCTCGGCCTCCGTCGTGATCTTCGGCGAAGCCATCTGGGACCCGGTGGCGCTCATCGGACGCTTCAACAAGCCGGTCGTGGCCTTCATTGCCCTGATCGCCATCCTCATCGCCACCCTGACCACCAATCTGGCCGCCAATGTCGTTTCGCCCTCCAACGACTTTTCCAATCTGAACCCGGGACGCATCTCCTTCCGCTCCGGTGGATTGATCACCGGCGTGTTGGGAATCCTCATGATGCCGTGGAAGCTGCTCGACACGTTCAGCTCCTACATCTTCGGCTGGCTGGTCGGCTACTCCGGGCTGCTCGGTCCCATCGCCGGCATCATGATCGCCGACTATTTCGTTTACCGCCGCTGCCGGCTCGACCTGAGCGATCTCTACCGCCGGGGCGGACGCTATGAGTATCGCGCCGGTTTCAATCCGCGGGCGCTGTGGGCCTTGGGAGCGGGCGCAGGCCTGGCGCTGGCGGGCCTGGTGATCCCCGGCCTGCGCTGGCTCTACGATTACGCCTGGTTCGCCGGGTTTTTCACCGCCGGCGCCGTCTACCTGGCGCTCATGAGCTCATCTGCCCCGGATCGCGAACAGGTGGCTGGCTCCGCGGATGAACAGTGTATCCCCTGACGCCGCCGGAGTAGCCATCACCGGCTCGCCCATCCTGTTCATCGCCAGCTCCTCGTAAGCGGCGCCGGTCTTGATCACGTACACTTCGCCATCTTCGTTGATCGCGTACACGTGGTCGCCGGAGGCGATCAGCGACGCGCTGGCGCCTTCCCTGGCCTATGCGCTGCTGGTACGCCGTCGCGCCGGTGAGCGCGTCGTACACCGTCAGGATGCCCGCTCCCCGAATTCCCAGCGCGTAGACGTAACCGCCGCTCACCACCGGCGTCGAGAGATACGGCGCCTCCTCGCGCATCCAGGCGATCGCATCCTGCGACCCCGTAATATCGCCGCTTGCGCCCGGCTTGATCGCATAGGCGCGGCGCTGGAAGCGGAAGTACCCCGTGAACACGTACAGCAGCCCGCCGGCAGTGAACGGCGTGGGAACCGAAATCATGGATGTGCCCTTCAATCGCCACAGCTCCTTCCCGGTCTCGGCGTCATAACCGATCACGTGCTCGACGCCGTTCGCCACGATCTCCGTGCGCCGGGGACCTTCCACTACCGTCGGCGTTGACCAGCTTGGCTTCACGTCCCGTGGCGTGCGCCACAGTTCGCGCCCGGTCTGCGCGTCGAATGCCGCCAGAAAGCTGCCCTTCTGCATGTCCACCTGCAGGAATACCTTCCCTTTCCACAGAACCGGTGACGAGGCGGTTCCCCACTGGTAATCCGGAGCATCGAACGCGCCCTGGTCGAGAGCGCCCAGATCCTTCTTCCATAGCTGCCTGCCCTTCAGGTCATAGCTGAACAGTCCCTCCGACCCGAAGAACGCAATCACCACTTTTCCGTCCGTAGCCGCCGTCGGCGACGCGTAGGAATTGTGCGGATGGCGCAGCACCCGCGGCTTCGCCCTGGCCGCCAGCTGGTTCCAGACGATCCTTCCGCGGCGCTTGTCCACCGCGATCACCCGGAACTCCTGCTCGGCTCCGTCCTGCCGGTCGTCGCGCTGCCCTTTCAACTTGCTTTCGAAGACCATGTCCGGGTTCGAGCTGATCGCCGAAGTGAGGAAGACCAGATCGTCCCAGATCACCGGACTCGACAGCCCCAGCCCCGGAATCGCGGTCTTCCAGGCGATGTTCTCGCCGGTCTCCACGTTCCAGCGAACCGCCAGATTCGGGCTCCCGGCCACCCCGCGCGCGCCCGGACCCCGGAAACCCGGCCAGTTCTCCGCCAGAAGCGGAGCCAAAGCCAGCAGAGCGGCCACCTGGAAGCGCATGTCAGAAAATCATCTTCAGCGCCAGTTGCAGCTTGCGCGGCTGATTCTGCTGCAGGCTGATCACTCCGAACGCCGTCGACCCGTTCTGTAATCCCGGTTTGGCGAACTGGACCCGGTTCATCGTGTTGAAGCTCTCGAAGCGGAACTGCGTGGAGAGCTTCTCCGCGATCCGGAACGTCTTGAATACCGACAGGTCGAAGTTGGCGATCCCCGGGCCGCGCGCGTCCGGCTCGCTCGGCGGCGCGTTGCCGTAAGTGAACTGCACGGGAATGGAAAACGCCGCCGTGTCGAAATAGTGACTGAGGCGATCCTGAATTCGCCCGCCGATCTCTTCGAGCGGGCGGTTGCGGTTGGGCCGCGTTCCGCTGGTGCTGGTCAGCAGCAGCGGCGACCCTTTCTGAAAAGCGGCGATCCCGTTGAACTGCCATCGGCCGAGCGCCAGATCGAGCGCCTTCGACCAGTTCGAGCCGATCCACTTGCCGCGTCCGAACGGCAGCTCCCACAGACCGCTGATCACGAAGCGCTGCGGCACGTCCCAGCCGGCTACCGAGCGTTCCGCCCGCAGATTGTTCGGATCCGCGATGGACGCGCCGACGGCGTTGGTCAGCGTCTTGCCGATCGTGTACGAGCCGAGCAGCGTGAATCCGCTGCTGAACCGCTTCTGGACACGGGACTGGAACGAGTGATACGTCGAGCTGCCGAGCGACGGCGCTTCACTCGTAATCGTCGTGTACTGCGGATACGGGAACATCAGCTGCCGGCGCGCCACCGTGCTGCGCGAAAGCGCCGATGTCGGATCGGTAATCACGCCGAAAAACGGATTCGGAATCAATTCCTGCGTATAGGCGCCCAGCGCCAGCTGCTCCCTCGACAGGATGTTGAGCGAGATGTTGCCGATGCTGGTGTGCGAGCCCTTGTTGCCCACGTAAGCCGCTTCGAGCAGCCAACTCCTGGCGACCTCGCGCTGCACGGTGAAGTTCCATTGCTGGAACTGGCCCGTGCGTACGCCCAGGAAAGCCGAATTGGTCGATTGCCCGATGTTCAGGTCGGGCGTGAGCTGCGAGGCCGACACCGGCCGGCGAATCCCGTTCGGATAGGGGTTCGACATGGTTTGGAACGGGTTCACGTCGTTCAATGACGTGACCACGCTGGTGACCGTGGCGAAGCCGTCGGCAAAGGCGCTGGACAGCGTGGCGTCCGCCGAAGACAGGCCGTAGAAAACGCCGTACGCCGCCCGCACCACCATGCCCGGCATGGCGCGCCACGCCAGGCCGAGGCGCGGTCCGAGGTTCTTCCATTCCGGATCGGTGAGCCGGCGGTTCGGCGGCAGGCGGTAATCCATCTGGCCCACCAGGTTCAGCCCGGGAACCTGCGGCGCGATCGGCGACGGCACGCCCAGGTTGAGCACGCTCATGCGGTCGAAGCGCTCCGTGCGCGACATGCTGATGTCCCAGCGCAGCCCCGCGAACAGCGTCAGCGTGCGCGACAGCGTAATATCGTCCTGCACGTAAAACGCATTGTAGGCGCTGCGGAAGGCCGTGGCCGGAATGTTGGTCACGCTGCCCCCGCCCGGCAATCCGAGAAGCATGGACGCCATCGCGTTGCCCGCCAGGCTGCTGCCCTGGTTCGGATTGGGGCCCTGCGTGAACGCCGGGCTGAAACTGAAGCTTCCTTCCGCGTTGCTGTTCTGAAGCTGATTATTGTAAAAGGACCGCGTTTCGCCGCCCGCTTTCAGGCGCTGGCGTGCGAAGACCTTCGTGATTCCTCCCTCGAACACCGGCACGGTTTGCGTGCTGTAGTTTTGGGCGCCGTTGCCGAGTCCGGTAAAGCCCGTGGCCGACGTCACCGGCAGGGCGCGAATCTGCTGCCCGTCCCGAAAGCTGGCCGGGAAGCCGAGCTCGGTGATGTCGAATCCCTCCGACCAGCCCGTGCGGTGGCCGTATTGGTAGACGATCGAAAAGTTGAGATTCACGATCAGCGTCGGGCCCAGCGTGTACACGTCCTGTATGGCCGCGTAGCGCCGGCGCTGTTCGAGGGGCGGGTTGGACGGGTTGGCGATATTGCCGTAGTAGTTGGGCTCGCCCACCCAGGGCTGCTGCCACGACCCGCGGCCGAAGAAATGATGCGCGCCGATGTACTGGTCCAGGCGCAGGTTGTAGGTGTTGTTCCGGTTGCGCCGCGGGCTGTTCACCGGCAGGTTGCCGGTAACGGCGCCGTTGACCGGCAGCGGGTAATAGGCGATCATCTTCCGCGCAACCGGGTCCAGCCGGTCCTGTGGAATCAGGTTGCCGGGGAACGCCTGGCGCAGGATTGCGCCGCCGCCCGCCGGGCTGGGGGTCGTGTTCAACGGATCGAAGATCTGAACCAGCCGCCTCTGAGCATCCACCGTCTTCGAGAAATCGCCAGTCCGCTCGAGCGCGGTCGGCACCGTGAACGTCAGCGGATTGCCGATCGCTTCGCGGAACGCTTCGTAGTCGAAAAAGAAAAATGTCTTGTTGCGCCCGTCGTACAGTTTGGGAATGACGACCGGACCGCCGACGGTCGCGCCGGCCTGGTGCCGATTCAACGCGCCCAGTGGAATGCCCTGGCGGTTGCTGAAAAAGTCGTTGGCGTCGAAGGCGCGATTGCGCAGAAACCAGTAAGCGGTTCCGTGCACGCGGTTCGTCCCCGACTTGGTGACCATGCTGATGCTGCCGCCGTTGGTGCGTCCGAACTCGGCCGACATGGAGTTGGTTTGCACCTTGAATTCGGCGATCGAATCCACGTTCGGAGAGTAGATCATCATGTAGCTGGTCCCGCGCGGCGTGGAGTTGGCGCCCCCGTCCACGGTGACGGCGCTGGTCGAGATGTTCGCGCCGTTCACGGCGGGCACGCTGTTGCCGAGCTGCACGGCCGACCCCGGCGCGACGTCCTGCGGCGTCACGCCGGGCGAGAGCGACGCCAGCGCCATGGCGTCCCGGCCGTTGAGCGGCAGGTCGAGAATCTGGCGCGTATCCACCACCTGTCCCAGCGTGACGCTGGCGGATTCGAGCAGCGGCGAAGTGGACCTGACCGTCACCGACTCCGTCACCGCGCCCACGTCCAGCCGTATGTCGATCACCAGTTGATCGGAAACACGCAGCTGCAGTCCGACCCGGGTGGTCTTTTTGAAGCCCGCCGCTTCCGCCGAGACAGAGTATTCTCCCGGAATCAGATAGGGCACGGTGTACTGCCCGGCCTGCGTCACCGAGGCGGTGGCGGACACCCCCGTGTTCACGTTGGTTACGGTCACGGTCGCGGACGTGATCGCCGCGTCCTGTGAGTCGCGAACCGTTCCGAGAATCGTTCCGGAGTTGGTCTGAGCAAGAAGCGCGAAGCAGGAGAAGGCGGCCAGCGAGGCCAGGGTTCTCACCATAGTGACACCTATGATATAGTTTTCGCCGCATGCTGAACAGACGTCGATTCCTCGGGACCACATTCGGCGCGGTGGCCGGAACTGCCCCCGGGCAGACGGCGGCTCCGCGCACCTACACCTACAAGACCGCCGAAGGCTGCGCGATCCAGGCGGACGTCTACGGCGCCGAAGCCTCCACGGCCAAGCCCGCCGTGATGTGGATTCACGGCGGCGCGCTGATCAACGGCTCGCGCAAAGGGCTCGTCAAACCGTTCCACGAGGAACTGCTGAAGCAGGGATTCGTGGTGGTCTCGATCGATTACCGGCTGGCGCCGGAAACCAAGCTCCCCGCAATCATCGGCGATCTTCGCGACGCCTGGCGCTGGGTACACAAGTCCGGCCCCAAGCTCTTTGCCATCGATCCGGAAAAGGTCGCCGTAGCCGGTGGATCGGCCGGAGGGTACCTGACGCTGATGACCGGCTTCGCTGTCAGTCCGCGGCCGCGCGCCCTGGTCTCCTATTACGGGTATGGAGACATCACGGCGGAATGGTACAGCCGTTCGGACCCGTTTTACCTGAAGCAGCCCGCCGTTCCGGAAGAAGAGGCGCGGCACGCCGTGGGCAGCTTCGCTATCTCCGAACCTTCGCCGAAGAGCCAGCGGGGGCGCTTTTATCTCTACTGCCGCCAAAAGGGAATCTGGCCCAAGGAAGTCGCCGGTCGTGATCCGGATCGCGACCCGCGCTGGTTCGACCGCTACTGCCCGCTCCGCAACGTGTCGGCCAAGTATCCCCCGGTCCTGCTGATCCACGGGACCGAAGACACCGACGTCCCCTTCTCCGAATCGGAGAAAATGGATGCCAGACTCACCGAGGCAGGCGTGACCCACGAGTTTATCCGCGTGCCGGGCGCGGGCCACGGCCTGAGCGGCGCCAAACCAGAAGAGACGTCGCGCATCGCGGCGCGCGCCGCGGGGTTCATCAAGTCCCACGCCGCATGAGAAGCGTCCTGTCCCTGCACATACCGCTCTAATGGCGGCGACGGAAATCCGGTCGCCGGTAGCACTCCATCGAATCGCTAGATCGTACCACTAGTTTGGGCGAAGCGCCCGTGACAGTACTACTTAATCAAGAGGAGGGACTTTCCGGGTTGAATCCGCTAGTTTACGTTGTTGTGATCCCTTCCCCCTGCGACGATGTTGCGGATCCTCGACCTGCAACTTGTTCGGAATGCGCCAAAAGAATTACAGAACTGGAAAACGCGACGGTAGCTTTTCTCAAGATCGCCGGTGAACGGCAGGTAATCGCCAATCAGCAGGATTCCGCCGCCAGGGCCAGACTCGAGATGGAATACCGTCTCGCGGGTGAGCGAAGAAAAAGCGCCCGGCAGGCGCTGTTGGATCACGAAGCCTCCCATTCCAGCCCCGCGCCCGCAGCTTCGATCGGGACGTCGGCATGATAGAATCGCCTGCTTGAGGATCGATCGAAGATCTTTTCTGGGCGCGGGATTCGGAGCCGCGGTCGGCGCCTCCTGCGCGGCGCCCGCCCGCAGGGATAAGCGCCCCAACGTTCTCTTCATTCTCACCGACGACCAGCGTTGGGACTGCCTGAGCTGCGCCGGCCATCCTTTCCTCAAGACTCCCCACATCGACCGTATCGCCGGCGAAGGCGTCCGGTTCGCCAACGCTTTCGTCACCACGTCACTGTGCTCGCCCAGCCGGGCCAGCTTCCTCAGCGGTCTTTACGCTCACACCCACCAGGTGGTCAATAACTTCACCGACTACCCGCCGAACCTGCCCGGCTACCCCGTCCAGCTCAAAGCCGCGGGATACCAAACCGCCTACATCGGGAAATGGCACATGGGCGAGCAGAGCGACGAAGCCCGCCCCGGCTTCGACTACTGGGCCAGCCACAAAGGCCAGGGGACGTACTTCGACACCACGTTCAACATCAACGGCAGGCGCGACGTCCTCAAGGGCTACTACACCCACCGCGTCACCGACCTGGCCGTTGACTGGCTGAAGAAACCGCGCCGGCAGCCCTTCATGATGATCCTCGGACACAAAGCCCCGCACGGCACGTGGGTCCCGGAGCCGAAGTACGAGCACGCTTTCGATCAGGTCGAAATCCGGCGTCCGGCTACCGCCGGCGACACCGGAACCGGGAAAGGCGACTGGGTGCGAAAGCGCGTGCCCACCTGGCACGGCATCGACGGCCCTTTGTACGGCGTGAAGGATTACACGAAGTTCGTCCGCGCCTACCTGGCGACCATCCTTTCGGTCGACGACAGCGTTGGCCGGATTTACGAAACCCTGCGCGCTGCCGGAGAGCTCGACAACACGCTGCTGGTCTTCGCCGGCGACAACGGATTCCTGCTCGGCGAACATGGCGCCATCGACAAGCGGACCATGTGGGAGGAAAGCATCCGCATCCCCATCCTGGCCCGCTGCCCGGAGTTGATCCGGACGCCAAGGGTAATCCCGCAAATGGCTTTGAACGTGGATCTCTGCCCGACCGTGCTCGAGGTCTGCGGCCTGCCGCCGGCCAAAACGCACGGGCGATCCTGGAAGACGCTCTTTCAGGGCGAGGACCCCGGCTGGCGAAAGTCCTGGAGCTACGAATACAACTACGAACAGGAATTCCCCTACACGCCGAATGTGCGCGGTGTCAGAACCGACGATTGGAAGTACATCCGTTACCCGAACGGACCGGGCCGGGCGGACCTCGACCCTGCCGAACTTTATGATCTGAAGTCGGACCCGCTCGAAACGCGCAATCTCATGAACGCCCCGGAAGCGGCCGGAAAGCTGGCCGAGCTGAAAGGGGAGCTGGCCCGCCTGCAGTCGGAGACTGGAGCGCTACCCGACCGGATGCCGCTCGATCCGGAAATGAAAACGCAGTTGCCGGAAAAGAGCATCCGTTAGTGAGTGCGGACAACCCTGCCGCGGGCGGTCGAGAAGACCAGGCAGGAAGCGGCATAGGTGATGTATACTTGGTTCTGAACGAACGGCTCGGTCACGGTCTTCCGTTGAGGTCAAATCCGAGCTAAATTGCTGAGAGTAAAGGCGGGGGTAACTCAACGGTAGAGTCACAGCCTTCCACGCTGTTGGTTGCGGGTTCGATTCCCGTCCCCCGCTCCAGATTCGAGACGCTGGCGTAGCTCAGTTGGTAGAGCATCTGATTTGTAATCAGAGGGTCGGGGGTTCAAGCCCCTCCGCCAGCTCCATTTAACCCTTGAAAGCCGAAGAAATTACTGCATCGAGTGCAGTGCTATGTTCATGCTTTGGAATCGGGGTCTGCCCCGCTTGTGACGTAGAGATAAAGGAAAACATGGTAGCGCTAACGGGAATCGAACGCGTTAACTTTCAGTTCAGTCCGGTTCAGTTGGGTCTAAGTAGGTATGTTTTCAGTCCAGTTCGTACTGCGCGATGGGCGAAAAACGCGTCCTGGACGCCCGACGTTGTCACTCGGTTGTCACTCGCAACATTCAAGTTTCTTTAGTTTCGGCCGCGTTCGGACCGTTGGCCGAGGAGGGTTTGATATTCTGATTGAGTCGGAAGAGGTTAGTCGGATCGT
>DATJFH010000053.1:0-13704 GCA_035495815.1 Bryobacteraceae bacterium
CGGCGCTTTTCGCGGCCTCTCCGGCGAGTCGGTTGACGAGGTCGCCGGGGATGGCGCCCGGAGGCAGAACGCCCGTCCCGCCGGTCGCCAGGCGGATGAGGTCTTCACTCCGCCGTCTGTAAATATCCAGAAAGGCGTCGAAAACGGCGGCCACCAGCACTGCGCCGCGCTCGTGCGCTTCGGTGGCGTTGCGGTACTGGTCGCGCGCGGGCTGGGCGGGGCGCCACTGGTTGTCTTTATCCAGCCGACCGATGGCGCTCCGCAGCGCTCCGTATTGGCCGATCCCCTCGCCGAACTGCAGCGCCAGCTGCCCGAGCAGGTTCTGCTGGAAGAGGTCGCCGCGGGTGCGGGCGATCTGATCGCGCAGGGCTTCCCGCACGGTGAAGTGCTGGAACAGCGCGACGATGTCGGCGAAGGCTTCGTGAAACGCCGCCACATCGGAGTTGGACGGCTCGCCGAAGTAACGATGCAGACCGTCGAGCAGCGCGTGCGTGGTCTCGTGGGCGACGATGTCATGGGAGAGGCAGCAGAACACCGCTCCGCCGGGAAGATTCGCGCCGTTGTCGGCCGCTGGGAAGTAGCCGAGCAGCAGCGCCTTCTTGGCCGGGCTGTAATACGAGTTCGCTTCGCGGATGGCATGCGGATAAATCCGCAGGCGCCGCACATAGCGGCTCTCCACCACGCCCGCTGAATTCTTCACAAGGCGGGGCGCCCAGAGAGCGACCCGGCCCAGCGCGCGCTCGAAATGGTGGATCGTCTTCATGGCCACGGCATAGGCCATCTGCTGATGGAAGCGGGGATCGGCTTCGGATGGAGCGAAGCCTTCCTGGGAGAGCACGAAGGGATGGTCGAGATCGGCCGGCGAATAGCAGCAGCCGGTGGCCGGATCGGCGTCGATCACCTCGATGTATTCACCGACCGGCCCCGGTTCCAGTTCTTCCCATTTGACCTGGAGCGTGGTCTGGTTGATGGAAAGGAAGTCCGTGCCGTAGCCGAGCAGCGGGTCGAAGGCGAACACTCGCAGCTTGCGGGTGAGGGGCCGCGCCAGCGGCGGATGCATGGCCAGTTCGAGGCGGCGGGCGTCGGGGGCGGGCAATGCGGAGACTGGAGGCGGGCAGGACTTCACGGAAGGCGCCGCATGGGGTTCGAGCAGGCTGCGCAGGGCTTTCGACGCGCCCGGCGCGTCATGAAGAAGTTCGATGACGCGCTGGCGGTCGGCTGCGGAAAGCTCGCCTGGATTTTCCGGATCGGGCAGGAGCCGCTCGAGGTCCGCCGAGCGCTGGGAGATCTGCAAGGCTTCCAGCTCGAGCATGGACCGGCGCGCGTCGGGAGCGGCCCCGAGTCCCGTGAGGACGCGCAGGAACGGGAAGCTGGCTGCATCCTCGGGCTGCCTGCGGAGCATGGCCGCCGGGGCAGGCTGCTGGGATAGCGCCGCGTTCGCCCGCAGCGCGCCCCGGCCCAGACGCTCTCCCAGCGCCGGGCTGTCCAGACGGGCCGAATCGAAGAGCGCCTTGCGGACCGATTCCACGCGCATCCAGCCCTCGGGGTAAGCTTCCCATTCCGCTTTGAACTTCTGGATCCAGAGCGCGGCGGCGGCGGCCACTTGCGGCGTGGCGGCGGAAGTGCCGCGGCCGTCATGGTCCACAATCGCGCCGCCGCCGAGCCGCGCCCAGGGCGTGTTGGGTGTGTAGCCGGCGAGCGCGGCCGCCATTTTGCGTGCGGGGCCGTAATTGCCGGCCATGATATTCAACGGCAGGTCCGCATAGGGACGGCCGTCCGCCATGACGCCGCAGGCCGCGACCACCCGACTGTAGCGGGCCGGGTACACGATGCTGCGCACCGGCAAGGCGCCGAAATTGTTCCCGGCGGCGGTGACGATGAAGACACCCAGATCGTAGAGCGCGTTGACCGCGTCCGTCCAGGCGTGTGACGCCAGGCCGCCCATGCTCATGGTGATGACGTGTGCGCGCTTGCCTCGATCGCCGTAGAGTCCATAAACGTAATCGAACGCCCGGCCGACGGCGCTGTTGCTGAACAGTACGACGGCGTTCGCCACCCGTATGGGAATCACGTCCAGAAAGGGCGCGCCGCCGAGCGGCGTACCATCGACGGCCGCACCGGCGAGCAGGCTGAGCGTGCCGGCGCCGTGGCCGAGGTTGGTAAGGATTCCGAAGCTGTGGTCCGCCGCATCGTCCGGCAAATCCGGGTCGACGAAGTTCTTCTGCAGATCGCGGCGCAGGAATTGCGGCAGCGTCTGGTGGTCCGGATCGTATCCGGTGTCGAGGTGGGCGATGCGGACGCGGTCCGGGGGCCGGCCGATGGCATCGCGGGCCGCTTCGAGCTGCGAGTGGTCGTCATCGCGGAACCAGAACAGTCCAGAGCCGGCCGGGAGTCGGGAATCCGGGGCATCCGCCGTACGCGTGGCCTGTACGGCGTCGAAGGCAAGATCGGCCGACGCTCCGGTCACCCATTGCTGTTCGAAATCCGGTTCGGCGAACTGCGCCGCGGGCATGCCGGCGATTCCGAAGCCGGATCGGACCAGGGAGTGGCAGAGATCCCAGGCGTTGATTTCCTGCGCCGCCTGATCCACTCCGACGATGTGCCACTCCGGCGCCGCCGAGGCCGCCGGTCCCAAGGATGGGCGGATACTGTCGAAGAGGCGATCGAAGCTGGCCGATAGCGAGGTGTTGCCGTATGTCAGCGTGGCGCGGGGCGGAGCGGCGGGTATTCTGGCGAGCACACGCGGGGCGCGGTTGATGGGAAGCATTCTCGGCTCCGCCTCCTCACTGTTTCGGCTTGGGCCAAAGCGACCGGCGCCAGGGGTGGTCCGGCGCGGGCTTTTGCCGCGGAGCGGCGCAGTCTGTTGTTTCCACGGCCGCCGGAGCCGTCCCATCACAGCTCTTGAGAGCCTCCCGAGGCCGGCGGCGGGATCGCTGCAGGCGCGCGAGCTGACGCTGAATCTTGGTTATAGCGTGCTCGAGTCGGCGGGTCACAAGGGATTCAGCTACGTCCGTACGCGCCAGTTTCCACTGCACGACCGCCATCTGCTCGAGGTAGCGCCATTCGGTCCCGTTTTGAGGCTGCCACTCGGCTTGAAGATCGGCGCAGAGCTGGAGGAAATCGTCCCCCCACTCGACAGGCAGTGCCGTAGTGAGGCCATTGAATTCGACCGCGTCCCGTCCCCCGGGAGTCTTGGGACCGGTCGTTTTTTGCGTATTGCGTTCTTGTTTCGCCATGTTTTTCCGTACAAACGAAGCCATTTTTTGTCCGCCGAACATTAGTGACGGGATTTCCAGACGAGCAAAAACCAGTTGGCGGACGGTTTTAAGAAATACGCTCTCCGTGCGGAACGGCTGCGGTGAGAGCGGTTCTTCTGCCTTAACAATAAGCGGCGACAGGGATGGGAACGGCCGCCTCGGACCCGGGAATCGGGCTAAGGAATTGATTTTGATAATCAAATTAAATAACAACCTGTTGTGATTGTCTTTTTCGGACGTTCGCCGGCTTTTTGACGGGAAAGACGTAACGGGGGCAAAACCTACACGACCGAAACAGCCTGACTCAGGTAACTGAAGTAGAGGATCGAATCCCGGCGGGTGTAAACTAACATGCCATATGAAACGGATCACCCTGGCGTTAGTCACACTGTTCACCACGCTCTCGGCGGGCAGCCTTCCCACCTCCACGCCCGAAGAGGCCGGTCTCTCGACCGAGCGTCTGAAACGGGTTCATGCGCTGGTGCAGCGATACATCGATAAGGGGGAGATCGCCGGAGCCGTGTCGCTGGTGGCCCGGCGTGGACGGATCGCACACTTCGAGGCGCAGGGATGGATGGATCTCGAAACACGAAAGCCCGTCCGGAACGACACGATTTTCCGGCTCGCCTCCATGACCAAGCCGGTCACCAGCCTCGCGGTGATGATGCTCCACGAAGAGGGACACTTCCTCCTGGACGACCCGGTGTCCAAGTTTCTCCCTGAGTTCAAGGACGCCAAGGTGGCCATCGCCAACGCTCCGAACGAACGGCACGAGGCCGGCTACCGTCTTGTGCCGGCGGAACGCCCGATCACGATCCGCCAGCTCCTGACCCACTCCGCCGGACTGGCCAGCGGCAGCGGCGGTCCGACCATGGGACTGATGAAAGCGCTCTCCGCCGGGCGCAAACCGGAAGATTTGCTGGCGGACCACATCCGCCGCCTGGCCGGGTTGCCGCTGAACTTCCAACCCGGCGCCGCCTGGGAGTACGGACCGGCGACGGACGTGCTCGGCCGCCTGGTGGAGGTGATCTCGGGGCAGCCGCTCGACCAGTTTTTCCGGCGTCGGATTCTGGCTCCCCTGGAGATGAACGACACGTGGTTTTATCTCCCGGACGACCGGCTCCCGCGGCTGGTGTCGGCGTATGCGAAGAAGGACGGCGCGCTCGAAAAGCTGACGGCGCCCGGGCCGGCGAGCCGTACGGGCCGCTACTTCGGAGGCGGCGGCGGCCTGGCCGGCACGGCCGGGGATTACTACCGTTTGTGCCAGATGTTCCTCAACGGCGGCCAGTTCAACGGCGTACGGCTGGTGAGCCGCAAGACCGTGGAAGCCATGACGGTGAACCAGATCGGACGCCTGCCGCTCTGGCAGGACTCATATAAGAGCTACGGGTTCGGACTGGGGTTCCGCGTGCGGGAGCAGGTCGGGCAATCGGCGACGCTCGGGTCGGCGGGCGAGTATGGTTGGGGCGGAGCGTACGGAACCTACTTCTGGGTCGATCCGAAAGAGCAGATGATCGGAATCCTGATGATCCAGCTGATGCCCTATGCGCACATCAACCTGCGGCCTGAGTTTCAGAACGCGGTGACCCAGGCTATCGTCGATTAAGCCGGCTGTTGGGATAGAATTGATCTATTGAACTTGGGGGATCACTGATCATGTCTATCGGGCTTCGATTTGTTGCGAGCGCTTTTCTGTTTCTTTACGGCGCGGCGCTCGGCGCGCAGTTTGTCCGTGGAACCATTCTTGGCACGGTTTCAGACGAATCGGGAGCGGTGATTCCGGGCGCCGAAGTCGTTCTCAAGAACGCCGGCACCAACGAGACGAAGACCGCCACCACCGACGAGGGAGGCGCTTACACCTTCCCCGCCCTGCTTCCGGCGGTTTACAGCGTTCAGGTGACCCGTACCGGTTTTAAGGCCCGGCTGGTCACCGATGTCAAGCTCGAAGTCAATCAGACGGCCCGCGTGGACGTGAAGCTGCCGGTGGGCGAAGTGGCCGAACGCGTCGAAGTGCTGGCGAGCGCGATGCTGCTCAAGACCGACACCTCCGAGATCGGGCACGTCGTCAGCAACAAGCAGATCGTGGATCTTCCGCTCAACGGGCGCGATTACCTGTCCCTGGCGCGGCTGATCCCGGGCGTGGTTCCTTCCCGCGCCGGTGCCACGCTCGGACAGAAGGGCGTCAGCCGGTCGGTTAACTCGGTGGGCGCGCGCGACACCTCCGTCAGCTATCTTCTCGACGGCGTCGATACCAACGATGTTTCCTTTCAAACTCCCTCGGTGACGCCTTCGATCGACGCCATTCAGGAGTTCAAGGTGCTGCAGAACGCGTACTCGGCGGAGTTCGGCCGGGGAGCTACCCAGATATTGGCGGCCATCAAGGGAGGCTCCAACGAGTGGCACGGCTCGTTGTTCGAATTCAACCGGAACGACAAGCTGGCCTCGCGCAGCTTTTTCCAGCCGTCCAAGCCGGCGGCGCTCAAGCAGAATCAGTTCGGCGCCACCTTTGGCGGACCCGTCCTCAAGGACCGCACGTTCTTCTTCCTGAATTACGAGGGGCAGCGCATCCGCACCGCCGGCACCGGTTTCGGTTTCGTGCCGACTCCCCAGGAGGTGCAGGGCGATTTCAGCGCCGCCGGCGAGCCGCGCGTGTTCGATCCGAACACCTTCGACGCCGCGACACGCACGCGCCAGCAGTTTCCCGGCAATCGGATTCCGGCCAACCGGTTTTCGGCGCGCGCCTTGAAAGTAACTCCGCTTTTCCAGCAGCCGAACTATTCCGGGCGTCCCGGACAGAACTATGCGCGGGACGTGCCGCAGATCAACGACAACAACCAGGGGAACGCGCGCGTCGACCACCGCTTCTCGGCCGGCGACAGTTTCTTCGCGCGATACTCGATCCTCGATTCGTTCCGGACGCGTAACGGCCTGATCCCGCTTTCGGGCACGTTGGACACCATTCGCGGGCAGAACATCGCGCTGAACTGGGTCCACACGTTCTCGCCGTCGGTCGTGAACGAGATGAGGCTCGGTTTTAACCGCAACAAGTACCTGACGCCTCCGGAAGGTTCGATCGGCGAGAATCCGGCGCGCGATCTGTTCGGCATCACCAATACGACCACCAGCCCGATCGGATCGTTCGGCCTTCCCGCCTTCAGTTTTTCGGGTGGGTATTCCGGACTCGGACCCGGTTCGCAATTTCCGCAGAATGCCATTACTCAAACCTGGCAGCTGGTGGATAGCGTCACCTGGCTGCGCCACGCGCACAGCCTGAAAGCGGGGGTGGACCTTCGCCGCACCCGGTTGACCCAATTCGTGGCGAATAACGACCGGGGCAGTTTCAATTTCACCGGACAATTCACGAATCTGCCTTCCGCCAGCGCCGGAACGGGAAGCTCGATCGCGGACCTGCTGTTGGGACTTCCACTGACCGCCGCGGCGGCGACCGGCGACCAGCTGGGGCACAATTACAACGAGCTGTACGGATTTTACTTCCAGGACGACTGGAAGATTTCGCGGCGCCTGACGCTCAACCTGGGAGTAAGATACGAGTACATCGCTCCGTGGCGGGAAAAACTGGACCGCTACACCATGCTCGATTTCAACGATGCCGGCGGACGGCTGCTGCTGGCGAACTCGTCGAAGGCCTTCACGCCAGGCCAGGGCATCGTGGACACCGGCAAGCAGATTTCGCGAAGTATCATCGAGCCCGACCTGAACAACTGGGCTCCGCGCATCGGGCTGGCGTTCCGGCCGATGGAGCGGTTCGTCATCCGCAGCGGCTACGGCGTGTTTTACGATATCCAGGAAGGCAACGAGGCGCAGTTCCTCCGCAACAACGCGCCGTTTATCATTGTCCAGAACTACAGCTCCGATCCGCTGACGCCCACCATCCGATTCGATACGCTGTTTCCGGCCGGCGCGAGTTTGCCGTCCGGAGCCATCCAGCCGTTCACGCTGTCGACATTCCGCACACCCTATGTGCAGCAGTGGAATTTCAACATCGAACACGAGCTGATGCCGAACCTGTTGTGGGAGGTAGGTTATGTGGGCTCGAAGGGCACACACCTGCTGCGGCGCACGAATTTCCAGCAGGGTGACAATATTCTTGTGAAAGATCCGGCGAACCCCACCCCGCTGGCGCAGCGGGTGCGTTATCCGAACTTCTCGCCCACGCTGATCATCGGCAGCGAGAACGGCTCCTCATCGACCTATCACGGGCTGATCACGAAGCTGGAAAGGCGCTACGCCAACGGAATCTCGTTCCTGGTTTCGTACTCGTATTCGAAATCGATCGATGACGGCTCCGGCTCGTCCAATTTCACGGGAACTCCGTCGAACGCCCAATGCCGTTGTGACCTGCGCGGCGCCAAGGGCCCGTCCGCTTTCGACATCACGCATCGCGGGGTCGCCAGCTACAGCTACGATCTGCCGCTCGGCAGGGGCCACCGCTTCATGAGCGGCGGCGCCGCGGACAAATTGTTCGGAGGCTGGCAGGTGAACGGGATCACCAGCCTGCAGACCGGACCGCCGTTCCAGATACAGACGCAGGGCGACAACGCCAACATCGGGTCCGGCGCGGGAAGCTCCAATCACCAGAGGCCCAACGTGGTGGGCGACCCCTACGCCGGCGTCGATACCGGCGCGAACATCCGAAACCGGGGTGTCAACGCCGGCACGTTCTATTTCAACCGCGGCGCTTACGTTCTGCCGCCGCTGTTCCGGCTGGGCAATCTCGGCAAGAACACGCTGCGGGGACCCGGGGCTCAGAGTACGAACCTGTCGGTTCTCAAGAACACCCGCATCACCGAGCGATTCAATACCCAACTCCGGGCGGAGTTCTTCAACGTGTTCAATCAGACCAGCTTCGAGATCCCGGGGAACTCGGTAGCTACTCCGACATACGGCATTATCAACGGCGTCACCAGCAGCGGACGCGTGATCCAGTTTGCGTTGAAGCTGCTGTTTTAAACGGCGACACGCCAACCGGCCCTCGCAGCCAGCCGCGGCTTGCCGGCTTATTCCGCCGCGCGCAGGATCGCCGCGACGCTGCGCTCGACGTCCTCGTCCCGGGTTGCCCAGGAGGAGACGCTGATGCGCATCGCCGTCCGGCCCTGCCATTCGGTGGGGCCGCACCAGCACACGCCGTCCCGCTGCACCCGCTCGATCACCTTCCGCGTGCGGGCGGAGTCGCCGAATGAGACCAGCACCTGGTTGAGCGCCACTTCGTTGAGAATCGGATAACCGGCCTGCTGCAGCGCCTCGGCGAACCGACGGGCCTGGCGGCAATTGCGCTCGATCAGCTCGCTGAGCCCCGCCCGGCCCAGCGACCGCAGCGCGGCCCAGATCTCCACTCCACGGGCGCGCCTCGAAAGCTCCGGCGTATACTGCGACGGCTCGCGATGTTCGCTCTGCGGCAGGTACGCCGCCGTCACCGACATCGCCTGCTTCAGCGCCGCGGCGTCGCGCACGAATGCCAGGCCGCTGTCATACGGCACGTTCAGCCACTTGTGCGCGTCGGTGGCCCAGGAATCGGCATCGGCCACGCCGCGAACCAGGTGCGCGTATCGCGGGCTGGCCGCCGCCCACAATCCGAAGGCTCCGTCGACGTGCACCCACGCTCCGCCGGCGTGGGCCCGGTCGCAGATCTCCTCCGCCGGATCGAAGGCGCCCGTATTCACGTTACCCGCCTGCATGCAGACGATCACAGGCCCGTCGAGCGCCGGAATCCCGCCCGCGCGCATTCGCCCCTGGCCGTCTACCGGGACACGCGCCACCCGCGAGCGGCCCATTCCGAGCATCCCCAACGCCTTGATCAGAGATGGATGGACCTCCTCTCCCACCACCACCGTCACCGGCGGCGCGCCGAACAGTCCGTCGGCCTCTACATCCCAACCCACGCGCTTCAGAACGGAGCGCCTGGCCGCCGCCAGCGCCGTGAAGTTGGCCGTGGTGGCGCCGGTCACGAAGCCGGCGCCCGATTCCGCCGGAAGCTTCAGAACGTCCAACAGCCACCCCAGCGAGACCTCCTCCAGCACGGTTCCGATCGGCGAAGCGGCGAAGAGGCCCGGACACTGGTCCCAGGCGCCCGCCAGCCAGTTCGCCGCCAGCGCCGCCGGCAGCGAGCCCCCGATCACCAAGCCGAAATACCGCCTGCCGGCCATTCCCATGGTGGCGGGCGAACCGATGCGGTCGAGTTCATCGAGAACGGCCGCGGGGTCCCGCGGTTCATCCGGCAGAAGTTCGTCGAGGTCCGCCAGCCGCGCCAGCGCCTCCGCGGTGGGGGCCACGCCGCGCCCGTCCAGCGTCTCCAAATAGCGTGCGGCGATCTCCGCCGTGTGTTTGAGCAACTCTCGCATCCCTTCGATGCTAGCAGCCCGACGGATTATACTGGCTCTGGCTGCCCATGCGATCGTTTACGAAGTTGCGGATAGGCGTCGCGGGAGTGCTTCTGTGCAGCGCCCTGGCGTCTGGACAGCGCAGTCCCGAGCCGCCGGCTTCAGCCCCCGCCGGCGGCGAATCGATCGACGAGAAGGCCTTCGACAGACAGCTCGAGCGCATCTTGAGCGAGAGCCCGACGATCTTTCGCCGCCTGGAAGGAGCGCGCCTCGAGAACCGGCTCCGGGAGTACTATTTCGAGGCCAAGCTGTACCTCCCTGGCGCGGCCTACTGCCGGATTCTCAAGCATGAGGGGACGACGGTCTATACGTGTGAATGGGAGAATCGAAAGAAGATTGACTTCTACACCCGCCTGGTCCGGATCCTCGAGCGCTCCCTCGGGCCGGAGTGGGATCAGCGGCCCTCAGCTCGGGGAAAGGGCCAGCAGGTGATTTTTTCCGGCGACAGGAAACCGACGGTTCAAGTGATCTGGCAGCCGGCAGCGGCGGCTGTGCACGTCGTCATCCTGCCGGACGGGGCGTCACGGAACGGCATCCAGTCCGACTTGCCGTTGCTACCCGACTTCTTCCACCCCAAATCACGGCTCTGAGCAGGCCTCGCAGCCGCTATTTGAAATTGCTGTACGGCCCCGCCCTGCTCGAGTCCGTGGCGCCGAGGCCTTCGCTGTCCCACACGATCGCGCCGTTTCGCACCGTCAACACGCATCGCAGTCGCTGCTTGCCGTCCAGCCGGCCGTGACCGGAGTCCAGAAATCCGAAACTGCCTTCCCGCGCTTCGATCAGCGCGATGTCGGCCCCCGCCCCTTCGCTCAGCGTGCCCAGATCGGTCCTCCGTATGGCGCGCGCCGGATTGACGGTGACGCGCTCGATGATCTGCTCCACGGTCAGCCCCATATTGAGAAACTTCGATATTGTCGTAGCCATGTTCGCGCGCGGGAGCAGAATGCTGATCGGGTCCATGCCGGTCGAGATCGTGTCGGGAAGCAGTCCCTGCCGGATTGCCGGCACGGCAATGCCGAACCGGAAAACGTCCGATCCGAACAGGACTCCGCGCTTGCGCGCCTCCGGCATACCCTCCGGCGCCGGGCGCGCGTAGACTTCGGCGGCGATGTCTCCGGGCCGCAGGCGGCTCAATCCGCTGGACGACTCCGTCATCACCACGGTGTGGCTGAGCTCCGCCGCTTTCAGTGCCCGATCCAACGATTTCGCGTCAGCTGCGATTCCCACGATCACCTTTGGATACTTCTGCGCCGTGCGGGCGGCCGCCTCCGGATCGTCGCCGGCGTCCAGGAATGCCAGCACCTGCGTCTTGGAACGATCGATCACCGTGGTCTTGAAGTCCTCGAAACTTCGCGAGCCCGAGCTGCCCGCGTCCACCGCCGTGGTGACGCCGCTCGGAAGCTCGTTGTGATCGGGCAGGACGCCTTCGGGGCCGAAGCGCGCGTGGATGTCGATGAGCCCGGGAGTGACGAAATACCCGCTGGCGTCGATCGTCACCCGGGCATGCGCGGCAGGCAGACCGGCGGCAACTCTCGCGATCCGGGTTCCAATCACGGCGACGTCCATCCGCCCGCTGCGCCGGTTGGCCGGGTCCAGCACATTGCCGTTCTTCAGCAATAAATCGTAGATCTGCTGCCCGTTTGCCGACGCGGCGAGAACCGCCAGGCACAGCGTCCGGCGCATCATGGCCGCGCCCCGTGAGCCGCGGCGCTGTTCCACAAGGGGAAGCCGCGCCCGTCGCGGTCGAATACCAGCTTCCCGCCGCGGATCGTCAGAGCGCATTCCAGGCGCTTGGCGCCAAGGCGCTTGGCTCCCCAGGAATCCTTGAACGCGAACACGCCGTTCTGCAGTTCGAGCACGGCGATATCCGCCACCTTGCCGGTCCCGAGCGTGCCGATTTCCGGGTAACGCGAAATGGCTTTCGCCGGATTGACGGTGGAGCGCAGCACGGCGTCCGCCATGCTCATGCCGAGGAGCATCAGCTTCGACATGCAGTTCGTCATGTCGGGCTGCTGAATCAGGATGCTGGTCGCGTGCAGGTCGGTGCTGATCGTATCCGGCGGGAAGCCCTGCGACATGGCGCGGCCGGCCACCGGCCACAGGAAACTGCCGGCCCCGTGGCCCAGGTCGAATCGCACGCCGCGGCGGCGAGCCTCGGCCATGTACGGCTGAACCACGCCGGTGACGCGGTCGACGAGCTCCATCTGGCGATCGTTATACATATGGGTGTGCATGTCGCCGGGACGCAGGTGGTCGAGCACCTTCTCTCGTGTCGTCCGGCCGGTGTGGGTGAAAATTCTGTCGTCCACCATCACGGGCACGCCGGCTAACTTGCCCGCGGCGACGGCGCGGTCGATGGCGGTCCAGCCCTTGCCGCCGAAGTGCGCCGTCTTGATGCCGACGATCACATCGCGGCTGCGCTGGATGGTTTCCGCCGTCCTGGCGGGATCCATGTCTTCGGTATTGCTCTCGGCCGGCTCGCCTACCATGCCGGACCCGACGATATTGATCAGCGCGAACACGCGCGTCTGCGACCGCGCCGCTACGGTGCGCCGCAACTGATCGAATGTGCGCCAGCCGCTGCCGCCCGCATCCACCACTGTCGTCGTCCCGGCGACGAGCGCCGTATCATCGGGCCGGAGCGCGCCGGGATACCCGAAGACATGCGCGTGCAGATCGATCAGGCCCGGCGCCACGTACAGTCCGGAGACGTCGATCCGCCGGCGCGCCTCGGCAGGATCGATGCGCGCCTGGACCGCGGCGATGAGGCTTCCCGATATCGCCACGTCCATGACCGCATCGACGCCATTGGCGGGGTCGAGCACATGGCCGCCTGCCAGCACGAGGTCGTACCGCTGCGCTCCGGCCACGGCGCCAAAGAGGAAAAGCAGGATGGGGTATCGCAGGGACATGTTCTGGGATTATATTGCAGTAGGAGGGAAAGATGGAAACTCGTCCTCGTAAGGTCCGCCGCGGTATCAGCCGGCGCAGCCTCTTTCAGACCGGAGCGCTGGCGGCCGGCGCGGCCGCCGGCGGCAGCGCGTCCGCGGCGGCTGTCGCCCCGTCGGGTCCGGAGATTTATACCCGCCTGGGTGTACGGCCGTTCATCAACTGCACCGCCACCCTCACGATCAACGGCGGTTCGCGCATGCTGCCGGAAGTGATTGCGGCCATCGAGCAGGCGGCCCACTATCCCGTCAACCTCGACGAGCTGATGGAAAAAGCGGGCGACCGCCTGGCCAACCTGCTCCAGGTGGAATGGGCGCTGGTCACCGCCGGGGCGGCGGCCGCGCTCACCCACGCCACCTCGGGCGTCATCGCGGGTACCGATCCGGAAAAAATGCAGCGGCTGCCGGATCTCACTGGTCTTAAGAACGAAGTGATCATGCCGCGCGAATCCCGCGTGGCCTACGATCACGCCCTCCGCACAGTCGGCGTGAAGATCATCGAGGTAAACTCCGTCTCCGAACTGCAGGCGGCCATCGGCCGCAACACCGCCATGATCGAGATCCTGGGAAACCACTTCGGAAGCGCCAGGCTCGATCTGAAGGACGTGGCGCCGATCGCCCGCAAGGCAGGCATCCCGATTCTGATCGATGCGGCCGCCGACTATCTGATCGTCCCCAACCCGTACCTTGCGCTCGGCGCCGACCTGGTGGCCTACAGCGGCGGTAAGATCATCCGCGGTCCGCAGACCGCCGGCCTGCTGGTGGGACGCCGCGACCTGGTACGCGCCGCCTGGGCCAACAGCGCCCCGCATCACGCCTTCGGCCGGGCGCTGAAGGTCAGCAAGGAAGAGATTGTCGGCATGGTGCGGGCCGTCGAGGTGTGGCGCACCGAGCGGGATATCAAGGCGGATTTCAAAGAGTGGGAAAGCTGGTACGCCTACATTACCGGCCAGATCACCAGGGTTCCGGGAGTGCAGGGGACGGTGCGCGGTCCGGCTCGCGGCGGACCCTTCCCCGCCCTCAACATCTCATGGGATCCATCGAAGGTGGGTATCACGGCCGGCGAGGTTGGACGACTGTTGCTTGATGGCGAGCCGCGCA